>NZ_JBBIAB010000008.1 GCF_039634785.1 Tistrella mobilis | reverse complement strand
GGGGGGGGGGGGGGGGGGGGGGGGGGGGGGGGGGGGGGGGGGGGGGGGGGGGGGGGGGGGGGGGGGGGGGGGGGGGGTGGGGGGGGGGGGGGGGGGGGGGGTGCCGCCCCCCCCCCACGGCCCCGAAGGACCGGTCTCGGTCAGGCTGCCGTCACTTCACGCGCGGCAGGCCGTCCTCGAAGGTGTGGAAGGGCGGCGGCGAGGTCACCGTCCATTCGAGGGTGGTCGCACCCTCGCCCCACGGATTGTCGGCGCACTTCTGACCGGCGGTCAACGTGCGGAACACCACGAAGATGAAGAACAGCGCGGCGAAGCCCGAGATATAGGCACCCATCGAGGCGACGTGGTTCCAGCCCGCATACACGTCCGGATAGTCGGGGATACGGCGCGGCATGCCGGCCAGCCCCAGGAAGTGCATCGGGAAGAAGGTCAGGTTCACGCCGATGAAGGTGAGCCAGAAGTGGATCTTGCCCAGCGTCTCGGGATACTGCCGGCCCGACATCTTGCCGATCCAGTAGTAGAACCCGGCGAAGATGGCGAACAGCGCGCCCAGCGACAGCACGTAGTGGAAGTGCGCCACAACGTAATAGGTGTCGTGAAGCACCGTGTCCACCCCCGCATTCGACAACACGACACCGGTCACGCCGCCGACGGTGAACAGGAAGATGAAGCCGATCGCGAACAGCATCGGGGTCTTGAACTCGATGGAGCCGCCCCAGGCGGTGGCGATCCACGAGAAGATCTTGATGCCGGTCGGCACCGCGATGACCATGGTCGCCGCGGTGAAATAGGCGCGGGTGTCGACGTCGAGGCCGACCGTGAACATGTGGTGCGCCCAGACCACGAAGCCCACGACACCGATCGCGACCATGGCATAGGCCATGCCCAGATAGCCGAAGATCGGCTTGCGGGAGAAGGTCGAGATCACGTGGCTGATGATGCCGAAGCCCGGCAGGATCATGATGTAGACTTCGGGATGCCCGAAGAACCAGAACAGATGCTGGAACAGGATCGGGTCACCGCCCTTGGCCGGGTCGAAGAACGCCGTGCCGAAATTGCGGTCGGTGAGCAGCATGGTGATGGCGCCGGCCAGCACCGGCAGCGACAGCACCAGCAGGAAGGCCGTCACCAGCATCGACCAGGCAAACAGCGGCATCTTGTGCAGCGTCATGCCCGGGGCGCGCATGTTCAGGATGGTGACGATGAAGTTGATGGCGCCCAGGATCGACGCCGCACCCGAGAGATGCAGCGAGAAGATCGCCATGTCCACCGCCGCGCCGCCATGGGACACATTGCCCGACAATGGCGGATAGATCGTCCAGCCCGTGCCCGCACCGCCATCGACGAAGGCGGAGCCCAGCAGCAGCGCGAAGGACGGCGGCAGCAGCCAGAAGGAGATGTTGTTCATCCGCGGGAACGCCATGTCGGGCGCCCCGATCATCAGCGGCACGAAGAAGTTGCCGAACCCGCCGATGAGCGCCGGCATGACCACGAAGAAGATCATGATCAGGCCGTGCGCGGTGATGACCACGTTGTAGAACTGATAGTCGCCGCCGAAAATCTGGTCGCCCGGAGACGCCAGCTCGGCCCGGATCAGCATCGAAAAGAAACCGCCGATCAGACCCGCGACCACCGCGAACACAAGGTACATCACGCCGATGTCCTTGTGGTTCGTGGAGAAGACCCACCGCTTCCAGCCCGTCGGATGGTGTGCGCCGTGAGCGTCATGTGCGCCCGCGTGTGCCATAACCAATCCCTCTCGTTATCGGATGTGCCCGCGGAAGCTCACCGGCCCGCCAGCGCGACCCGGACCTCGTCGGTCCCGTCGACGCGGGCGAACCTGCCCTGTGCTTCGGTCACCCAGTTTTCGAAATCGCCCTCGGCCCGCGCCTCGATCACGATCGGCATGAAGCCGTGCCGCACGCCGCAGATTTCAGAGCACTGGCCGTAATACACACCCGGCTTCTCGACCCGGAACCAGGTCTCGTTCAGCCGGCCCGGCACGGCGTCCATCTTCACGCCGAAGGACGGCATCGCGAAGCTGTGCAGCACGTCCTCGCTGGTGATCAGCAGGCGGACGGTCTTTCCGGCCGGCACGACGACCCGGTTGTCGACCTCCAGCAGGCGATGACCGCCGGCCGGGAGCGCGTCACCTTCCAGCAGGTTGCTGATGAAGGTGAAGTTGCCGTTGTCCGGGTATTCGTAGGACCAGTACCACTGATGCCCGATCGCCTTGATGGTCAGATCGGCCTCTTCCACCTTGTTCTCGAAATAGATCAGGCGGAAAGAGGGGATCGCGATCACGACCAGGATCAGGATCGGGGCGACGGTCCAGCCGATCTCGAGCAGGGTGTGGTGCGAGCGCTTCGACGGAGTCGGGTTGGACTTCCGATTGAAGCGAAGGACGACGACGACCAGCAGGGCGAGCACGAAAATCGACACGCCGAAGCAGATGTAGAGCAGGATGTCATGCAGATCGACGACCCGCTCCATGACAGGCGTCGCCGGCGCCTGGAGATTGAGCTGCCAGTCATGGGCAACTCCTTCCGCGAACGCCGCCCCGGCCGTCCCGAACAGGATGGCGCAGACCGCGATCAGCGAAGAGACTAGATCCTTGGACCTCATTCTTGGGCCTTCCCCCTGCGGATGGCTCCGCCCGTCTTCTGCCGGACGGCGTTAGACCACGTCCTCAGTTCGCCTTCGTGTGGCAATTGGCCGCATTGGCTGCGACCAAGGCTACACGACGCCCGTAAGTCTAACAAGCCGCACGGATATGGTGTCCATGCAGCTCAACCACGGTTGGAGTCTCCGCGGTTTTTCTGTGCTTCTTAGGCTGAAGCGGAGTCCGCTCGGGAAAAATGCGACAACTTGTCGCACAGAACCTGGAGGCGAATCCGCCATGCGGTCCGGTCCATTCGGCGGGCCCTTCCGTCCGGCATGCTCCCATGGCGATCCGGAGGGAAAGACGATGCCGGCGAGGGCTGAAACGGGCGGAAGCAGAGCGTCGCGCGCACGATCCCTTATATCCCCCGGCCGACCGCTCCATATACCATGCATGAACGGCAGGCCGACGTCCAACCCTCTGGCTGGTCCCCACGGCCTGCCACATGCCGGGGCAACCGTCCGCCTCGTCTTGAAGTTTCGCCCCGCCCGTCCGACCAGGTAAGGCCCGCAATCCATGCCCGATACCGCCAAGCTCACCGCCACCGATCCCTTCTTCGCCTCGGGGGCACTCGACCGCTCGCGCCTGGAACGCCAGGTCGCCGAGGCGCTCGCGGGGGCGGATGACGGCGAACTCTTCCTCGAATACCGGCAATCCGAAGTGCTGGGCTTCGACGACGGCCATCTGCGCTCCGCCACCTTCGACACCGTCCAGGGTTTCGGCATGCGGGCCGTGGCCGGCGATACCGTCGCCTATGCCCATGCCAGCCAGATCGACGACGACGCGCTGGCGCGTGCCGCCGACACGGTCGGCGCGGTGCTGCGCGGCCATGGCGGCACGCTGGATCTGGCGCCCGCAAAGCCCGGCCCCGCGCTCTACCAGCCCGGCAACCCGCTGGATGCGATGCCCTTTGCCGACAAGGTGAAGCTGCTGGCCGAGATCGATGCCTGGGCGCGGGCCCGCGACAACCGGGTCCGCCAGGTCAGCGCCACGCTGTCGGCCAACTGGCAGGTGGTCGAGATCCTGCGCCCCGACGGCAGCTCCGCCCGCGACGTGCGGCCGCTGGTCCGCATCGGCGTTTCGCTGCTGGTGGGCGAAGGCGACCGCCAGGAAAGCGGCTATGCCGGCGCCGGCGGCCGCGCCGGCTATACCGCCTGGGTGGCGCCGGAACGCTGGCAGGCGCTGGTCGAAGAGGCGCTGTCGCAGGCGCTGATCAATCTGGAAGCCGCCCCCGCCCCCGCCGGCGAGATGACCGTGGTGCTGGGCTCCGGCTGGCCCGGCATCCTGCTGCATGAAGCCGTGGGCCACGGGCTGGAGGGCGATTTCAACCGCCGCAGGCTCTCGGCCTTCTCGGGGCTCATCGGCGAGCGTGTGGCCGCCCCCGGCGTCACCGTGGTCGACGACGGCACCCTGCCCGACCGGCGCGGCTCGCTCACCATCGACGACGAGGGCACGCCCTCGTCCCGCACCGTGCTGATCGAGGACGGCATCCTGAAAGGCTATATGCAGGACCGGATGAATGCCCGGCTGATGGGCGTGCCGGTTACCGGCAACGGCCGCCGCGAAAGCTATGCCCATCAGCCGCTGCCGCGGATGACCAACACCTACATGCTGGGCGGCGACAAGGATCCGGCCGAGATCATCGCCTCGGTCAAGCGCGGCCTCTATGCCAAGGAATTCGGCGGCGGCCAGGTCGACATCACCTCGGGCAAGTTCACCTTCTCGGCCTCGCTCGCCTATCTGATCGAGGACGGGAAGATCACCCGGCCGGTGAAGGGCGCCACCCTGATCGGCAACGGCCCCGACGTGCTCAAGCGGGTGTCGATGATCGGCAACGACATGGCGCTCGACGGCGGCATCGGCTCGTGCGGCAAGGACGGCCAGTGGGTGCCGGTGGGCGTGGGCCAGCCGACCCTGCGCATCGACGGGCTGACGGTGGGCGGTACCGAAATCGCCGCCTGATCCACAAGCGACCGACTGAAAACCCCCGCCGGGCGGCCTGCCCGGCGGGGGTTTTGCGTGTCGGCCCGGTGCGGCAGATCAGCGGGCCGCAGCCGGCCTGCGGTCCGGCCCGGCGGTGCGCCGCTGCCAGAGATAGATCACGGCCAGCAGCGCCAGAGCCAGGGCCTGCACCTCGATCCGCCCCATCAGGGGGATATAGGGCGCCAGGAAGCCCGGCCGGAACATGGCGAAGGCGACGGCGAACAGCGCCAGCCGCTCCCAGCCCTTGCAGGCCCGGGCGAACCAGCCCTGCAGCCCGGCGGCGAAGGCGAACATCGCCGCCACCGCACAGATCGAGATCCAGGCCAGATGGATCGGATCGTCGATCCACACCGCCCGCCCGGCATCGTCGACACCCGAGATCATCAGCAGATCGGTGTTGAACAGGAAGATGAAGGGCAGGATCGCCGTCCGCATATCGTAGGTGAAGCCCTGGACGCCGGTTTTGATCGGGTCGGCGCGGGCGATGGCGGCGGCGGCATAGGCGGCGAGCCCGACCGGTGGCGTGTCGTCGGCCAGGATGCCGAAATAGAACACGAAGAGATGCGCCGCGATCAACGGGAAGATCAGCCCGGCATCGCCGCCCAGCTGCACGATCACCGGCGCGGTCAGCGTCGCCATGATGATGTAGTTGGCCGTGGTCGGCAGGCCCATGCCCAGGATGATCGAGGTGATCGCGGTCAGCACCAGCATCAGATAGATGTTGCCGAAGCTGATCACGTCGATGAGGGTGACGAACCGCCCGACCAGGCCGGTGATGGTGACGGCGCCCACGATGATGCCGGCCGCCGCGGTGGCGATGCCCACCGCCACCATGTTGCGGGCCCCGTTGATCAGCCCTTCGAAGATGTCCTGCAGCCCCTGGGCGACGCCGTCGCGCAGGATCTGCCCCATGGGTGTGCCCGGTTCGCGGGTCAGCCAGGCCAGGATCGGCCGCTGCACGATCATGATCACGGCCATGGCTTCGATCGCCAGCAGCACCGACAGCGTGGCCGAGCGCTGCAACACCACCAGATACCAGACCAGCACCACCACCGGGATCAGGAAGTGCAGCCCGGCGAAGAAGGTCTGGCGGAAGCGCGGCAGTTCCGAGCGCGGTACCGGTTTCAGGTCCAGCTTGCAGGCTTCGAGATGGACGACATAGAGCAGCGCCAGATACGAGATCACCGCCGGGATCAGGGCGGCGCGCACCACGTCCAGATAGGGAATGCCCAGGATTTCCGCCATGATGAAGGCGGCTGCCCCCATCACCGGCGGCATCAGCTGGCCGTTGGTCGAGGCCGCGACCTCGACCGCGCCGGCCTTGTGGGCGGGCAGGCCGACCTTCTTCATCAGGGGGATGGTGAAGGTGCCGGTGGTGACGGTGTTGGCGATCGACGAGCCCGAAACCAGCCCGGTCAGCCCCGAGGCGACCACGGCCGCCTTGGCCGGCCCGCCGCGCAGATGGCCGAGCAGCGAGAAGGCGACGTCGATGAAATAGCGCCCGGCGCCCGCCCGATCGAGCAGCGCGCCGAACAGCACGAACAGGAAGACGAAGCTGACCGACACGCCGATCGGCACACCGAAAATGCCGGTATCGCTGAGGTACATGTCGCTCATCAGGAAGTCGAGCGGCACGCCCGGATGGCGGATGATGCCGGGCAGCCAGGGGCCGACGATGCAATAGCCGAGGAACACGATCGCCAGGATCGCGAGCGCCGGCCCAAGCGTGCGCCGGGCGGCTTCGAGCAGCAGGATGATGGTGACGAGACCGAACCAGATGTCACGCTGAAGCGGCAGGCCCGCACGCATGACGATCTCTTCGTAATCCCACCAGAGATAGAGGACCGCAACCGCAGCCACCACCGCCAGCACCAGGTCGTAGACCGGCACCCTGGTCAATGCCGACCGCGGCCCCCCGGACAGGCGGTCGAGCAGTTTCGCCAGGCGGCCATCGGGCTCGCGATAGGCCGGGTAGCACAGGAAGGCGAGCAGCAGGGCGAAGGTCAGGTGGAACACCCGCGCCAGGAACTGGTCGAAGGGCACATAGGCGATATAGAGCTGAAAGGCCGACCAGCCGAGGCAGAGGGCGACGATCAGCCAGCGCATCACCGAGCTGGTCGGCGCGCGCGCGCCCGCTTCGACCTGCGCGACCAGGGCCTCGGCCGCCGCGATGTCGCCCTCGCCCTCACCCTTCGGGGGCGCACCGCGGCCCCCCGTTTGCGATGCAGCCATCAGGCCCCTCCTCCCCGGCATTCGCCGCAGGCGCGGCTCGGAATGCGCATGAAACCTCGTGAACCAGATCTGAAAAGACGATGCCGCCGCCCGGTTCCCCAACCGGGCGGCGGCATCACGGCCGGATTACATCCAGCCCTTCTCCTTGTAGTACTTCTCGGCGCCCGGATGCAGCGGAGCGGTCAGACCCTCCAGCATCTGCTTGGGCTCCAGGTCGCGGAAGGCGGCGTTCGACGCCTTGAAGGCATCGAAGTTCTCGAAGAAGGTCTTCACGAAGGTGTAGACCGTGTCTTCCGAGACGTCGGAGCTGGTGATCATCGTCGCCTTGACCGCATAGGTCTCGGTCGGATGATCGACGCCGCGATAGGTGTTGGCCGGGATGCTGGTCATCACGTAATACGGCCGCTCGCCGACGAACTTCTTGATCGCGTCGGAGTTGACGTTGATCAGGTCGATCTCGGTCGAGTTCGCCGGATCCTCGATCGCCGCCGACGGGTTGCCGACGGTGTAGAAGAAGGCGTCGATCTTGCTGTCGACCAGGGCGCGCGAGGCCTCACCCTGCTGCAGGCCCTGGGCGTTCAGATCCGCGTCCGGATTGATGCCGTAAAGGTCCAGCACGTCCATGGCATTGCCGCGCTGGCCCGAGCCCGGATTGCCGATGTTGACGGTCTTGCCCTTCAGATCCTCGACCGACTTGATGCCGGTCTCCTTGCGGGTGACCAGCAGCACGGTCTCAGGATGGACCGAGAACACGCTGCGCAGGTTCTCGACCTTCTTGCCGTCCCAGTCGGCCGCGCCGCTCCAGGCATTGTAGTTGGCGTCGGACTGCGCGACGCCGAAGTCGAGCAGGCCGCGGCTGACGGCATTGACGTTGAACACCGACCCCAGCGCCGGACGGCCGACGCAGTTCAGCTTGTCGGCCGCCTGCTTGTTGATGATGGCACAGGCCTGCAGCGCCACCTGATAGTAGACGCCGGTGACCGCACCGCCGCCGATCAGAATGTCGGTGGCCGCCGCGGCCGGAACCGTGGCGCCCGCCAGACCCGCGGCGAAGACGGTGGCCGCAAGGGCCGTTTTGCGAACGAACATCGCTCTCCCTTTCCCCTCGTTACTCGGTCGTTGGAAGTTTCCGGGGCCCGGCCTCAGCCGATCCCGAACAGGGCACGCGCCGTCGCCGCATCGGCGACGGGCCGCCCCAGCGCCGCCGCCACCCCGGCCGCCTGGCCGATCAGTGCGGCGTTGTCCGGGGCGGGGGCCCCGTCGCGCAAGGTCATGTTGTTCTCGAAGCCGAGCCGCGCATGGCCGCCCAGCGACAGCGCCGCACCGGTCGCCGCCAGTTCCGCGGGCCCGAAGGCGCAGACCATCCAGGGGTCCTCGAACCCCGTCTCGGCACGGGCGGCCAGAAAGCCGACCAGATCCCCCGGCCGGCCGCCACCCGGGGCATAGCGCCCCAGCACATACAGCACCGGCGCCGCACCGCCATCCAGCCCGCCGGCCACCTGCAGGATGCCCCGGTCGCGCAGGCGGGCCAGACGCTCCACCTCGTGCGCATCATAGAGGATCCACTGCCAGCGGCCACCCGCCGCGGCCAGATCGTCCAGCAGCCGGTAGAGATCGGTCTCGGCCGCACGCCCGGCCCCCTCGGGCAGGAATTCCTTCAGCCCCAGCGAACAGAAGCCGGGTTTCAGCGCCCGCATCGCGGCAATCTGCGCCGGCGCGTCGTAGACGCCCGCCGCCTCGCTGGTCACCTGGATCAGCAACCGGTCGCCGGTGGCGTCTTCCACCGCGGCGATGGCCGCACGGTAGAGATCGGCGTCCAGGCTGTGCCGGCCATCGGCATCGCGGACATGCAGATGGATCATCGACGCCCCTGCTGCCACGGCATCGGCGGCGGCCTGCGCCAGCTCGGCCGGCGTCAGCGGCAGGGCGGCATGATCGGCCTTGCCGCGGCGCGCACCATTGGGTGCCACCGCCAGAACCGCTGGCATGTCATAAGCCGTCGTCATCAACGCTGCCTCTTGCTGGGGGCGGACAAGATGCTCCGCCGATCATCCATCATCGACCCCGCCTTGTCTGCCCGTGATCGCACCGGGCTTCGAAGTTGAGCGATCTTTTCGCGATCCGCGGGGTGCGATGGAACGTCGTTGCGCCGGACCGTCGAGCAATGTGCGAAATCCGTCGAGATGGGCTTCGGCGCGGGCCACACGGTCGTCGGCGGGCGCGCCGATGCCCACCGCCACCAGCCCGACCAGGGCCTGGGCAAGGGCCAGCCCGCCGGTCAGGGAGCGGAAGATGCCGGGCCCGTCATGGGCCAGCAGCAGGACATGATCGGCATAGGCGGCGACCGGGCCGTCGCGGTCGTCGGTCAGCACCACCACAGTCGCCCCGGCGCCGGCGGCAAAGACCACCGCATCGCGGGTCGCCCGGGCATAGCGGGTGATGGTCGCCGCGATCAGCACGTCGCCCGGCCCCAGATCCCGCAGCCGGTCGGGCAAGAGCCCTGCCGCATCGCCGGCAAGCGTGACGCCGGGCCGGACCAGATCGAGTGCATAGGCCAGGAAGAAGCCGAGAGTGTGGCATTTGCGCTGGCCGATCACCACCACCCGGCGGGCGGCCACGATCGCCCCGGCGGCTGCCGCCAGCGCCGGGGCCGCATCGGCCCCGAGGCTCTGGTCCAGATTGGCCCGGTCGGCCGCCAGAAAGTCGGCGACCAGCCCGGCAGGGCCGTCACCGGCCCCCAGACGCTGCAGCCGGCGCGAGCGGTCGGCATAGCGGCCGTCGCCGCCACCGGCCAGCCGGTCGCGGAACAGCGCCCCCAGTTCGGTGAAGCCGGCATAGCCCAGCTTTTCGGCCAGGCGCACGAAGGTGGCGGGCGTCACCCCCGCTTCGTCGGCAAGGCGGCGCATCGACACCAGGGGCACGCGGTCGGGGTGGTCGAGCAGATGGCGCGCCGCGCGGCGCAGCTGCGGGCTGAGACCGTCCATGCCGGCCTCGATCCGCTGCAGCACCTCGTCCGCGCCCGCCGCTCCGCTCATCTGCCCCTCTGGTTCAGGCGGCCGCAAGGCCAGTGGCGGCCAGGGCGGCATCGATCGCCGCCCCCAGCCGGTCGACGGCGAGCGCCAGCTCCTCTTCCGTCGCGATGAAGGGCGGCGCCAGCAGCACATGATCGCCCGAGAGCCCGTCGACGGTGCCGCCGCCCGGATAGCAGATCAGCCCGCGGGCGAAGGCCTCTTCCTTGATCTTTTTCCACAGCCCCGCGCCGGCCGGGAACGGCGCCCTGCTCTCGCGATCGGCGACCAGTTCGATGCCGCGGAAAAAGCCGCGGCCGCGGATGTCGCCGACATGGGGGCGGTCGCCCAGCCCCTCGCGCAGCAGCCGCTCGAAAACCGGGCCCATCTCGCGGACCCGGGCCACCAGCCCGTCGTCGCGGATCGCCTCCTGCACCGCCAGCGCCGCGGCGCAGGCGACCGGGTGGCCCATATAGGTATGGCCGGTGGTCAGACCCAGCCGGCCGGTTTCGATCACCCGGGCGATCTCGTCCGACACCAGCACCGCGCCGATCGGCTGGTAGCCGGCCCCCAGCCCCTTGGCCATGACGATGATGTCGGGGGCGATGCCGTCGGCCTCGCAGGCGAAGGTATGACCGGTACGCCCCATGCCGCACATCACCTCGTCGAGGATCAGCAGCACACCATGGCGGGTGCAGATCTCGCGGATCGCCTTGAAATAGCCCTCGACCGCCGGAACGGCACCAAGCGTCGCGCCGACCACCGGCTCGGCCAGGAAGGCGAGCACGGTCTCGGGCCCCTGGATCAGCAGCTCACGCTCGAATTCCGCCGCCAGCCGGGCGCCGTATTCGGTGTCGCTCTCTCCGGGCAGGCGATAGCGATAGGCATGGCAGGGGGCGACATGGACCACATCGCCCATCACCCAGGGCAGAAAGGGCCGGCGCCGGCCGACATTGCCGGTGGCGGACAGGGCCCCCAGCGTGTTGCCGTGATAGCTCTGCCGGCGGGCGATCACCCGGGTGCGGGCCGGATCGCCCCGCTCCACCGCATGCTGCCGGGCGATCTTGAGCGCACTCTCGATCGCCTCGGACCCGCCCGAGACGAAACAGACCTTGCCGAAGCCCTCAGGTGCCGCCTCGGACAGCAGATCGGCCAGACGCTCCATGGGTTCGTTGGTGAAGAAGCCGGTATGGGCGAAGGCGACCCGGTCCAGCTGGGCCAGGATCGCGGCCCGGACCCGCGGATCGCCATGACCCAGGCACGAGACGGCGGCCCCGCCCGAGGCATCCAGATAGCGGCGGCCGTCCTGGTCGATCAGCCAGCAGCCCTCGCCGCCCACGGCGACGGCAGGCTCGGCGGCGGAAGCCCGGTGAAGCACGCGGGACTGGGCGCGGTTGCGGCGCAGCGGGATCTCGGACATGGCGTCTCATCCGGATGATGCGGGGGGTCCGGATGATGCTAGGCCGCTGAAATCGTGGATGCAACGTCCGTTTTACTGAAACATTCGCGTTGCATATGTTTCATCATCGGCAGAAACGCAACACGGGAGGCCGTCGGGCCTCCCGTGTTCTGTCGTCCCATGTCTTCTGTCGTCCCATGCCTCCGACTGCCGTCGGGGCGGGTCAGATGACCTGCTCGCGCGCCGCGGCCAGGGCCGCCAGGCTGCCCAGCACGCCGAAGACCCGGAAGGGACAGGGCGCGTCGCCGCCATTGCCCGCAGGCTCGATCCGCGGTTCGACCTCGTCGCACATCTGGGTGAAATAGGCGCCCATGGCGTTCAGGCTGTCATACTCGCCCCGGCCCTTGTTGACCCGGTAGAACCCGCCGACCGCCCGGCCGTCGACCAGATAGATCACCGGCTCGGCGCTTTCGCCCTCGATCAGGTCGACCGTCGGCACGCCCTCCTGAACGATGACCTCGGTGTTGAGGGCACCTTCCTTGATGACGTTCATCTTGTGGCGGGTCTTCTTGTTCATCTCCAGGATGTCCTCGCCCGACCGCGCGGTCATGACACCCATGCCATAGGTGCCGCTGTCGGCCTTCACGAAGACATAGGGGTCGCTTTCGATGCCGTATTGCCGGTACTTCTCGCGGGTCAGATGCAGCACCTTGTCGACGCCGCGGGCGACGCAGCCGAGGCCGGCCTTTTCGCGGAAATTGATCTGGCCGCACTGGTGCCACAGCGCCTGGACCAGCCAGGGATCGATGTCGAATTCTTCGGCGAAGGCGTCGGCGACCTGGGCATAGGCCGAGAAATGGCCGCTCTTGCGCCGGCGATACCAGCCGAGCGACAGCGGCGGGATCACCGGCTGTTCCAGATCGACCAGGATCGAGGGCGCGCCCGCGGTCATGTCGTTGTTCATCAGCACCACATCGGGCACGAAACCGTCGGCGGTGCCGATCCGGCCGTCCTCGCGGCGCAGCGGCTCGACCCGGATATCGGCACCGGTCGCCGTCTCCAGCACCATCGCCTCGTCCAGGTCGTACATCAGGCTGCCGAGACGGACCTCCCAGCCGGCCTGTTCGATGATCCCGGCCAGCACCCGCACGTTTTCAAGGTAGTGCAGATTGCGGGTGTGGTTCTCGGGCACGATCAGCAGCCGCCGGCCATCGGGCGCCACCCGCGCCAGATGGGTCTTGAACCGTTCGGCGGCCCGGCCGCGGGCGGCACGGGAGATATTGTTGAACCCGGCCGAGAACAGGTTGGTGTCGACCGGGGCGATCTTGACGCCCGAATGGCGCAGATCGACCGAGGCATAGGGAAGTGCCGGGGTCTCGGCGAACCGGGCGTCGAACCAGGCGGTGACCTTGTCGGCCTGGGACGCGAGGATGTCGTCGAGAAGCGGCAGAATGAGCGTCTGCATGGGACGGGCGGCCTCCGGGTGTCGGATCCGGCAGACGGGCGTCTGTCGGCGGGAAGAGCGCCCGCCACCCTGATCGTGATGACCGGCCGGCGGGGCATGCGGCCCGGCAGGGCCGGACCGGACGGCACCGCCTTCGGCGGCACCGGGGGCGCCGCATGCAGGGCGCCCCTGAAACGGGTCTTCTGGCCGGGCGTCAGCCCGGCAGGGAAGTCGGCGGCCCGGGTCGGTGGCGGGCGCCACCGCCATCCGGCGCCAGGGCCTGCAGGACGGCAAGCCCCGCGATGACCGCGGTTTCCGCCCTGAGCACGCGCGGCCCCAGGCCGATCGCGGTCAGATGGGGCCGGGCACGAAGCCGGTCAAGCTCGGCCGGATCGAAGCCGCCCTCGGGCCCCGTCAGCAGCCCGGCCGGACCATCGCCCAGCATGGCCGCGACGGCCGCGGCCGGACGCCCGGCGCCGGTCTCGTCGCCGAAGACGACCGGCAGGTCGTCCAGACGGTCCAGCACGGTATCCAGCGGTTCCGGGGCATGGATAGAAGGCACGGTCAGCCGTTCGCACTGCTCGGCCGCTTCGCGCGCGATGGCGGCAAGCCGGTCCATGCGCAGCCGGTCGACCACGGTGCGCCGGGTAACCGCAAAGCGGATCGCGGTGACGCCAAGCTCGGTCGCCTTTTCGACCGCAAACTCCACCGGGCCGCGCTTGACCGGGGCCATCACCAGTTCCAGCCGCCGTTCGGGCGCTGGCAGGCGGTGTTGCGCCACCAGACGCGCGGCCGCGCCGCGCTTGCCCACCGCCACCAGCTCCGCCGCCCATTCGCCGTCCCGGCCGTTGAACAGGGCAAGGGCCGCCCCGGTCTCGCGCCGCATCACCGCCCGAAGATAATGGGCCTGATCCTCGTCGAGCAGCAGCTCGGCCCCCGGGGTCATGGGCCCGGTCAGACGGTCGGGATCGAGGTAGAGGCGGGGCGCATCGGCGGCCATGGGATCTCCGTATCGGCTCTTCTCCCCAAGAGCTATAGCGCCCCTGACCACGGGTTTGAAGCCCAAGCCGATGCATTGCCGCGCTTGGCAACCCTGCGCCCAACGGATAAACCGGCATGAGGAGCCAGAGCCCGAGGAGCCAGCGCCATGGCCGAACCGGCCGCGAAGTCCAGGACCGGTCATACCGACATCCACGCCGACAAGGGGCTGATGCGCCTGCTGCCCGAGGGGCTGAAGCCCTATGCGCTGCTGGCGCGCTGGGACCGGCCGATCGGCTGGTGGCTGCTGCTGCTGCCCGGCTGGTGGGCGATTGCGCTGGCAGCACCCCAGGGCGGCCTGCCCGACCTGCTGCTGATGGCGGCCTTTCTGGTCGGCGCCGTGGCCATGCGCGGTTTCGGCTGCACGATCAACGATCTGGCCGACCGTCATTACGATGCGAAGGTGGAACGCACCCGCAGCCGCCCGATCCCGAGCGGCCGGGTGACGCCGCTGCAGGCGCTGCTCTTCCTGGTGCCGCAGGGGCTGGTGGGCCTGGCGGTGCTGGTGATGCTGCCGGTGCCGGCGATCGTCATCGGCCTCGCCTCGCTGGCGCTGATCGTGCCCTACCCGTTCATGAAGCGGATCACCTACTGGCCGCAGGCCTGGCTGGGCCTCACCTTCAACTGGGCGGCCCTGGTCGGCTGGGCGGCGGCCAGCGGGGCCGGGGATCTGGCGGCCATGACGCCGGGGCTGCTGCTCTATGCAGGCGGCATCTTCTGGACGCTCGGCTACGACACGATCTATGCCCATCAGGACCGCGAGGACGACCTGCTGGTCGGGGTGAAATCCACCGCCCTCGCCCTGGGCCGGCGCACGAAGCCGGCGGTGGCGGTGTTCTATCTGATCTTCTGGGGCTTCACGGTCGCGGCCGGGCTCCAGGCCGGTTTCGGCGCCGGCTGGGTGCTGGCCATGGCCTTCACCGGCTCTCACCTCTTCTGGCAGATCCGCAGGCTGGACATCGACGATCCGGCGCTGTGCCTGAAACTGTTCAAGTCCAACCGCGACATGGGGCTGATCCTGCTCGCCACCATCATCCTGGCCCGCCAGGTCCCCCTCGGCGGATGAGCCGGGCGAGCGGCCGGGCCAGAAGCAGGGCGAGGGCCAGGATCCAGGCGCCGGCCGGCATGTCGACCGCGGGCGGCAGGAACGGGCGCAGGATCAGGATGACCAGAACGGCACCCGCCACCTTGACCAGCTGGCGGTCGATCAGGTCGAACCGCGCCCAGATGCCCCGCAGCCATCCTTTGAAGCCGGCCGGGGCGTCGGGACTTGTCTCGGGATCCTTCGCCGCCATCATCTGCTCCATGACCATCTGAACATCGCCTCTGCACTTGACCGCGGCCCCCGGGACGGGTCAAGTCCGCACACGCCCGAAAGCCGAAGCGAGGCCGCCGCCGATGCCCTATGACAGCCTGCGCGACTTCATGGCCCGTCTGGAGGCCACCGGCCGTCTGGTCCGGGTTCACGAGCCGGTCTCCACCGTGCTCGAGATGACCGAGATCCAGACCCGGCTGCTGGCCGAAGGCGGCCCGGCGGTGCTGTTCGAAAAGCCGGTGATGCCGGATGGCAGCCTGTCGACCATGCCGGTGCTGGTCAATCTGTTCGGTACGGTGGAACGGGTCGCCTGGGGCATGGACCGGGAACCGCCGCAGCTGCGCGGCGTGGGCGAGACGCTGGCCTTCCTGCGCCAGCCCGAACCGCCGGGCGGCTGGCGCGAGGCGCTGGACATGCTGCCGCTGATGAAGACGGTGATGGCGATGCGGCCGAAGACGGTCTCGCGCGCGCCGGTGCAGGAGGTGGTCCTGCGCGGCGACGAGATCGACCTCACCCGACTGCCGGTCCAGACCTGCTGGCCGGGGGAGCCGGCACCGCTGATCACCTGGCCGCTGGTGGTGACCCGCGGCCCCGGGGGCGAAAAGACCGACGGCTACAATCTCGGCATCTACCGCATGCAGGTGCTGGGGCGGGATCGCACGCTGATGCGCTGGCTGCGCCATCGCGGCGGCGCCCAGCATCATCGCCGCTGGGGGCTGAACAAGCGCGAGCCGCTGCCGGCTGCGGCGGTGATCGGCGCCGATCCGGGCACGATCCTGGCCGCCGTGACGCCCGTCCCCGACACGCTGTCGGAATACCAGTTCGCCGGCCTGCTGCGCGGCCGCAAGGTGGAGCTGGTCGATGCGGTCAGCCAGCCGCTGAAGGTGCCGGCCACGGCCGAAATCGTGCTGGAAGGCGAGGTCAGCCTCGACGATTACGGCGACGAGGGGCCCTATGGCGACCACACCGGCTATTACAACAATGTCGAGCCCTTCCCGGTCTTCCGGGTGACGGCGGTGACCATGCGCCGCCAGCCGATCTATCTCTCCACCTTCACCGGCCGGCCGCCGGACGAGCCCTCGGTGCTGGGCGAGGCGCTGAACGAGGTGTTCATCCCGCTGATCCGCCAGCAATTCCCGGAAATCGTCGACTTCTGGCTGCCGCCCGAGGGCTGTTCCTACCGCATCGCCGTGGTGTCGATGCGCAAGGCCTATCCGGGCCATGCCAAGCGGGTGATGATGGGGGTGTGGTCGTATCTGCGCCAGTTCATGTACACCAAATGGGTGATCGTCGTGGATGACGACATCAATGCGCGCGACTGGAAGGACGTGATGTGGGCGATGTCGACCCGCATGGACCCGGCGCGCGACATCACCGTCATCGAGAACACCCCCATCGACTATCTGGACTTCGCAAGCCCCGAATCCGGCCTCGGCTCCAAGATCGGCCTGGATGCCACCAACAAATGGCCGCCCGAGACGAAGCGCGAATGGGGCAAGGAGCTGCGCATGGACCAGGCGGTCATCGACCGGATCGACCAGATCTGGCCGAAGCTGGGGCTGCCGGGATCGGGGCAGGCGATCTGGAAGCCGGTGAAGGACTGAAGCACGAACGCCGCGGTTGATGAACCCCCGGCCCCGTGTCATCGTACCTTCCTGGAAACCGGGGTCCAGGGAGCCTGCATGACGACGATCGGGGCCGTGATCAGAAACATGATGCCCTCGGGAACAAATCCGGGTGGCGACGATCCGGATTGGTCGACCTGCCCGGAATGGCCTCCGGATCTGTTTGGCGTCACTGCAACACTGATCGAGCGTACGGGCCTCTACTCACATGCCTGGCTTTACGCTCATCAATCGACGCATGCCTCGATGGCCTCGTCTGAAAAAAGTTCCATCCGAGCCGCCGGACGCGGCTGGCGCGACAAAGGCGTGCCGGACTCGTACACCAAGCGATTGTGGCACGAGGTCACAGGCAGCGCAGATCACGTCGATCTCCAGGCTCTGGCCCACACGGCGCCTTCCCATCCCCTTGCCCGCAAGCTGATCACGTTGATGTGCATCGCAGATGAAGCGGCAGAAGGGATGGGATTTGTTCCAAAGACCCACGCGCCTGCCAACGGGCCGTCCCCGGACAGAATATCCCCGTTCACGCGGGCAGTGCTCGGTGCAACCATTGCGGCGGAACCCGCCTACACGACGCGGGATGCGGCGGCTGCATCTGCGGTTATGCCGAAACTACCGCATTTCCCGCAGAGCCTGACGCTTGCCGTCACGCCGCTGGAGGCCGTCGTCTTCCCGAAAAGCCGGCTTCCCGATGTCGGCTGCACGTTACGGTCGATGTCGCACAATCTGGCTTTGCTGCCGCCCCGGAGCATGGTGGAAGCCAACTGGCTTATCTCAGGCCTCGCGACTGATCCGGAACATCACGGACCACTCGGCATCCTGTTGATACCGTGGCCCGCACGCGTGAATGGCAGCCTGTTCAAGGCCGAGCGTAGAGACGCGGAAGAACCCGGATACTTCACCGTCGATGTCGCAGGCTATGATGATGCCCTCTCCGGGCCAACCAACGTCTCAAAACTGGCCGTTATGATCGCCGGCCTGATCCAGGCAGGCGAGAAGGAACTGGGCGAGATTCATGCCGTCTTTCTTCCGGAATGCGCCCTGCCGACCGAGATCGCAGAGGACTTGGCGAAAGAGGTCGCACGACGCCATCCGCGGCTGCAGCTCTTCATCTCCGGCGCCATCGGCAAGCCCGCCAACTCCGAGGCAATGCCACGCAATCTCGCCTTCACCGCGTCGACGGCAGACGGCGCCGTCCAACGCAGCTGGACGCAGAGCAAGCACCATCGCTGGAAGCTCAACGGTGATCAGATCCGGCGCTACCATATGGGGCACGTTCTCGACCCCACGCATGAATGGTGGGAATACATCGACGTGAGTGGCAGGACCTGCCATTTCAGCGTGATCGACAATGACCTGTCCCTGGCGGTTCTCATCTGTGAAGATCTCGCCCGCTTCGACCCTGTCCTGCCGGTGATCAACGCCATCGGCCCCAGTCTCGTCGTGGCGCTGCTGATGGACGGACCGCAACTCGAGAAACGTTGGCCGGGCCGATATGCCACCGTCCTTGCCGAGGATCCGGGCTCGTCGGTCCTGACCTTCACGTCCACGGCCCTGATCGACCGGCAGCACCAAGCCGGCACGCCGAAGATCCGCACGATCGCACTCTGGAAACAACCTGGTGGCCTGGCACAGGAACTGGCGATCGGCCCGGACGATCAGGCTCTCGCCTTGTGCCTTGTCCGCGAGCATCGTCAACAGATATCCATCGATGGGCGGTCCAAGAACAGCTTCTTTCTGTCACTGGCAGGCGTCCGGGCCGTCAAGCCTCCCGATCCGGCGGTGTTGCCACGCAGGAAGTCATTGAATAAACCGACATAGCATCCTAACTTGACGTCTACTCCCGGTGATCACCCGCCAAAATCAGGCGCTGACAGATGAACAAGCGAATTTATCAGATCAACGATACCCGGGCAGAACCCTCCCTTGTCGCGGATCTGCGCAGGATCTTTGAAGCCCTGCCGCCAAGTGAGACGGATGAAGCGGTCTCACGGCGGTTGCGCGCCATGACGCAGCGCGTCCTGGCTGACGAGGAAGCGCGGCGCCAGAGGCTGGCCGGCTGAGCCGGTCGGAAGCGCACACCCGCCCTTCGTACACGACGACTGCCCGACCGTCGCGAAGCTGCCACGCATCCATGCTAGTGTCTTCCGTCCCGTCCATGGCCACGGATGACCTTCGCATGCTGCGCATCCTCCAGATCACCGACACCCATATCAGCCCCACCAAGCCGCATTTCGCGTCGAACTGGGCGCCGGTCGCGGCGCTGGCGCGGGCGATTGCACCGGACCTGGTGGTCCACACCGGTGACGTGACCGTCGACGGCGCCGATATGGTGGAGGATCTGGCCCATTGCCGCTGGCTGATGGACGGGCTGGAACTGCCCTGGGCGGCCGTGCCCGGCAATCACGATGTCGGCAGCGAGAACCCCGACCATGTCCAGGCGGTGAACGATCTCCGCATCTCGCGCTGGGAAGCCTATTTCGGCCCGGACCGCTGGCTGCGCGATGCCGGGCCGTGGCGGCTGATCGGGCTGAACGCCATGCTGATGGGATCGGGCCACCCGCGTGAGGCGGAGCAGGCGGACTGGGCCGGCGACGTGCTGGCCGAGGCCGAGGCCACCGGCCGCCCCGTGGCGCTGTTCCTGCACAAGCCGCTGTTCCTGAACGACCCCGACGAAGACGACCGCGGCTATTGGAGCGTGCCTGGCCGCGCACGCGGCCGCTATGTGGAGGCGATCCGCCGGGGCACGGTGAAGCTGGTCGCCTCGGGCCATCTCCACACCGCCCGGATCTTCCGTCGCGACGGCACGGTCTTCGCCTTCGGCGCCTCCTCGGGCTTCATCGTCGACAAGCTCGCCCCGGCCGATATTCCGGGCGAAAAGCGGCTGGGGGCGACGCTGCACCTGCTGGACGAGGACGGCACGGTCGAGTCGCGCCTGTTGAGCCCCGAGGGGCTCGACACCTATGTGATCGACGATGTGGCGCACGAGGTCTATCCGCCGCGCAGCTGACCGGCCGACCATTCCATGTGCCGTGGCGCTGGTGTTCCGCGCCGCTTCGTCCCATATCTAGGCCTCGGGCCTGCGCACCCCGTCGGGCGATGCACCCCAAGGCCCGGGACGATGCCGCACGAGGACCAGATGACCGATACCGGACTTGGAAACGCTCTCGACCTGCTCGAAGACCTGATTGCGCGCGCGAAGCGTGCCGGTGCCGACCAGGCCGATGCGCTGATGGTCGAGAGCCGCGCGCTGTCGGTGCAGCGCCGGCTGGGCAAGATCGAGGAACTGACCCGGTCGGATGGCGGCGATCTGGGGCTCAGGGTCCTGGTCGGGCGCCGTCAGGCGATCGTCTCGACCGCGGACCTCAGGCCCGGCAGCCTGGACGCGCTGGCCGAGCGCGCGGTCGCCATGGCCAATGTCGTGCCCGAGGACCGCTTTGCGGGCCTGGCCGAGCCGGGCGAGATCGCGCGCGAGATTCCGGCGCTGGAGATCTACGACCCGACCGAATTCAGCGCCGAGGATCTGCTCGCCTGGGCCGAGACCTGCGAAGAGGCGGCCCGCGGGGTCGAGGGCGTGACCAATTCCGAGGGCGCCGGCGCGTCCCAGTCCCACAGCATGATCGCGCTCGCCGCCTCCAACGGCTTCCGCGGCGCCTATCGCACCAGCCGCTTCACGGTGGGTGCCAGCGTGATCGCGGGCGAGGGGCTGAACATGGTCCGCGGCCATGAATACACCTCGAAGCGCTTCGTGGCCGACATGGACGATCTGGCGACGATCGGCCGGATCGCAGGCGAGCGGACGGTGGCGCGGCTGAACCCGCGCCGGCCGAAGACCGCGCGGGTGCCGGTGGTGTTCGACCGGCGGGTGTCGCGCATGCTGGTCGCGGCCATCGCGTCGGCCGTCAACGGGGCGGCGGTCACCCGCGGCACCAGCTTCCTGAAGGACCGGATGGGCGAGCGCATCGCCTGCGACGCTTTCACCATCATCGACGACCCGTTCCGCGAGCGCGCCCCCGCCTCGCATCCTTTCGACGGCGAGGGCATCGCCGGCGCGCCGCTGACCGTGGTCGAAGGCGGGGTGCTGAAATCCTGGCTGCTGGACTGCCGCTCCGCCCGTCAGCTGGGGCTGAAGAGCACCGGCCATGCCGCCCGCGGCGCCGGATCGGCCCCCAGCCCGGCCTCGAGCAATCTTTACCTGGCGCCGGGCGCGCTCAGCCGCGACGAGCTGATTGCGAAGATCGGCACCGGCCTGCTGGTCGATGAAACAATGGGCTCGGGTGTGAACGTCGTCACCGGCGATTTCAGCCAGGGTGTGGCAGGCTTCTGGATCGAGAACGGCGAAATTGCCTATCCGGTGAACGAGATCACGGTTGCAGGGCGCATCCAGGACATGCTGATGTCGGTGGAACCCGCCTCCGATCTTGAATTCCGCAGCGGCACCGATGCGCCGACGCTCGCCGTCGGCGGCCTGACCGTCGCCGGCGCCTGATCTGCGAGACGACCAGCCGACCCCATATCCACGACCGGGAGTGCCCGCCACCGATGACCCCGCCCCTGTTCGCCCTGCCCGACGGCGCCCTGCCGGCCGACCTCGTCGACGACCGCCTGCTGCTGGAGCGGGCGTTGCGGACGGGCGGGCGGATCGCCATGAACGCCTTCGGCAAGGCACCGGTGACCTGGGACAAGGGCGGCGACAATCCGGTGACCGAGGTCGACATCGCCATCGACACGGTGCTGCGCGACCATCTGCTCCATGCCAGGCCCGGCTATGGCTGGCTGTCGGAGGAAAGCGTCGCCCATCTCTCGGAACGCGCCCGGCCGCGGATCTGGGTGGTGGATCCGATCGACGGCACCCGGGCCTTCGTGGACGGGCGGCCGGAATTCACCATCTCGGTCGCCCTGGTCGAGGCCGGACGCCCGGTGATCGCCCAGGTCTTCAACCCGGCGACGGGCGAGTTTTTCGAGGCGGTGGCCGGCCATGGCTGCCGGCTGAACGGCATCCCCTGCCGGGTGGGCGAGGGGGCCGATCCGCTGGCCGCCCGGCTGCTGGTCTCGCGCCGGGAACTTCATGAACGCCGCTGGGGTTCGGGTCTGGACGGCAGCGCGGTCATCGCGCTCGGCTCCATCGCCTACAAGCTGGCGCTGGTCGCCGCCGGCCGCTTCGATGCCGCGGTGTCGCTGCGCCCCAAGGCCGATTGGGATCTCGCCGCCGCCGATCTGATCGTCGCCGAGGCGGGCGGGCGGATGACCGATGCCGAGGGCCGCGACCTGCTCTATGCCAGGCCCGACACCACTGAACATCCCTCGCTGATCGCCGCAAACCCGGCGCTGCATGCCGCCCTGATCGGCCGGCTTGCGGTCGATGCGGCTGGAAGCCCGGCGCCGGCTGGCGTACAACCGCAGCCATGACCCGCGCCGGCCGGATGCCGACCGCATCCGCCGGCCGCCGCCTCTTCACGGGATCCATCCCCGCCCCATGTCGCGCCGCAAGCCGAAGTCTCCCCGCCCCGCAGGTGCCGCCGGCACCCGGGCCCTGATCACCCGCCTCGCCCGCGAGCATCTGCGCCCCTATTGGCGGCGGATCGCGCTTGCGATCGGGGCGATGATCGTGACCGCGGCCGCAACCGCCGCCAATGCCTGGCTGATGCAGCCGGTGCTGGACGACGTGTTCCTGAAGCGCGACGAGACCATGCTGCTGCTGGTGCCCGCCGCCGTGCTCGCCATCGCCGCCGCCAATGGTTTTGCGACCTATGCCGAGCGGGTGCTGATGGAACGGCTGGGCACCCGGGTGGTGGCCGATCTGCAGCACCGGATGTATCAGCGGCTGATGGCCGCCGATCTCGCCTTCTTCCACCGCACCGGATCGGGGCGGCTGATCGCGCGCTTCACCTATGACGTGCAGCTGGTGCGCAAATCCGCCGCCGCCGCGATCACCAGCCTGGCCAAGGAAAGCCTGACCGTCATCTTCCTGGTGGGGCTGATGTTCTGGCAGGACTGGCTGCTGGCGATCATCGCCTTCGTGGTCTTCCCGGTCGCGATCCTGCCGATCGCGAAGCTGGGCCGGCGGATGCGCAAGGTGTCGGACCGCGCCCAGGACCAGATCGGCCGGCTGACCGGCATTCTGGAAGAGACCTTCCTGGGCGCCCGCCACGTCAAGGCCTATGGCATGGAGGGCTATGAAACCCGGCGGATGGGCGTGACGGTCGAGGAAATCTACCGCCTGACCGGCAAGGCCGAACGCATCCGTGCCGCCTCTTCACCGATCATGGAGGCGCTGGGCGGCGTGGCGGTCGGCCTCGTCATCTTCTATGGCGGATCACAGGTGGTCGCGGGCGAGACCACGCCCGGGGCCTTCTTCTCGTTCGTGACCGCCCTGCTGATGGCCTATCGCCCGGCCAAGACCCTCGCCAATCTGAACGCCAATCTCCAGGAAGGCCTGGCCGCCGCCCATCGGGTGTTCGAACTGGTCGACCTGCCGGCGACGATCACCGACCGGCCGGATGCAAAGCCCCTGCCCCAGCTCATCGGCGGGCCGGTCAAGGGCGAGATCCGGTTCGAGGATGCGCGCTTCGGCTATGGTGCCGACGGCGCGCCGGCGCTCGACGGGCTGGATCTGGTGGTGCCGGCGGGCAAGCGGGTGGCGCTGGTCGGCGCCTCGGGCGCCGGCAAGTCGACCGTGATCAACCTGATCCCGCGCTTCTACGACCTCGACGGCGGCCGGCTGACCATCGACGGGGCCGATGTCCGCGCAGTGACCATGGCGTCGCTGCGCGCCGCGATCGCGCTGGTCTCTCAGGAGGTGACGCTGTTCAACGACAGCGTCGCGGCCAACATCGCTTATGGCCGGCCCGATGCCACGCGCGACGACATCGAGGCCGCCGCGCGCGATGCGGCGGCACATGATTTCATCATGGCCCTGCCCAAGGGCTATGACACGCCGGTGGGTGAGCATGGCTCCAGCCTGTCGGGGGGGCAGCGCCAGCGGATCTCCATCGCCCGCGCCATGCTCAAGAACGCGCCGATCCTGCTGCTCGACGAGGCGACCTCGGCGCTCGACACCGAAAGCGAGCGGGCGGTGCAGGATGCGCTCACCCGGTTGATGGCCGGGCGCACGGTGGTGGTGGTGGCCCACCGGCTGTCGACCGTGGTCGATGCCGACCTGATCTGCGTGATGGATCGCGGCCGGGTGATCGAACAGGGCAGCCATGGCGAACTGATCGCGCAGGGCGGGGCCTATGCCCGGCTGCATGCGCTGCAGTTCGCCGACCAGTCCGAGACGCCGGTCGGCCATATCGATGTCGAGGATGCGGCCGGGGCAGCCGCGCCGGCCGTGCGGAAGGGCTGAGGCCGATGGCGGGGCTGGTCAAGCGCTGGCTGAAGAGCGACCGGGCGCGCCGCCTCGCCTGCCGGATCGCCGCCGCCTATATCCGCCTGGTCCATGCCACCGGCCGCTGGCAGGTCAGCGGCGATGCCGCCCCCCGCGCCCATTGGGACGAGGGCCGGCCCTTCATCCTGGCCTTCTGGCACGGGCGGCTGCTGATGATGCCCCATGTCTGGCGGGCGGGCGTGCCGATGAACATGCTGATCAGCCAGCATCGCGACGGCCGGCTGATCGCCGATACCATCGCCCATTTCGGCCTGGGCTCGGTCGCCGGCTCGTCGTCGAAAGGCGGAGCGGCGGCGGTGCGCCAGATCGTGAAGGCGATCCGCGCCGGCGAATATGCCGGCGTCACCCCCGATGGGCCCCGCGGACCGCGCCAGCGGGCAAGCGGCGGCATCGCGGCGATTGCCCGGCTTTCAGGGGTGCCGGTCATCCCGGCCACCTTCGGCATGCGTCGGCGGCGACTGCTGGGCAGCTGGGACCGGTTCCTGGTGCCGATGCCGTTCAGCCGCGGGGTGTTCATCTGGGGCGAGCCGATCCATGTGCCCCGCGATGCCGATGCCGCGACGCTGGACCGCTACCGGATCCGGATCGAGGACGAGCTGAACCGCATCACCGCCGAGGCGGACCGCGCCACCGGCCATGCGCCGCTGGAGCTGCCGCCGCCGCTGGATGCCGAACAGGCGGCGGCGGATCGATGAGCGGGGCGGGATCGATCAGTACGGCAGGTCTGGCTCTCGGCCTCTATCGCGGCCTCGCCCGGCTAGGCACGCCGCTGGTGAAGCGCCATCTGGAGCGCCGCCGGGCGGCGGGGCGCGAGCACGACACCCGCTGGCCGGAACGTCTGGGGCGCCCCGGCCTTGCCCGCCCGGCCGGGCGGCTGGTCTGGCTGCATGGCGCGAGTGTCGGCGAAAGCCTGTCGCTGCTGCCGCTGATCGCGCGGCTGAAGGCGATGGCGCCCGCGACCACGGTGCTGGTCACCACCGGCACCGTCACCTCGGCCCGGTTGATGGAAAGCCGGCTGACGGACGCCGGGGGGGGCGTCGGCGCCCTGCATCAGTTCGCCCCGGTCGACCTGCCCGTGGCGGTCGACGGCTTCCTGGATCACTGGCGCCCGGATGCCGCGGTCTTCGTCGAAAGCGAGATCTGGCCCAATCTGATCGACGGGCTGGACCGGCGGCGCATTCCGCGCGCCCTGGTCAATGCCCGGATGTCGGCGACCTCTGCCCGGCGCTGGGCGAAGCTGCCCGGCCTCGCCGCCCGGCTGATCGGCGGCTTCCGGCCGCTGCTCGCCCAGGATGACGACAGCGCCGCCCGGTTTTCGGCCGTGCTCGACCGGCCGGTGCCGGCCCCGGGCAACCTTAAGGATGCGGCCGAGCCGCTGCCCGCGGATCCGGCGGCAGTCGCAGCGTTCAAGGCCGCGATCGGCGCGCGGCCGGTCTGGCTCGCCGCCAGCACCCATCCGGGCGAAGAGACGCAGATCCTGGTGGCCGACCGGGCGATGCGCGCGACCCGCCCCGAGCTGCTGACCGTGATCGTCCCCCGCCACCCCGAACGCGGCCCGGCCATCGCCGACGAGATCCGTGCGGCGGGGCTTCGGGTGGCGCGGCGGGCCGCAGGCGAACCGCCTGGCGGGCAGACGCAGGTCTACCTTGCCGACACGCTCGGCGAACTGGGTCTTTTTTTTCGCGCAATCCCCCTCACCTTTATCGGAGGCTCGCTTGTCCCGGTCGGCGGGCATAATCTGCTCGAACCCGCGCGCCTCGGCGCCGCCGTGACGACCGGGCCGCATCTCGGCAATTTCGAGAGCCTGGCCGCCCGCTTCCGGGCAGCCGGGGCCGTGGAGATCGTCGAGGATGCCGCCGCGCTCGCCCGGACGGCCGGGCGGCTGCTCGACGATCCGGCGGCGTGCGAGAGACTGGCCCGGGCCGGCGCCCGGGTAGCCGAAGAGGGACGTGCCGCGGTGGAGGCCATCGCGGCCGCGCTGGAACCGCTTCTGGGGGCGGATGAGGCATCGGGAGATCCGTCGTGAAGGCACCGGAATTCTGGGGACGTCAGGCGAAACCGGTGGAGCGCCCGCTGCTCTGGGCGCTGGCACCGCTGTCGCTCGTCTTCCGGGCGGCGGGCGCGCTGCGCCGGCTGCTGGCCCGGCCGGCCCGTGCCGGCGTGCCGGTGCTCTGTGTCGGCAATCTGACCGCCGGCGGCGCCGGCAAGACCCCGACCGCACTTGCCATCGCCGCCCGGCTGCGTGAACGCGGCCGCAGGCCCCATGTGGTGCTGCGCGGCTATGGCGGCAGTGTGAAGGGCCCCGTGCTGGTCGACCCCATCGCCCATCGCGCCGAGCAGGTGGGCGACGAGGCGCTGCTGATCGCCCGCCGCCTGCCGACCTGGGTTGCCCGCGACCGGGCGGCGGGCGCACGCGCCGCGGCCGCGGCCGGGGCCGATGTCGTGATCCTGGATGACGGCTTCCAGAACCCGTCGATCGAGAAAGACCTGTCGCTGATCGTGGTGGACGGCGGCTATGGTTTCGGTAATGGCCGGGTGATCCCGGCCGGGCCGATGCGCGAACCGCTGGCCCGGGGCCTGGCCCGCGCCGACGGCGTGGTGGTGGTGGGCGAGGACACGATCGACGTCGCCGCGGCCCTGCCCTTCGAACGCCCGGTGCTGCGCGCCGTGACCGTGCCGGGCCCTGAAACCCGGCGGCTGCGCAACCGCAAGGTCGTGGCCTTCGCCGGCATCGGCCGGCCCGAGAAATTCTTCGACACGCTGCGCACCATCGGCTGCCGCATCGCCGGCAGCTGGTCCTTCCCCGACCATCACCCCTATGATCCGGACGAGATCGCCCGGCTGGTGGAGGTGGCCCATCGCATGGATGCGGTGCTGGTGACGACCGAGAAGGATCTGGTCCGCCTGCCGCCCGAGGCGCGCGACCTGGTCGACCACCTGACCATCAGCCTGGAATGGCTGGATGCCGACCCGCTGGACCGGCTGCTGGACCGCATCGACCCGCGCCGGCCGGAACCCGCCACGCCGGCCGGGCTGTCGCGGCTGATCGACGGCCGGGCCGGGCATGAGGACGGCACCGGACACGAGGACGGCACCGGGCGCCGCAGATGACTTCCGACACCCCTTCCGTCCCCGAAACGCCGCCGATGACCTTCCGTCGGCGGCTGGAGAGCCTGTCAGGCCGCCTGGCCTTCGGCCTCGCCCGGCTGCTCGGCCTGGAACGCGCCTCGGCCTTCGGCGGCTGGCTGGCGCGCAGCATCGGCCCGCGGATCAAGGTCAGCCGGATCGCCCGCCGCAACCTCGCCCGTGCCTTTCCCGAGCTCGGCCCCGACGAGATCGAGCGCATCCTCCGCGCCATGTGGGACAATCTCGGCCGCACCGCCTTCGAGATCGCCCATCTCGACCGTTTCGACTGCACCGGCGGCGACCCCGCCCGGGTGGAGGTGATCGGCCACGAACACGCGCTGGCCGCCCGCGACGACGGCCGGCCGGGCATCTTCGTCTCGGGCCATTACGGCAATTGGGAACTGGCCTCGCTTGCCGCCACCCAGTCGGGCATCGCCCTCACCCAGGTCTATCGCCAGGCCAACGACACCGAAATCGAAAAGCTGATCCAGCATTCCCGCCGCCGCGCCGGCGGCGCCACCGATTTCCTGCCCAAGGGCGCCAAAGCCGCCCGCGAGATCATGAAACGCCTGAAGGCCGGCGGTCATCTGGCGATGCTGATCGACCAGAAACTCAACACCGGCACGCCGCTGCCCTTCTTCGGCCGCGACGCGATGACCACCACGGCCCATGGCGAATTCGCGGTGCGCTTCAACGCCCCCCTGATCACCGCCCATGTCGAACGCCTGGGCGGCCCCCGCTTCCGCATCACCATCGACCCGCCGATCGACCCGACCCCGGAACCCGGCGAAACCCCGGACCAGGCCGCGGAACGCCTGACACGGCTGGTCAATGCCCGCCTGGAAGGCTGGATCCGCGAACGGCCGGATCTGTGGTTCTGGGTGCATAAGCGGTGGCCGGATTGAAGGGGGAGGCACCTGCCCCTCTGCCCGGAATCCGTCAGTCCTCAAGCATTGCCCTGATATCCTTCATGAGAAGTAACATCCGTGGATTGTTACCCAGAGCATCTTGCTCCTGACTTTGATGAATGGGGATGCGTAGCAACTCCATTTGATGTCTGGTGGGCACGCGCACGGAATTTCTTCAAGAACGTCCCGGAAGAAGTGGCTCAATATTGGATACACGAACATTGGGGCCACTCACCTTTTAACCATCTAAAATCATGGGAGTACTCCTACGAGAGGACAGCATGGCCGCTCGATACACTATCTTCGATCAGGTCCCGAGAGTCCGGATATAACGAGAGCAACGAGGCATGTCGATTGCAAGGTGAATTCGTTCTTAAAAATAAATCCAACAAAACCGCGCAGTTCATGCTCGAGCATGGCCACCCTCCCGTTGCGTTAATCGTATTGGATAATCGGGATGGGCATTTAATTGATCCAAATTTCGATTCTATCTATCCAAAGGAATTCCTTCTTATCGAAGGGCATACTCGTTTTAACATCAGTATCGCCCTCCATTTCCGGAAACGGCTGCTCTCTTTGCCGGTTTGGCTTATGTACCGCGATCCAAAATATCGCCTGAGTTGACGATTTCGAAAGAAGCCTAAAAGAATTTATTTAATTTAGATGATATATGATTATTTCTTTTTTCTTCCCTTCGGAAGCTCACTCACATCAAATTCCTCTGGGATTTCAAGGAAGGCTTGGACATCACATCCCAACGCCCCCGCCAACCGATCGAGCACCGCTACAGTAGGGTTCTCAAGGTTGCGCTCCAACCTGCTCACATAACTGCGATCAACACCTGCATCCACCGCCAGAGCCTCTTGCGAGAGGCCCCGGAGGACGCGCAGGCGGCGGAGGTTTCGGGCGACGCGTTCGAGCGGATGCATGCCCGAGGCTAGTGGTCTTGAGGATCATAAAACCACGGACTATAGTCCTCAAATTAGCGTGAGCCGCTGCTTTCCCCGGGGTGGAGCAGGGTGAAGTGAGGTTTTTTGGAGTGCAGGGAGATGACCGTGGCGGAAGAAAGACCTGAACCGGAGACGGAGGCCGCGCGGCCGGCCGGCCCCTGCCCCGTCTCTACCCTCGCCACCGATTGGGCAATCCTGGACGACCAGATCGCCGGCGGCTGGGTCGATGTGACCGCGGAGCCGGGGTTGGCGCTGGCGCTGGATGCGCTGCGCAATGCCGTGATGGCGCGGGCAGTCGGGGTGACGGCGGGGTCGGTGTCAGGGGCCGCGTTTCAGGCCTGGCTGGTGGGGCTGCATGTCTCGATCGCCGACGATCCGGAGCTGGATGAAGACGCCCGGGCCCGGCATCTGCGCCTCGCGGCCGAGGGCGCGCGGCATCTGCTGCGGTATCTGACCACGCTTCGGCTGGCGGCCGATTGAGGCGGCCACAACGGCGGCTGGGAAACAGGCGACGGTTTCAATCCACGCACCCGCAAGGGTGCGACCCACGCTGCGTAGTTGCTCGGCTCCTTGTTCCCGTTTCAATCCGCGCACCCGCAAGGGTGCGACCGAGGGGGAAATCGTCCGTGCCTACGGGTGCAGGGTTTCAATCCACGCACCCGCAAGGGTGCGACTTGAGGACTACAACAACCGCCCGCACTCCTCGCTGTTTCAATCCACGCACCCGCAAGGGTGCGACGTGGGCGCGAGAGATCAGCTGCTGGATAGCATCGGGTTTCAATCCACGCACCCGCAAGGGTGCGACCGGGCCGCGATGTATTTCGGAGGGCAGGCCGGATGTTTCAATCCACGCACCCGCAAGGGTGCGACCTTAGCGGCGCCTTCTTGTGCGGCTGCAGCAATGACGTTTCAATCCACGCACCCGCAAGGGTGCGACTTACGCGGTTCGACAACGCGTTAATTAGCTTGGTTTCAATCCACGCACCCGCAAGGGTGCGACTGTATCCGGACAAGGATGGCGAGCCGGTCACGTGTTTCAATCCACGCACCCGCAAGGGTGCGACCTTAATTCGCCATGGCATGACCTATCTCCAGCACAGTTTCAATCCACGCACCCGCAAGGGTGCGACCTACGGCAATGCAATTATCCCGCGACTCGCGGCGGTTTCAATCCACGCACCCGCAAGGGTGCGACCTACGGCAATGCAATTATCCCGCGACTCGCGGCGGTTTCAATCCACGCACCCGCAAGGGTGCGACGCAAGAGGCTCAGCGGCAAGACGGATCTGCTGGTTTCAATCCACGCACCCGCAAGGGTGCGACGGTTATGCGGGCATCGCCGCTGCGGGGACGTAGGGTTTCAATCCACGCACCCGCAAGGGTGCGACGCTGGGCGCCCAACTCGACCAGCAGCGACCGCAGGTTTCAATCCACGCACCCGCAAGGGTGCGACGGTGGCGCAGTTCTACGGGCGCGACCGGGTCACTGTTTCAATCCACGCACCCGCAAGGGTGCGACCTTCGGCGTATCGATCGTGGCGAAATTGATCCCGTTTCAATCCACGCACCCGCAAGGGTGCGACGTTTAAAGCTTTTGACGATGGAGCTAAGTTTCTGGTTTCAATCCACGCACCCGCAAGGGTGCGACGCCGGCTGTGACCGCCTTGCTGGATCCCGTGTCGTTTCAATCCACGCACCCGCAAGGGTGCGACGACGAGATCAGGGCCGACCCGGGTGACGTCCGCGTTTCAATCCACGCACCCGCAAGGGTGCGACCGAAAACAATCGACGCGGCGAAAATCTTGCTGGTGTTTCAATCCACGCACCCGCAAGGGTGCGACCGCGAGGGCATAAGCCAGCCATGCCATTATGCGTTTCAATCCACGCACCCGCAAGGGTGCGACGGTACGGCACTGTTTATTATCATCAGCGCCTACTGTTTCAATCCACGCACCCGCAAGGGTGCGACTCACCCCGTCAGTCGGCGACCCGACCGCAGCTTGTTTCAATCCACGCACCCGCAAGGGTGCGACCCACCCCCTCTTAATAGCCTGAATCGGGGACCGGAAAAAGGCGGTCCGCGCGAACCTCTGTTTGGGGATATTCTATCGTATGAACTATTCACGCATGTGGAATTTAATGCCGTGAAAGATCAGGAGAATTTTTCCCGCGAACCTCCCGGGTTTTTTACGGGAGCTTGGGGTTCGCGGGTGAGGCGGGGTGGCTATCGGGGCTGTGGCAGCCGGAAAGACAGGGGCCGGCTTTTATTGTGCAGGGCGTTGTCCGACAGGCCGATGGCCGGGCTCGTGTTTGCGTAAAGGATACGGGATATGCGGGCTCAGGTCATGGCTGACTGGGCGCGTGATATGACCGGTGCGCCAGGTATTTCTTGTTCATTCGGATGGAGGCCTACCTGGATCCCGGCCTTCGCCGGGATGACTGTGGAGAGTTTGTGCACTTATTTTACAGGGTGGAGTCTGACGTTTTCAGGCAAGCGGATGATATTTGCGGGCGGAGCGAAATCCGGAGGTCTGGAGGCCCTGCCTCCGGGCGGGTCCAGGGCGGCAGCCCTGGTCTTGCGGAGCCGGGGCGCCGGTCTGTCCGTCAGCCGAGCGCCGACTCTACCAGTCCGGCGATGTCCAGGATGTAGCGGTCGTCGTGCCAGCGGCCGATGATCTGGAGCGCGAGGGGCAGGCCGTCATCGGGGGTGGTGCCGCAGGGCATGGAGAGGGCCGGGTGGCCGGTGAGGTTGAGGGGGAAGGTGTAGGGGTACCAGGCGCCGCGGATGGTGCCGGCGGGTTCGCCGGCGATGGTGACGATGCCGTTGGGGTCCTGGTCGACCGGCAGCGGCGGTGCCGTCAGGGTGGGGGAGATGATGACGTCGGCGCGGGCGAGTTCGGCCTGGAGGCGACCGAAGAGCGCGGTGCGGGCGGCGGCGGCGGCGGAGAGGTCGACGGCCGAGTGGGTGAGGCCTTTCTCGATGGTCATCACCAGCGAGGGGTCAAGCTGGTCGCGGAAGCGGGCGAGCTCAGGGCCGACGCGGGCGGCGAGGCCGGATTGCAGGATGACCAGGAAGTGGCGCTCTTCCGCGGCGAAATCGATCTCGATCTCGTGGACGCGGGCGCCGGCCTCGATCATGCGGGCGATGGCGGCGTCGGTGGCGGTGAGCACGCGCGGATCGACCCGGGTGCCGCAGCTGCGCAGATAGGCGACCCGCAGGCCATCGAGCGTGGTGGCGCGGCGTTCGGGCGGCAGGGCACCCTGGCCCCAGGGGTCGCGGGTATCGAAGCCCTGGATGGCATCGAACAGCAAAACGGTGTCGGCGACGTCGCGCGCCATGGGGCCGACGAAGGAATTGGCGGCGATCAGGTCGGGCAGTTGCAGATGCGGGATGCGGCCGAGGGTGGCCTTCAGGCCGACGATGCCGCAGCAGGCGGCCGGGATGCGGATCGAGCCGCCGCCATCGGTGCCGAGCGCGATCGGCCCCATGCCGGCCGCGACCGCGACCGCGGCGCCGGCGCTGGAGGCGCCGCAGGTGACCTTCGGGTCGATCGGGTTCAGGGTGCGGCCGAAGATCGGCGCGTCGGCGGCCTGTTTGTGGCCGAATTCGGGGGTGGTGGTCTTGCCGACCAGCACCGCGCCGGCGGCGCGGGCGCGGGCGACGGCGACGGCGTCTTCGGCGGGCACGAAATCGCGGAAGATGGCCGAACCCATGGTGGTGCGCACCCCCCGGGTCAGCGTCAGATCCTTGACCGAATAGGGCACGCCCAGCAGCGGCGGCAGGGTGTCGGGATCTTCGGCCGCCCGCACGCGATCATCGGCGGCGCGGGCCTCGGCGCGGGCCTCGTCGGCGCAGACGGTGATGAAGGCGTTGAGGTCCGCACGGTCTTCGATCCGGGCGAGCACCGCCTCGGTCGCCTCCACCGCCGAGACCTCGCGGCGGCGGATCAGACGGGCAAGATCGCGGGCGGAGAGGCCGGTGATGTCGGTGGTCATGGGGGCGGTCCTCGTGTTCGGCTCATCGAAGAAGAAAGGTGGATCCCCGCCTGCGCGGGGATGACATCATCTTCTTTCAAAACAATATGTTATTGTCATTCCCGCGGAGGCGGGAATCCACCTTCGACCGGAGACGGCGGCGCCGGACGGCATACCTCGCCGGGTCAGATCATCCAGCGGCCGCCATCGATCAGCAGGGTCTGGCCGGTGACGTAGCGGGCATCGTCGCTGGCGAGGAAGGCGACCACGCCGGCGACGTCTTCGGGCACGCCCACGAAGCCTGCCGGGGTCTGGGCCTTGATCCGGTCCACCACATCGGGCGTCAGCCGGTCGTGGGCGCGGGTGGCGATGGCGCCGGGGGCGACGGCATTGACGGTGATGCCGAGGCCGGCATTCTCGCGCGCCAGGGCGCGGGTGAAGCCGATCACGCCCATCTTGGCGGCGGCATAGTCGACGATGCCGGCATCGCCGGCGAAGGCGCCGTCGCTCGACATGTTGATGATCCGGCCAGTGCCGCGGCTGCGCATTTCCGGCAACACCAGCCGGGTCATGCGGAGCGTGGTCATCAGGCTGATTTCCATCACGAAGCGCCAGGTGCCCTCTTCCGAGGCATGGAAGGGGCCGGCACGCTCGCGGGCGCTCTGGCCGACATTGTTGAACAGCACGTCGATCGGGCCGAAGCGGTCGACCGCCTGCATATAGGCGCGGCCGAGCACGGCGGGGTCGGTGCAGTCGCCGGCAACCGCCATCCCGTCAGTGCCGGCGCCATCGAAGACCGCGGCCAGCCCGACATCATCCAGATCGACCCCGACCACGCGCGCCCCCTCGCCCAGGAAGCGCCGGACCGTTGCGGCCCCGATGCCGTTCGCGGCACCGGTGACGATCACCACTCTGCCCGAAAACCGTGCCATGGCCGGCCTCTCTCTGATTGTCCGCGGATCTTGTCAGTGGAAACTGCGCCCGCCATCGACGGCGAGCGCCACGCCGGTGACATAGCCGGCCTCGGGGCCGAGCAGCCAGAGCACGGCCGCGGCGATTTCGTCGGGCGTGCCGATCCGTTCCAGCGCATAGCGGCGGCGGATCGCGGCCAGCGTCGCTTCCGGGTCGGGCGTCGGCTCCCACGAGGTGCGGAAGAGCGGCGTGTCGATGGCGCCGGGGCAGATGGCGTTCACCCGCACGCCCTGATCCGCCAGCTCCATGGCCAGCGATTTGGCGAGCATCACGACACCGGCCTTGGCGGCGCAATAGCTGGCCCGGCCCTTGAGCGGCACGAGCCCGGCGGCCGAGGAGATGAACACCGCCGAGGCAGCCCCCGCGGCCGCCAGATGCGGCAGGGCCGCGCGCATCACCAGCATGGGCGATGTCAGGTTGACGCCGATGCTGCGCGCCCAGGCGGCATCGGTAATCCGGTCCAGCGGTTCCTGATGGTCGATGCCGGCGGCACAGACCACGCCGTCGATGCCGCCCATCTCTGCCGCCGCCGCGGCCACGGCCGCCTCGACATCGGGGGTTTCGGCCACATCGGCCAGGTGGCCGGTGACGCCGGTGATGTCGAGCCGGTCGAGCGCCGCCCGGTCGCGATCGAGCACGGCGGCGCGGCCGCCGCGATCTGCGATCATCCGGGCGGTGGCGAGGCCGATGCCGCTGGCCCCGCCGGTGATCAGAATCCGCCGGCCTTCGAAATCCCGGTTGCGGTTCATGACGCCGCCGCTTCGAGGCCGGGACGCATGGCATCGACCAGGTCGTCACAGCGGCCGATCACCACGCGCGGATGCTTCAGCGCATGTTCGATGATGCCTTCGAGCAGCTTGAGCCGCGAGGGCTGGCCGATCAGCTGGGGGTGCATGCCCAGCATCATCATCCGGTTCTCGGCATAGAGCGTGTCGAATTCGAGCGTCCAGGCTTCGAGCGCCGCCGAGGGCGCCTGGAGGGTGCGGCCGGGCAGGATGATCGAGTACTGGAAGAAGGGCGCATCATCCAGCACCCAGCGGAAGGGCAGCTCGACCAGCTTCGTCTTCTGCCCCTTGTGGCTGTGGATATAGGGGCTGTCGTCGTCGAAGAAGTTCGAGGAATAGTCGAAGCCGTTCTCGACCAGCAGATCCATGGTGATCGGGCTGAACTCGGCGGCGGGCGAGCGCCAGCCGCGCGGCGCCCGGCCGGTCATCCGCCTGATGATCTCGATGCCCTTCTCCATCTCCTCGCGCTCCTGCTCGGGCGTGAGGTTGACGATCCAGGCATGGCTCCAGCTGTGATGGGCGATCTCGTGGCCGCGGGTCAGCAGCGCCTCGACCACCTGGGGGCGCTGCTCCATCACCAGCCCGGGCACGAAGAAAGTCGACTTGATGCCATAGCGGTCGAGCAGGTCGAGGATCCGCCAGATGCCGACCTTCCAGCCATAGGCACCCTGCGACATCAGGATCGGCCGGTTGGCATTGTTCGGATCCCGCGCCGTCCACATGGTCTCGGCATCGAGGTCGAAGGTCAGGAAAAGGGGAAAGCCGTCAGGATGGAAGGACATGGGATGCAGCGTTCCGACTGTAAGGTTTCATCCGTCACCGCGGATGCGCCCGCTTGGGCAGAGGTTGGGCTGAACTCCCAGCCGCCATTGCGGCGGCGGCCAAGGGCGCGGAAGCACCCGCCCGGCGTGGGTTGACCAGGCTCCCAGCCGCCATTGAGGCGGCGGCCAAGGGCGCGGAAGCGCCCGCCCGGCGAGGGACTAAAAAAGACTCCCTCCCCTCACACGAATTTGTGGAAACCGGTGCGGCGTTCGGCGACGAACAGGATCAGCCCGGTCAGCACGATCATGAGGGTGGAGACCGCGGCGACGCTGGGGTCGACGCCGTGTTCGACCGAGGAGAAGATCAGCACCGGCAGGGTCTGCTGGCCGGGGCCGAGCAGGAAGATCGTGACCGGCACGTTGTCGAGGGAGGTGACGAGCGCGAAGAGCGCGCCGGCGATCAGCCCCGGGCGGATCAGCGGCAGGGTGACCAGGCGGAAGGCTTCGAAGCCGGTAGCACCCAGCACCCGCGCCGCCTCGTCGAGCGAGCGGTCGATGCCACCCAGGCTGGAGAGAGCGGCGCGGACGATATAGGGCACGGTGATCACCACATGGGCGGCGATCAGCACGCCGGTGCCGCCATAGAGCCGGAGCAGGCTGACATATTGCAGCAGGGCGACGCCGATCACGACCGAGGGAAAGACCAGCGGCGCCATCAGGAAGGAGGCGATGGCCTCGGACCCCGGCAGGGCCTTGGCATGCAACGCCCAGGCGGCGGCGACGCCCAGCACCAGCGAGATGGTGGTCGAGACCACGGCCAGCAGCAGGCTCAGCCAGATGGCGCTCAGATAATCCGGGTCGCTCAACACCTTGGCGAACCAGCCGAGTGTGAGCCCCTGGGGCGGGATGGTGAGATAGGAGGTGCTGCTGAAGGCGGCCAGCACCGTCACCACCACCGGCAATTGCAGGAAAATCACCACCAGCACGGCGGTGACCGCCACGGCGCGTCCGGGTGCGAGCGTCATGCGAGACCTCCCCAGCGCTTCGCGAGCCGGCCCGAGATCCACACCACCACCAGCGCGGTGACGGTGAGCGCGAAGGCGAGTGCCGACCCGCCCGGCCAGTTCAGAAGCTGCATGTATTCGTCGTAGATGACCGTGGCCAGCACCCGATAGGTGGCACCGCCGAGCATGCGCGGGGTGACCAGGGCGCTGATGGTGAGCACGAAGACCAGGATGGAGCCGGCCAGGATGCCCGAGGCGGTCAGCGGCAGGGTGACCATGAAGAAGGTCCGGATCCGCCCGGCGCCGAGGGTGGCGGCCGCCGCCTCCACATCGCGCGGCACCGCCTGGATGGCGGCCACCAGCATCAGCACCATGAAGGGCAGGTAGATATGGACCAGGCCGATGACCACGCCGGTCATGTTGAACATGAGCTTGAACGGCGTGTCGATCAGGCCGAGATCGATCAGCAGGTTGTTGAGCAGGCCGCGATTGGCGAGCAGCGCGATCCAGCCGAAGGAGCGCACCACCAGGTTCAGCATCATCGGGAAGATCACCGCCAGCGTCAGCGGCACCCGCCAGCGCGCCGGGCCGCGGGCGATCATCAGCGCCAGCGGATAGCCGATGACCAGCGCGATGGCGGTGACCAGCAAACCCAGGCCGAAGGTCCGCCAGACCACCTCGCGGTAATAGTCGTCGGTGACGATCTGGGCGTAGTTGTCGAGGGTCCAGCTGCCGGGGGTGATGCCCATGCCCGGCAGGTATTCGCGGAAACTGGTCGGCAGCATCAGGATGACCGGTGCCAGGAAGCACGCGATCAGCACCAGCATCAGCGGCGAGACCAGCCCCAGCCCGGTGCGGCGGCGCATGATCATGCGGCACCTCCCGCCGGCATCGCAAACACCTGGCCGGGATCGATGGCCAGCCGGACGGCGGCGCCCGGGGCCAGATCGGCGCCGGGGCCGGCGGAAGACGTTTCGGCGATCATCTCCACCCCGCCCGCCAGCTTCACCACATACTGCACCCGGGCGCCGGTGAAGGAGCGGAAGGCGATTTCGCCCGCCACCGCATGCGGGGCATCCGCCTCGGGCGCCAGAAGCCGGATCGCTTCCTGCCGGATGATGATCTCGGCCGCACCGCCTGCCGCGACCTGCGGATCGGCGGCGGCGAGGGTGAGATCGGAGCCGATCCGCACCCGGCCCGCCGGCCCCGCCGTCTCCACCCGGCCCTGAAGCCGGTTGGGCCGGCCGATGAAGCTGGCGACGAAACCATTGGCCGGCCGGGCATAGATCGCCTCGGGCGCATCGAACTGCTGGATCACGCCATGGGCCAGCACGCAGACCCGGTCCGACAGCGACAGGGCCTCGGCCTGATCATGGGTCACGAACAGGCTGGTGATGCCGAGCCGGCCCTGCAGGCGCTTCAGCTCGATCTGCATTTCGTCGCGCAGCTGGGCATCCAGATTGGAGAGCGGTTCGTCGAACAGCATCATCCGCGGCCGCGGCGCCACCGCCCGCGCAATCGCCACCCGCTGCTGCTGCCCGCCCGACATCTGGCGGGGGTAGCGGTCGGCCAGATGGTCGAGCCGGACCAGGGCCAGTGCCTCTTTCACCCGCGCGGCCAGCTCGGCGCCGCGCACGCCCTGTCGCTTCAGGCCGAAGGCGACGTTCTCGGCCACCGTCAGATGCGGGAACAGGGCATAGGACTGGAAGACCAGCCCGATCCGACGCCGGTGCGGCGGCAGGCGGGTGATCTCTTCCTCGCCGGCCAGGATCCGCCCGGCGCTGGGCTCGATCAGCCCGGCGACCATGCGCAGGATCGTGGTCTTGCCGCAGCCCGAGGGCCCGAGCAGCGAGACGAATTCGCCGTCGGCGACGGTGATGGAAACGTCGCGCACCACCTCGGTGTCGCCATAGCGCTTGTGCAGTCGGTCAATCGTCAGCTTGGCCATCGGCGGTGGTCCATCCAGGGCAGTCGGTTTGCGCCTCGATGCCAGAGCTTTCCCGTTCCGGCCGGTCGGCGCAGGCGCGCACCGGCCGGCGGGGCAGCCGGCGAAGAGAACGGTCTGAAGCGAAAAACCTGAAAACAGGGAAGAAACGGCGGCAGGGGGCGCCCGCAAGGGGGGAGACAGGCGTCCGGGGGGCCAGGGAGGGGAGAGCCCCCGTCCCTGCCGCCGTTCAGGACCGCCGCGCCGACCCGAAGGGAGGGGAGGTGTCAGCGCGGCGGTGCATGGGGTGGATCAGCGGGTGACTTCGCGCTGCCAGCGCCGGATCCAGTCGGGCATGTTGCTCGCGACCGTCTGCGGATCGGGGAACCAGAGATTGTCGCGGGCCTCGCCCGTCGGCACGATCTTCGCGACCTTGTCGCTGAGGTCGACCTTCGTGTTCACCGGCCCGGCATATTTCCGCTCGGCAAAGCAGGCCTGCCCCTCGGGCGAGAGCACCACGTCGATGAACTTATGCGCAAGATCGGCATGGGGGGCCCCTTCGGGGATGCTGAGCGTCGGGCGGATGCCGACCGCACCTTCCTTCGGATAGGCGACCGCCACCTTCACACCCTTGTCGGCCGCAGAGCCGACCCGGTCGGGATACCAGGGCGCCATGGCGATCTCGCCGCGCTCGAACAGCGACACGATCTGGTCGGCCTGGGTGTAGAAGGTGACCGCCGACGGCGCCAGTTCCTTCAGCGCGGCGATACCCGGATCGATATTGTCGATCGTGCCGCCATGCATCCGGTTCATCGCCAGCAGGAACTGCATGCCCGAGGTGCCGGTCACGTCGCCCAGCGCGATCTTGCCCTTCCACTTCGGATCGGCGAGATCGGTCCACGAGGTCGGCGGCTCGGGCATCATCTCGGGGTTGTAGGCAAGCGCGGTGGCGCCCAGCATGAACACCACGAAGCGCTTGTTGTCGGGGATGGCGCCCGGGATCAGATCGGCCGCGTTGCCGAGCTTCGCGGTGTCGATCTCGGAGAGCAGCTTTTCATTGGCGAGCTGGGTGGCCAGCGAGTCGTCCATATAGGCGACGTCGAACTGGCTGCGCCCGCCCATGGCGCGGATCGCGGCCGCATGCTGCACGGACGAGCCGACCTTCATGGCGACGGTCGCGCCGGTCGCCTTCTCGAAAGCCGCGATGTGGCAGGTTTTGGTGTCCTCGGCGAAGGAGCCGCCGAAGGTCGCGATCACCAGTTCTTCCGCCGATGCCACGGCCGGTGCCGCAACCGCAACCGCTGCCGTGATGACCGCCGCAGCGGTGCCTGCCGTCATCCGCCGCCGCGCGCGGTCGGTGCGTTCGATCGCCATATCCCGTGTTCTCCCAGCCTGTGACCCGGCCATCGGGCCGGTGCCCGCCCATGGGGGCGCTTTTGTTCGTGGTGCCGGTTCGTGGTGCCGGCGGGGCGTCTTCGCAGCCTCTCCCCGCCGCGATGCGTTCCCTGGATTGCAAGCCTAGGTCTCTTCCGATTATCTTTCAAGAAAGAAACTTGTGAGATATCGCCGTCCGGGCCACGATGTGGCGACGCCACTGTCAGGAGCAGCACCCGCCGATGCAGACCGATCCGGCCCCGGCCCCCACCACCGACGAAACCGCCATTGACCAGCCCGCCACCGACACGGCGCCGGGCGATCCGGCCGATTTCGACACCGTCGGCCGCGGCATGGCCCGCTGGCGACGCGAGCGGCCGGATATCGACAGCTCGGGCAAGGCCGTGGTCGGGCGGATCCTCCGGCTGGAAGGGGTGATCCTGAAGGCGGTGAATGCCACGCTGGCGGCCCATGGGCTGAAATATCCGGCCTATGCCATTCTGGCGACGCTTCGGGTGGAGGGCGCGCCCTACCGGCTGTCGCCGTCACAGCTGCAACAGACCATGCTGTTCTCGTCGGGCGGCATCTCCAACCTGCTGCTGCGGCTGGAAAAGGACGGGCTGATCCGCCGCACTTCAGACCGCAACGACCGGCGCAGCGTGATCGTGGAATTGACCGAGAAGGGTGTGGCGCTGGCCGATGCGGCCATGGCGGACCATGCCGCCACCGAACGCCACCTGATCCGCATGTTTACCCAGGACGAACGCGGCCAGCTGGCCAGCATGCTTGCCCGCATGCTGGCGGTGAATGCGGATGCGCCGGGCTATGTCTGAAAGCCCGGTCATCCCTGCGGTCGGTTGCCTTGGTCATTTCATTGAATGAAATTCATTTTATAAATTGACATGCCTTCCGTTTAACGGAATCCTGCCGGCAGATGTGAAGCCGGCGGGTACCCCATGCCCGGGTACCGACAGGCCGGCCGACGGGAGGACAACCGAAGATGCGGACATTGTGGAAGCGGGCGGCGCTTGGCGCCGCCGCAACGGCCCTGCTCGCCCTCAGCCTGCCGGCGGGGGGTTCGGCCGAAGAGGCACGCAATGGCGGCGTGCTGCGCATGATCGCGCACCCCGAGCCGCCGACCCTGATGCTGGGCCTGAACCAGCAGGGCCCCACCCAGTTCGTGGCCGGCAAGATCTATGAAGGCCTGCTGACCTATGGCCCCGATCTGCAGCCGCGGCCGCATCTGGCCGAAAGCTGGGAGATTTCCGAAGACGGGCTGGTCTACACCTTCCATCTGCGCAGGAACGTGCGCTGGCATGACGGCCAGCCCTTCACCGCAAAGGATGTGGTGTTCTCGGCGACCGACTTCCTGGCCAAGGTCCACCCGCGGGCCCGCGGCCATTTCGGCCGGGCGGAGAAGATCGAGGCGCTGGACGACCACACCGTGCGCATGACCCTGAAGGCGCCCTTCGCGCCCTTCATCATGGGCTTTGAGACCTCGTCGGCGCCGATGATCCCGGCGCATGTCTACGAGGGCACCGACTATCAGACCAACCCGGCCAACCAGACCCCGATCGGCACCGGCCCGTTCAAGCTGGCCGACTGGAAGCGCGGCGCCTTCATCCGGCTGGAACGCAATGCGGATTACTGGCAGGCCGGCAAGCCCGATCTCGACGGGCTGAACTTCGTGATCGTGCCCGATGCGGCCAGCCGCGCGCTCGCCTTCGAAACCGGCGAGGTCGATGTGTTGCGCGGCGGCGATGTCGAGTATTTCGACGTTCAGCGGCTTGCGGCGTCCGACGGTGTCACCGAGACCCGCGCCGGCTATGAGATGCTGTCGCCGACGATGTGGGTGCAGTTCAACCTGCGCAGCGCGCCGATGGACGACGCCCGCTTCCGCCGGGCGGTGATGCATGCGATCGACCGCCAGTTCATCGTCGACAATCTGTGGTTCGGCTTCGCGAAGCCCTCGGCCGGCCCGATCGCCTCGACCACGCCGTTCTACGACGACAAGGCGCTGGTCACCTATGATTACGACCTGAAGAAGGCCGAAGCCCTGCTCGACGAGATGGGGCTGAAGAAGGGCCCCGACGGCGTGCGGACCACCGTCCGCTTCCTGCCGCTGCCCTATGGCGAGACCTATATCCGCCTCGGCGAATATATCCGCCAGCAGCTGGAGCAGATCGGCATCAGGACCCAGACGGTCGCGACCGATCATGCCGGCTGGGCCAAGCGGCTCGGCGACTGGGATTACGATCTCAGCCTCAACCTGCTCTACCAGTATGGCGACCCGTCGCTGGGCGTGGAGCGGGCCTATGTCTCGACCAATCTGGTCAAGGGCTCGCCCTCGGCCAATGTGTCGGGCCTGAACGATCCCGAGGTCGACCGGCTGTTCCGCGAGGCGGCGGTCGCGACCGATCGCGAGACCCGCGCGGCGCTCTTCTCGGATCTTCAGCACCGGATCTCGGAACAGGCCTATTTCGGCTATCTGATCGAGGTGCAGTTCCCGACCCTCTATCGTTCGGGCATCGAGAACCTGGTGACCGGAGCCACCGGGCTGAATGGCGAGATGGAAGACGTGCGCCTGCCGAAGCGCTGAGCCCCGTCCATCTTCCCGCCTTTTCCGCCTTCCTCCCCTCCATCCCCTCCCCGGCGTCCCCCCGCCGGGCCGGGCGGTGGCGCCCTCCCTCTTCAGGCCGCCATCTGTCTCCCCTTGTGGCGATCACTGCCACCGCCCGGATCTCTGTCTTCGCTCCCCCCCCCTTCTCTCCGCCCCACCACAGGAAACCTGCCACCGATGGTCAAGCTCGACCGTGCGGCATCGCGCCTCGTGAAGGCGGTCGCCGTCATCCTCGCCATCGCCTGCATGAATTTCGTGCTGATCCGCATGGCCCCGGGCGATCCGGTCGCGGTCATGGCCGGCGAGGCCGCGATGACCGACCAGGCCTATCTCGACGAGCTGCGCGAGCGATTCGGTCTCGACCGGCCGGTGCACGAACAGCTGCTGGTCTATCTGGGCAATGTCGCGACGCTCGATTTCGGCACCTCCTACCGCCAGGGCCGGCCGGTTGCCGACATCATCCTGGAACGGCTGCCGGCGACGCTGGTGCTGACCATCACCGCCTTCGTGATCTCGCTGGCGCTGGGCATCACCGCCGGGGTGATCGCCGCACGCCGCCCCGGCGGCTGGGTCGATACCGTCGTCTCCACCCTGGCGCTCGCCTTTTATGCGACACCGCTGTTCTGGGTGGGGCTGATGGCGATCCTGCTGTTCTCGCTGGAACTGGGCTGGCTGCCGGCCTTCGGCATGCATGGCGCAACCCCGCCCGCGGGCGGCTTCGCCTATCTGGCCGAGGTCGCGAAACATCTGGTGCTGCCGGCCATGACGCTGGGCCTGTTCTACACCGGCGTCTATGCCCGCCTGACCCGGGCCCAGATGCTGGAGGTGCAGTCGCAGGATTTCGTGCGCACCGCCCGCGCCAAGGGGCTGACGGAGCCCCGGGTGGAACGCGCCCATGTGCTGCGCAACGCCCTGCTGCCGGTGGTGACCATGGCCGGCGTTCAGGCCGGCCATCTGGTCGGCGGCACCATCCTGGTCGAGACGGTCTTCGCCTGGCCCGGCATCGGCCGGCTGGCCTTCAACGCCCTGCTCCAGCGCGACTATTCGGTGCTGCTGGGCGTGTTCCTGGTCACCTCCACCATGGTCGTGGTCATCAATCTTCTGACCGATCTGGTCTACGGCCTGATCGATCCCCGCATCCGTTTCGAGCGTTGAGTCGATGATCGCCTTCTGGACCCGTTTCGCCCGCCACAAGGGGGCCGTGATCGGCCTTGTGGTGCTGGTGGCCCTGGTGGCACTGGCCCTGCTGGCGCCGCTGCTCTTCCCCGGCAGCCCCTGGACCATGGCCGGACGCCCCTTCGCCCCGCCGATGACCGGCGGCTTCCTGCTCGGCTCCGACACGCTGGGCCGCGACCTTGCCGCGGGCATCGCCCATGGCGCCCGCGTCTCGATGCTGATCGGCCTGGTCTCCACCCTGGTGACGGTGGGGGTGGGGGTCGTGATCGGCGCCACCGCCGGCTATTTCGGCGGCCGGGTCGACGATGCGCTGATGCGGCTGACCGAGCTGTTCCAGACCGTCCCCAGCCTGATCTTCGCGGTGGTGCTGGTCGCCATCCTCACCCCTTCCATCGCCTCGACCGTGGCGGCGATCGCGGCCGTCAGCTGGCCGCCGGTGGCCCGCCTGGTCCGGGCGGAATTCCTCAGCCTGCGCGGCCGCGAATTCGTGCTCGCCTCGCGCATGGGCGGGCAGAGCGATCTGGTGATCATCTGCCGCCAGATCCTGCCCAATGCCATGGCGCCGATCATCGTCTCGGCCTCGCTGATGATCGCGACCGCGATCCTGATGGAAAGTGCGATCAGCTTCCTGGGCCTCGGCGATCCCGACCTCATGAGCTGGGGCTATCAGGTCGGCGCCGCCCGCACCGTGATCCGCCAGGCCTGGTGGATGAGCTTCTTCCCCGGAGTCGCCATCGTGCTGACCGTGCTTGCGCTCAACCTCGTCGGCGAAGGCCTGAACGACGCCCTCAACCCGCGCCTGGCGCGCCGGGGGCGGGCATGAGCGGGGCCCTGCTCTCGATCGAGGGCCTGACCATTCCGCTGCCCCAGGGCGCCGACCGCCCGCATGCGATCGAGGATGTCTCCTTCACGATCGGCCGCGGCGAGATCGTCTGCATCGTGGGCGAAAGCGGCTCGGGCAAGTCGATGTCGGCCAGCGCCGTGATGGGCCTGCTGCCCGAAGGCCTGACGCCCTCGGCCGGCCGGGTGGTCTTCGGCGGGCGCGATCTGCTGGGCCTTCCCGCCGCCGAACGCCGGCGGCTGCGCGGCGGCAAGGCCGCGATGATCTTTCAGGAGCCGATGACCGCGCTCAACCCGGTGATGACGGTCGGCGACCAGATCGCCGAGGCGCTGGTCGCCCATGGCATGCGCGACCGCACCGCGATCCGCCGCCGGGTGATCGAGCTGCTGACCCGGGTCGATCTGCCGGAGCCTGAGAAGATCGTGAAGAGCCACCCCTTCCGGCTCTCGGGCGGGCAGCGCCAGCGGGTGATGATCGCGATCGCGCTTGCCAACGAACCCGACCTGCTGATCGCCGACGAACCGACCACGGCGCTCGACGTCACCACCCAGGCCCAGATCCTGGAGCTGATCCGCGAGATCCAGGCCCGCACCGGCATGGGGGTCATGTTCATCACCCATGATTTCGGCGTGGTGGCCGAAATCGCCCATCGGGTGGTGGTGATGTGTGCGGGCCGCGTGGTCGAACAGGGCACGGCGGACGAGGTGCTGAACCGGCCGCGCCATCCCTATACCATCAAGCTGATCGGCGCCGTGCCGCGACTGGAGGCGGCGGCCCCGCCGATCCCCGCCGATGCCCCGGTGGTGCTGGATGTGGCGGGCCTGGAGAAGGTCTATCGGGGCGAGCGCAGCCTGTTCTCGCGCAGATCCGGCCGCGAGGTCCATGCGGCGGATGACGTGACGCTGACCCTCAGGCGCGGCGAGGTGCTGGGCATCGTCGGCGAAAGCGGCTCGGGCAAGTCGACCGTCGGCCGCTGCCTGGTCCGGCTGATCGAGCCCGATGGCGGCCGGGTGATGCTGGACGGCACCGATATGATGGCGCAGGGCGCGCGCGGGCTGAAACAGGCGCGCGGCCGGATGCAGGTGGTCTTCCAGGACCCCTTCGCCTCGCTGAACCCGCGGCGCAAGGTCGGCGACATCATCTGCGAGGCGCCGCTTGCCCATGGCCGGCCGGCGGCCGAGGTGCGCCGGCGCATGTTCGAACTGCTGACGCTGGTCGGCCTGCCCGAGGCCGCGGCCGATCGCTGGCCGCATGAATTCTCGGGCGGCCAGCGCCAGCGGATCGGCATCGCCCGGGCCCTGGCGCTGGATCCGAAGGTGCTGATCGCCGACGAGGCGGTCTCGGCGCTGGATGTTTCGGTTCAGGCCCAGGTCCTGGCGCTGCTCGACGATCTGCGCACCCGGCTCGATCTCGCGATCCTGTTCATCACCCATGACCTGCGCGTGGCGGCCCGCATCTGCCACCGGGTGGCGGTGATGCGCCGCGGCCGCATCGTCGAAGAAGGGCCGACCGCCCGGGTCTTCGAGACCCCGTCCCACGACTATACCCGCGCGCTGCTGGCCGCGATCCCCGGACGGCACTGGACGGCACCCGCCGCCCCGGGCCAGGGCGATATCGCCGGCGCCGCGCTCGCGCAAGGAGGCTGACCCCATGGGCTTCACCATGGCAGAGAAGATCCTCGCCCGCGCATCCGGCCGCGAGACGGTCCGGGCGGGGGAAGAGGTGCAGGCCCGGCCGGATTTCGTCCTCGCCTACGAGTTCCCGGGCTACACCGACCAGTTCTTTAAGATGATGGCCGAGGATTTCGGCCGCGACGCGCTCGATGCGCCCGAACGTTTCGCCATTTTCATCGACCATATGGTCCCCTCCTCGACCCCGGCCGAGGAACAGGTCCATCAGGCGACCCGCGACTGGTGCGCGAAGACGGGTGCCACGCTTTATGAACGCCGCGGCATCGGCCATCAGGTCTGCGTCGAGGAAGGCTATGCCGCCCCGGGCGCCTTCGTGGTGCATTACGACGGCCATGTCTCGCAGATCGGCGCCTATGGCGCGCTGGGCGTCAACCTGCCGCGGCGCACGCTGATCGAAGCGTTCGTGCGCTCGGGCGTCGACATCAAGGTGCCCGAGACGGTGCGGGTCGATCTGACCGGCCATCTGAAGCCGGGCGTGATGGGCCGCGACGTCATCCACCATCTGATCCGCCGCCTGGGGGTGAAGACCTGCCGGTTCGCGGTGCTGGAACTGGGCGGCCCGGCGGTGGCGACGCTCTCCGACGACGCGCTGCAGTCGATCGCCGGCCAGGTGATGTTCCTGGGGGCGCTCTCCTGCCTGGTCGACCTGCCCGACGACCGGCAGGCTGCCTCGGCCGCCCGCGGCCGGATCCGCCTGCCCGATCTGCGCAGCGATGCCGATGCGGTCTATCGCGACCGCATCGCCCTCGACCTCTCGGAACTGGGACCGATCGTGGTGGCGCCGCCCAGCCCGGCCGATACCCGCGATCTGGCGGAATTCGAGGGCCGGCCGGTGCAGGTGGGCTATCTCGGCTCCTGCGCCTCGGGCCGGATCGAGGATCTCAGGGTGGCGGCGAAGCTGCTCGAAGGCCGGCAGATCGCGCCGGGCTTTCAGCTCAACATCGTGCCGACCAGCAATGCGGTGATGGCTCAGGCCGCACGCGAAGGGCTGATCGCCACACTGGTCGAGGCCGGGGCCTTCATCAGCGCCGCCACCTGTGACTTCTGCTATGGCCGCATCGGCACCATGGCGCCGGGGCAGACGGCGGTTTCGACCGGCACGCTGAACGTGCCCGGCCGGATGGGCAGCACCGAGGCCGACATCTTCATCTGCAGCGCCGCCACCGTCGCCGCCTCGGCACTGGAAGGCCGCATCACCGATCCACGCCGCCATCCGGAGTTCGCCGATGCCGTCTGATGCGCAGGACCTGAAGCTGCCGGCCATCCGCGGCCGGGTCGCCTGGGTGTTCGACCAGCCCGATTACGATGTCGACCAGATCGTGGGCGTGAAGAACATCAAGATCCAGGATCTGGATCAGCTGGCGGCGATCGCCATGGCCGATCAGGACCCGGACTTCGCCGCCCGGATCGCGCCGGGCGACGTGTTGGTCGCCGCCGACAATTTCGGCTACGGCCACCCGCATGCGCCGCCGATGCGGGCCATGCGCCATCTGGGCATCGCCGCGGTCATCGCCGAGGGTTTCGCCCCCACCTATTACCGCGGCGAGATGAGCCTGGGCTTCCCGCAGATCGCCTGCCCGGGGGTTCTGGGGCTGGCGCAGCGCGGCGACGAGCTGGAGATCGACTGGGACCGCCACCTGGTCGTCAACCACAGCCGCGGCCGAAGCCTGCCCTTCGAGCCGCCGAGCCCGGCCGAGCGCCGCCTGCTGGCGCTGGGCGGCCATCTGCCCGCCCTCAAGGCCGCCCTTGGCGTCTGATCCCGAACAGGAAGCCCAACGAGGAAATCCGCCCATGTCCGTGCCCACCCGCAAGCGCCTGCGCGAGATGCTCGCCTCCGGCAAGACCGCCTGGTCGGCCGGTGCCTTCGATGCGGTCAGCGCGAAGCTGATCGAGGAAGCCGGTTTCGACGTCATGCTCTCGTCCGGCTTCGCCATTTCGGCGAGCCATCTGGGCGAGCCCGATGTCGAACTTTACACCATGACCGAGAACCTGGCCGTGGTGCGCAACATGGTCCGTGCGACCTCGATCCCGCTGATCGCCGATGTCGATACCGGCTATGGCAATGCCATCAACGTGATGCGCACCGTCCGCGAGTTCGAGCAGGCGGGTGTCGCCGCCGTGATCATCGAAGATCAGGCCGTGCCCAAGCGCTGCCCGGCGATCGCCGATGTGCTGGAACTGGTGACGGTCGAGGAAGGCGAAGCCAAGATCCGCGCCGCCGTCGCCGCGCGCACCGATCCGGATCTGGTGATCGTGGCCCGCACCGATGCCGGCACCGAAGAGGAAACCATCGCCCGGGCAAAGCGCTATGCCGCCGCCGGCGCCGACATGATCCAGCCGATCAGCCGCGGCTTCACCGATCTCGACAGCCTGAAGCGGCTGAGGGATGCCGCCGGCGTGCCGCTCTCGTTGCAGATCATGCGCTGGCTGGAAACCGACCTCACCCCCGACCAGATCGAAGAGGTGGCCGGCATCGCCCATTATCCGCTGGTGGCGCTGCTGACCGCGACCGATGCGATGCGCCGCAATCTGGCGGCGGTCAGGGCCGCGCGCAGCACCCGCATCAACCTGCCGGTCGGCCAGACGCCGCTCGGCGACTTCAAGACCTTCATCGGCTTCGACCGGGTGATGGACCTGCAGGCGCAGTTCCTGACCGGCACCGAGCCCGGCTGACCGGGACCCCTTGTTCTGCCGATCACCTGAAACGCGCGCCGGCCTTGCGGTCGGCGCGCATCGCGTATAAGCCCAGAGAGGATATCGAGACCACATGCCGAGGGGAAAGCCCGCCATGGTCCAGGCGTCCGGCGCCGAAGCCGGCCTCCACGCCGCGGAACACGAGACCGACGGCCGCGACGAGCCGTCGCGCGGCGGCGTGCGGGCCGTGGAACGGGCGGTGCGCATCCTGCGCGCCTTCACCCCCGAACGCCCCTGGCTGACCCTGGCCGAAATCGCCGAGGCCGCGGTGGTCGACAAGGCCACCGCCCGGCGCATGCTGCTGACCCTGATCGGCATGGATCTGGTGGAGCAGGAACCGATCGGCCAGCGCTATGCGCTGGGGCTGGGCGTCGTGGCACTCGGCGCCTCGGTGCCGGTGACGGTGGATCTGCGCAATGTGGCGGCCCCGCATCTGGCCGGGCTGGCGCGTGAGACCCGCGCCATGGCCTTCCTGTCGATCCTGCGCGAGGACGGCGCGATGTGCATCGAGCGCAGCCACGGCAACCCGCCGGTCGATGTCCGGATCTGGAATGTGGGCGAAAGCCTGCCGGTGAACCGAGGTGCCGCGCCCCGGCTGCTGCTGGCGCATCTTGGCGCCGAAGAACGCGCCCGCCGCCTCGCCCGCCCGCTCGACACCGCGACCGCCCATACCCTGACGGCGCCGGCCGCGCTTGAAGCGGATGGCGCCCTGATCCGCGAGCGCGGCTGGGCGGTCGCGGTCGACGACATCGTCGAAGGCGTCTCGGCCCTGGCCGCCCCGGTCCGCGACGCCCGCGGCCGCGTCGCCGCCGCGGTCAGCGTCTCGGGCCTCACCCCCCAGCTGATCGGCCAGGACGGCCAGCCGCTCACCGACGCCCTCACCCGGGTCCGCACGGCAGCGGCCGAGATCAGCCGTCAGTTGCAGGACATGCATTGGGCGCGGTGAAGCCACACCGCAGAAATCTCCAGATCTCCATCCCACTGAAGTGCATTACCCCATTCTGCAATGCGCAGCCCACGGAACAGCGCCTCATTGCCCAGCAAAGACGCGTAAATACGGCGGCTTGCCAGGATCGGCGCCAGATCGACGATTGCCGTCTCCCCCGACATCCAGAGCAACCGCACCCTGCGGCCGTCCAACGGCTCCGCCTCGGCAAGGCGCGGGAGTGGCGCGCCCATGGCCATCAGATCGTCTTCTTCCGGGTTTCGTGTCATGTCGCATCGCCGCAGCCAGTCAAAAGCCCGGCATTCAGTATACCCGAAAACAAGTAACCGCAAAAAACACGATTGAAGTCTCTTAAGAGCAATCAGAAGCAGATATCGACACAAAAAATACAGCTTACGCAATAATACCAGAACTGCGGAATGATCTAGATCCGCACAATCACCTGAGACGTCTCGACGATGCGCTGCAGGGTGTCCTGGTCCAGGCCGCGGAACAGGCGGGCGTAATTGCTCAGGATCGAGGTCACCATGTCGGCGCGCTGGTCGGGGCTGGCTGCGATGCCCCGATTGGCCAGCGTGCGTTCCACCGCCAGGATCACCATCCGCACCTCGGCCGGCGATACCAGGTCTGCGGCCCGTGCGTCGTCGGCCGCTTCCGATCCGGCCAGCAGCTGCCAGGCCTCGCACCCGACCGCGGTCGCGATCCGGCGCAGCGTCGCCTCGGTCAGACCGGTGCGGCCGGTCTCCAGGCGATGCACGGCCTGCCGCGTCTGACCGATCGCATTGGCCAGGGCCTCCTGCGTCAGTCCGGCGCGGTCTCTCATCTCACGGATGCGGTTCGGCGGAATGCTCGTCATAGCAGGACTATGCGTGTCGTCCGCAACGAGCGCGAGTGGCTGTATAAGGCTAGCGTTCAGAAGAATTCAGGCTTAAAAGATTACATATACGCAGGGGCGAAAGCCCGGACCTGCGGCGGCACCGCCGGTGGCATCATGGCCGGAAATCGAGGATCGGCATGCCGGCCTGTCCAACTTTTCCGCGCGACACAGGGCGCACAGGCGACAGGGAAGGATGACGCGCCATGCCCGCCAGACACCGGAAGACCGACACATTTCCCGCCCATGACGACACTGCTCAGGTGTCCGACGAACAGGCCTGCCCCGTGACAGTGCTCGTGTCGGACTGGGCGCTTCTGTCCGGCCATGCCATGCCCGCGGGAACCGGGACGGCCCCGGAAGGCCCTCTGATCGCGGCCATCGAGGTGCTGGACGCGGCCGTGCGCCGGCGGGCGCTGCAACTGACGCCGCGCTCGGCGGAGGGGGCCGCCCTGCAGGCGGAGCTGATCGGCCGCTGCATTCGCGCGGCGGCCGATCCGGAGGCGACCGCAGAAGACCGACGGCGCAGTCTGGCGCTGGCGGCGACGGGGCTGCGGCACCTGACGGATTACCTGACCGGCCGCTGAGCCGCCCGGGTCAGACACGCGTCAGGCCCTGGTCACACCCGGGCCAGATCGACGCGATCCGCGCCCTTGAGGCCGAGCATGGCGCGGACATCCGCCGGCGTCGCCACCTCCAGCGACAGGGCTTCGAGGATGGTGCGGATGCGGCGGACCTGGGCGGCGTTGGACGGGGCCAGCCCCTGGCGGCCGTCGTAGAGATTGTCTTCCAGCCCGACACGGACATGGCCGCCGAGGGCCGCGCCGATGGTGATCAGCGGCATCTGGCGCCGGCCAGCGCCCAGCACCGAGAAGATGTAATCGGTGCCGAACAGGCGGTCGGCGGTCTGCTTCATGTGGAAGAGATGCGAGGCATCCCCGCCGATGCCGCCGAGCACGCCCAGCACGAACTGGATGAAGGGCGGATGCGGGATCAGGCCGCGGTCGCGGAAATGGGCGAGCGTGTAGAGATGGCCGACGTCGTAGCACTCGAATTCGAAGCGGGTGCCGCAGCCCTCGCCCAGACGGCGCAGGATGGCCTCGATATCGGCGAAGGTGTTCTGGAAGATCGAACTGCGCGTCGCCTCCAGCAGCTGCGGTTCCCAGGCGAACTGCCAGTCCTGATAGCGGTCTGCCAGCGGGTGCAGCCCGAAATTCATCGAGCCCATGTTGAGCGAGCACATCTCGGGCGCGATCCGGAGCGCCGCTTCCAGGCGCTGCTCCAGCGTCATCAGCGAACTGCCGCCGGTCGAGATGTTGAGCACCGCATCGGTTGCGGCCGCGATCCGGGGCAGGAATTGCAGAAAGACCTCGGGATCGGGGCTGGGCCGGCCGTCCTCCGGGTCGCGGGCGTGGAGATGGAGGATGGCGGCCCCCGCCTCGGCCGCCTCGATCGCCTGGGCGGCGATGTCTTCGGGCCGCCAGGGCAGATGCGGGCTCATCGTCGGCGTGTGGATCGACCCGGTGACCGCGCAGGTGATGACCACCTTGGGCGCGGATCTGGTCCCGGCATCCCTGATCTGGACAGACATTGGGGGCTCCTCGATCGTCGGATAAACGGGGATGTCAGGCGGAATGGGGCAGGTTCAGCTCGCGGGCGAGCGCGAGCAGGGTGTCGTCGAGGATCGCCATGATCTCGTCGATCTGGTCGGCCGTGACGATCATCGGCGGGCAGACCAGGAAATGATCGCCGTCGATGCCGCCCCGGGTGCGGCGGGAATAGATGATCAGCCCCCGCTCGAAGGCGAGGTCGACGACGCGGGCATGGGCGTTCAGCTCGCGCGGCAGCGTCGCCATGGTCTCGGGCTCAGCGACGAACTCCACCGCGAGCAGCAGCCCTTTGCCGCGCACATCGCCGATGAAGGGGAAGCGGGGCTTCAGCGCTTCGAGCCGCGCCTTGAGCAGGGCGCCCATCCGCGCGGCATTGCCCATCAGGTCATGGGCGTCGATCTCGTCCAGCACCGCAAGGCCGGCGGCCGAGGCGAGCGGGTTGCCGGCATAGGTGAAGCCGTGCTGGAAACCGCCGGCATCGAGCACCGGCCTGACCAGTTTTTCAGAGGCGATCATGGCGCCGAGCGGCACATACCCCGCCCCCAGCCCCTTGGAGAGCGCCACCAGATCAGGTGTGATGCCCCAGTGATCACCGCCCAGATAGCGGCCGGTGCGGCCGGCACCCGACATCACCTCGTCATGGATCAGCAGCACGCCATAGCGGTCGCAGATCTCGCGGATGCGCGGATAGTAGGTATCGGGCGCGACCAGCGCCCCGGTGGAGGCGCCGCCGATCGGCTCCATGATGAAGGCCAGCACGGTTTCGGGGCCCTGGCGGCGGATCTCGTCTTCCAGCATGTCGGCATAGCGCCGGCCGCGGGCGGCCATGTCGAGCCCGTCGCGGTCGAGATAGGCGGTGGGGGCCGGGATCTTCGGCATCTCGTGCATCATCGGCGCGAAGGGCGCCGAGAAGGCGGCATGTCCCGTCACCGCCAGCGCCCCCAGCGTGCTGCCGTGATAGGAGGGGAAGCGCGAGATGACCTTGAAGCGGCTGCCCTGGCCGGTCGCCACCGCATATTGCCGGGCGAGCTTCAGGCAGGATTCCACCGCTTCCGACCCGCCCGAGACGAAGAACACCCGGTCGAGCCCGGCCGGGCAGCGATCGGCGAGCGCCGCAGCCAGACGTTCGGCCGGCTCGTTCTCGAAATGCAGGCGATAGATGAAGGTCGCGGCCTCCATCTGCCGCTTCATCGCCTCCAGCACCCGCGGATTGCCATGGCCGATATTGACCACCATGGCGCCGCTGGAACCGTCGATCACCCGGCGACCGGTCTCGTCCCAGATGTAGATGCCCTCGGCCCGGCTGGCGAGCGGCCGGCGCAGGCGGGCCTGATAGAACAGATGCGAGGGCGGCCGGTTGTCGCCGGCGGCGGGGGCTGCAGGGGTGGCCATGGGGCGCAGGCTCCGGGAAAGGACGGATTCCGGGGGGAAAAACGTCAGCGGGGGGTGAGATAGCGGTCGAGGATGTTGGCGGTGACCCGCTCGACCATCGGATCCCGGCGGAGCAGGCCCGCCACCCATTCGCAGCTGCCGGCATGGAAGACCTCGCCGGCCCCGCGTCGGAAGTTGACGATGGCGCCCGAGCCGCGCTTGACCCGCTCGACCGCCGCCCGGTCGTCGCCGCCGGCCAGGATGCCGGCGACGAACCGGGCATCGGCATCGGACAGGAACTGGTCGTCGGCGGGGATGTCGGCCGATTCCTCGATCAGCGACGACAGGCCCAGCGCCAGGATCTGCAGCCCCTCCGGCACCCGAGCGCCGGGGGCCGGCTCGGGCAGGCCGTTCTGGATGACATAGTCGAGCCCGTCGACCTCGTAGCCGAAGACATGGGAATCGGCCCCCAGCAGGTCGCCGTAATAGAGCCCCGTGCCGGCAAAGGCCCAGTGATCGGGCCGGTAGACCGGAAAGCCGCGCACACCGCGGGGGGCGCAGCCGCCCCAGCCGACATAGAGGCCGCGGGTGGCATCCAGGCCGAAGGTCAGGGCACCGGGCCGGCCGATTTCGGGCGCCTCCCACGAGGTGGTGACCCGGGGCGTGCCGGCGAGCGGATCTTCGGCGCGGGCCCGGTATTTGTAGCAGACCTGGGTGCGGCCTTCGTCTTCCAGCCGGGTCTGCCACATGAAATTGCCGGCAAAGCGCGCGACCCGGCCGCCGGCCTCGACATAGGCATCGACGGCATCGCGCATCTCTGCCGTCCAGTACTCGTCATGGCCGACAAAGACCACACAGTCATAGCGCGACAGGATTTCGGGCCGATCATGCAGATCGTGCTGGCTGGCGAGGTCGACCGCATAGCCGGCCCGCTCCGCCCAGCGGAAGAAATGGCCGTCGTAAGAGGCCCAGCCCGCCGAGGCATACTTCTTCGAATGGCCGGTCGCATAGGCCCATTCCATATGCGGGTAGCGCGGCGGCATGGCCGGCGGCACCGGCACTTCCAGCGGCACCCGCGGCGCCTCGGGCGGCAGGACCACGAAGCCGCGGCAGAAGGGCCGTTCCAGGCTGACCCGCGGGGCATATTGATTGCGCTCGGGCCCCGTGATGCCCTGATAGTGGTTGGATCCGCCCCAGGTGTTATAGGCGGTCCAGGTCCCGGTGGCGGCGATCTGGAGCACCCGACCCGGCAGGCGGTGCTGGCCCGCGGCGGTGACGATGAACAGATGATGGCAGGTGATCGGCGCCCCGTCGGCCCCTTCGCCCGTGGCCGTCACCCGATAGGCGCCGGACCGCCAGCCCGCCGGTATGACCAGCCGGTGGGCGACGGGCCAGCCGCAGCCGGTCACCGAGCACTGATCGGGGGTGTCGTGATGGCCGGCCGTCAGGCCCTCTTCGACATGGACCGGTTCGAGCGCCGCGCCGTCGCGGGCGATCTCAAGCCGCCAGTCGGCCGAGGTCGACGAGACGTGGAAGGCGACGGTATCGCCGGGGGCATAGGAGAGCCGGTCGGTATAGCACCAGATCTCCCCCCGGGCGCCATCCATGCCGGGGTATTCATAGGTATGGCCGAGGACGGCGATGCGCCGCTGGGCGGCGGTCAGGCCGTAATCCGGCCAGCCGGCGACATCGGGGGCGGCGGCGGTACCGAGGGGGGCGTTCATGGCCATGATCCCGTCAGGCGAGGTATTTGCGCAGGAAGGCGCGGGTGCGCTCCTGCCGGGGGTTGCGGAAGATCTCGGCCGGCGGCCCCTGTTCCACCACCACGCCGCCATCCATGAACAGCACCTCGTCGGCGACCTCTTCGGCGAAACGCATTTCGTGGGTGACGATCAGCATGGTCATGTGCTCGGCCGCGAGCTGTTTCATCACCAGATTGACCTCGTCGACCAGTTCGGGATCGAGCGCCGAGGTCGCCTCGTCGAACAGCATCACCTTGGGCCCCATGGCGAGCGCCCGGGCGATGGCGACCCGCTGCTTCTGCCCGCCCGACAGCCGGGCCGGATGGGTGTCCATGCGGTCGGCGAGGCCGACCTTCGCCAGCTGGTCCCGCGCCACCTCGCGCGCCTCGGCCTCGCTCATGCCCTTGAGCAGGGTGAGCGCCAGGGTGACGTTGCGCCCGACCGTCAGATGCGGGAACAGATTGAAGTGCTGGAACACCATGCCCATCTGCTGGCGCACCGCATTGATGTGCCGTTCGAAGGCCGCCCCGGTCAGCGGCGCGTTCACCTGGACGCCGTCGAGGAAGATCTCGCCCTCGTTCAGCGTCTCCAGATGATTGATCGAGCGCAGCAGCGTGCTCTTGCCCGAGCCGCTGGGGCCGATGATCGCGATGATCCGGCCGCGGTCGACGGTCAGGTCGATGCCCTTCAGCACCTCGAGCGCGCCATAGCGCTTGTGGGCATTGCGGACCTCGACCATGGGCCGGGGGGCGGAGGAGCTGGTCGTCGTCATCGCGTCGCCTCCACGCGCTTCTCGATCAGGCGCAGGCCCGCTTCGAGCATCAGGTTCAGGACGTAATAGAGCGCGGCCGCGACGATGTAGAACTCGAAGGGCCGGAAGGTCTCGCTGATCGCAAGCTGGGCGGCATGGACCAGTTCGGCGACGCCGATCACCGAGACCAGAGCCGATTCCTTCAGCAGCGCGATCAGATTGTTGCCGATCGGCGGCACCACCGAGCGCACCGCCTGGGGCACGATCACATGGCGGAAGCTCTGATAGCGGCTGAGCCCCAGGCTGCGCGCGCCCTCGTTCTGGCCGGGGTCGACGGCGGTGATGCCGGCGCGGATGACGTCGGCGTTATAGACCGCGAAATGCAGGCCGAGGCCGAGGATGCCGGCGACCAGGGCCGGCACGTCGATGCCGATCTGCACCAGGCCGAAATAGATCAGAAACAGCTGCAACAGCAGCGGCGTGCCCATGAACAGCCAGGCGAAACCGCGCACCGGCAGGCGGATGAACCAGGGCGCGTACATGGTGGCGACGGCGAAGCCGATGCCGCCTGCAAAACTGACCGCAGCCGCCGCAACCGTCAGCACCGCCGTCCAGAGCGCGCCTGTCAGGATCAGGTCGGCATAGGGCGGCACGACCGAGAAATCGAGGCCTTCCATCTCAGCGCCCCCCGTCGATGGCGAAGCGCCGGTCGAGCCAGCCGATGGCCTGAAGCGCCACCCAGATCACCACCATGTAGAACAGCGCCGCGATCGCGAACATCTCGAACGGCTTGTAGGTGGAGCCGATATAGCGCTGGGCGGTGTAGGTCAGTTCGACCAGAGAGATGGCCGATACCAGCGCCGAGCCCTTGATCAGGGCGATGGTGTTGACGCCGAGCGGCCGGATCATCAGCCGGGCGGCCTGGGGCAGGATCACCCGGGTCATGGTCTGGCCGCGGCCGATGCCCAGGCTGCGCGCGGCCTCGGTCTGGCCGCGATCGACGGCGAGGATCGCGCCCCGGATCGATTCGGTCATATAGGCCCCGATATTGATGCCGAGCCCGATGACGCCGGCCGCGAACGGGTCCAGCTCGATCCCGATCTGCGGCCCGCCGAAATAGAGCACGAACAGCTGAATGAGGCAGGGCGTGCCGCGGAACAGGCTGACATAGGCCCCGCCGGCATACCGGATGACGGCGACACGCGACAGCCGCGCCGCAGCACCGCATGCCCCCATGGCGAGGCCCAGGACCAGCGCCAGAACCGAAATCTGCACCGTGGTCCAGGCGGCTTCCGCAAAGAAGGGGAAGACCCGGATCATCAGGTCGACATCCATGGGTTCCGTCTCCCGATGGCATAGGCTCCGCCCCCGGAAGGGGGCGCAGGATGCGCGGGAGGGGGCGCCTCCCGCGCGACGGATCAGCGGATGTCGGCGCCGACCCACTCCATCGAGATCTTCTCGTAGGTGCCGTCGGCCATCATCCCGTCCAGCGCCGTCTGCATGGCGGCGTGGAGATCGGGGTTGTTCTTGCGGATGGCGATGCCGATCGCGACCGCGCCGCCCTCGATGTCCGGCGTGTCGAGCTGGCGCAGCTTCTCGCCGTTTTCCTTGATCGCGACCCGGACGGGGATGTTGTCGTTCACGATCGCCTGCACCCGGCCGGCCTTCAGCTCCAGCAGCAGTTCGGGCAGGCCCTTATAGGTGCGCACCGACCAGCCATCCTGGGTGCGGGCCCATTTCTCGTGGGTTTCGCCCAGGGTGACGCCGACGGTCTTGCCCTTGAGATCGGCCAGGGTCTTCACGTCGGAAGCCTCGGTCACGAAGACCGCACGGCCGGCGTGATAATAGGGGCCGACGAAATCCACCACCTTCTCGCGCTCGGGCGTGATGGTCATGCTGCCGACGATGGTGTCGTATTTCTTCGCCAGCAGACCGGCCAGGATGCCGTCCCAGGCGGTGGTGACGATCTCACCCTCGACGCCGATGCGCTTCGCGATCTCGCGGCCGATCGCGGCATCGAAGCCGACCACCTCGTTGCGGTCGTTGACGAAGTTGAAGGGCGGGTAGGCGCCGCTCATGGCGATCTTCATCACGCCGTCGTCCTTGATCTTCGCCAGATCATCGGCCGCGGCGACACCGGCACCCATCACCAGCGCGACGCCGGCGGCAAGCACGCCCGTCCAGAAACGCTTCATTGTCGTGGTCTCCCTCGAGATCTGCGGCCGGGTCCCTGTTCCCTCGCGCGGGCCCCGGTTCCGCCCAGGTCCTCGCCGCCGCGTCACCTCATGCTCGCGGATGCCGAGACCATTGATCAAATAGATAATGAAAATGTAAAACATAGTTCTGAAGAATGATCTGCGGGGCCCGATGAAAAAGCACGAAGCCCAGCGCCTGGCCTGGGACCTGGACTGGAACCTGCTGCGCACCTTCATGGTGGTGGTGGAGGAACGCGGCATCACGGCGGCGGCCGAGCGGCTGGGGCTGAAGCAGCCCACGATCAGCAATGCGCTGGCGCGACTGGAACGGCGGCTCGACCGCCGGCTGATCGAGCGCAAGCCCAATGTCTTCGAGGTCACCCGCGCCGGCCAGCTGCTCTATGCCGATTGCGTCGAGATCTTCGGCACGGTGTCGCGCCTGCCGATCCGGCTGCGCGACGTGAAGGAAGAGGTGACGGGCCATGTGCTGATCGCGGTGGCGAGCCACATCGCCTCGCCGCTGTTCGACGAGGCGATGTCGGATTTCCATGCCCGCCATCCCAGGGCGACCTTCGGCATCCAGGTGATGACCAGCCTGGACGTGGCGACGGCGGTCGCCCAGAAACGCGCCGCCTTCGGCCTGTGCCTGGTGCACACCCAGGACCCCAGGCTGGACTACCGGGTGTTCTATCGGGAATTCTTCGGCTTCTTCTGCGGCCCGACCCACCGGCTCTATGGCCGGACCGGCCTGGCGCTGGAGGATCTGCGCGGCGAGACCTCGGTGTCGTTCCAGACCGATCATACCTCTGACGCGCTGCGTCCGGTCGCGCTGCTGCGCGCCCGCGCCGGTGTCGACGAAGAGGTGGTCGGCGTGTCGTCGAGCCTGGAAGAGGTGCGCCGGATGATCACCGCCGGGCTCGGCATCGGCCCCTTGCCCCTGCATGTGGTCCGCCGCGACGTCCGCGACGGCCTGCTCTGGCGGCTGCCGCCCTATCAGGACCCGCCGGCGATCGACATCCACCTGGTCTTCAACCCGCAGGCCAGCCTGAACCGCGCCGAGGCCGGGCTGCTCGCCCTGCTGTGCGAACGGGTGGAGGCCCTGCCGCTGCCGGCACGGACCTATGGGCCGGAGTGAGACGTGTCTTGAGACTGAACAAGACGGGGGATGGCCCGAAGCGGCCCTCGTAAAGAACGCCCGGTTGGCCGTCTTGCACGATCTTCTGTCCGCATCTCACGCGCACGAGCCGGGCGGCCGTGAAAGAATATTCGTCAGATCTTCACGGCATTCGAGTTCATCACCCCATGTCAAGCTCGACAGGAACCACATCAACGGCGCCGGGGCCCGACACGGCTATGCCGTTACAGCCTCGGGCATGGCCTCTCAGACTGGCGCCATGGCTGGCCTGTGCCCTTGCCATCGCCGCGGTCGTTTACGTGACCTGGAACTGGAATGCCTGGACAGGCAGCCGTCCGATCCAGTCGACGCAAAACGCCTTCGTGAAGTCAGACCCAGTCATCCTGAGCGCGCGCGTGAGCGGCTATGTTCGACAGCTCCCCGTCACGGACTACCAGACCGTCAGAGCCGGAGACGTGATCGCCGAGATCGAGAGCGATGCCTATGCGATCGGCGTAAGAAGCGCTGAAGCGGCGCTGGCGAAGGCCCGGGCGGTGCTCGCCAATCTGGACAACGAGGAAGCGCAGCAACGTGCTGTAATAGCGCAGGCGAGGGCGTCGCTTCGTGGTCGCGAGGCCAATCTTGTCGAAGCCCGGCGCGACTATGTCCGGCAGTCCCGGCTTGTGGAAAAGGGGGCCGTCTCCCGTAAATCGTTCGGCGACGCCGAAGCGGCGCTGGCGTCCGCAACGGCGTCCCGCGACACCGAAGCGGCAGCCCTCGGCCTTGCGCAACGGGGGCTGGACACGCTGTCGGGACAGCGCGCTCAGCTTGTGGCGGATCGGGATGCGGCGGCCGCCTCTCTCGCCCTGGCAAAGCTGGATCTGCACCACACCCGAATTGTCGCCCCCTTTGATGGCGTCCTCGGGCGGCGTGACATTCAGGTCGGCAGCCTGGTGGGATCCGGAACGGAGATCATCACGATCGTGCCGCACGTCCCTGCCTATGTCATCGCGAACTACAAGGAGACCCAGCTCAGGAACGTTCAGCCCGGACAACCCGTCGAAGTCATCGTCGATGCCCTTCCTGATCACCGTTTCCGTGGGCGCGTCGAGCAGATTTCTCCGATGAGCGGCAACGAGTCGTCGATCGTTCCGACGGACAACGCAACGGGCAACTTCACAAAAGTGGTGCAGCGTATCCCGGTGCGCATAGAGCTTGCCCCCGGACAAGCCGGTCTTGATCGTCTGCGCGCCGGCATGTCCGTCGAGACGCGGATCGATACCCAGGACGCTCGGGTGGCCGCCTATTCCCGTCAGCGGCCTGAGGGGGCGGATCGGGCCCATGCCGATGCCCGGCAATAGATCACTCTCCGTCGGCCGGTTTTTCCTCCCGGCTCGTCTCCCGAACCCGGCTCTGACGGTCACGGCCGTTTTCCTCGGGGCCTTTCTCACGACCTTCCAGGGACGCCTGTTCTCCATGTCGCTCGCGGATTTGAGAGGGCAGTTCGGCCTTGATGTCATCGAGAGCGTCTGGCTGAGCACGACGGCGAATGCGGCCCAGCTGCTGACGATGCCCGTCACCGTATGGCTGTCCCTGATCTTCGGACCGGCGCGGGTCATCATCGTCCCGAGCCTGTGTCTCGCCCTGGCAACGTTGGCGATACCCTTCGTGCACGGCTACGAACTGCTTCTTGTCCTGCATCTCGTCATGGGCCTGTGCCTGGGCGTGTATCTGCCGCTGACGATTTCTTTGGCGCTGCGGAGCCTGACGCCGCAATTCTGGCTGCTGGCGATGGCGGCCTACAGCCTGCGGGTTTCCTTCGGAACCGATATCGGCGTGAAGATCTCCGGGCTCTATGTCGATGTGATCGACTGGCGGTGGGTCTACTGGACCGCGTCGATCATCGGCCCGCTGATCGCGTTCACAGCCTGGAAGGCGCTGCCGATCCCCCCTGTGGACCGCGGAAAACTGCGGGAAACCGATTGGGGAGGCATGGCCATGTTCTGCCTGAGCCTGGCGATGTTGTTTGCCGGCTGCTCGCTCGGTGAAACCCTGGGATGGTTTAGCTCGGGGGTCGTGACAGCCTGCCTGGGGGCGGGCGCCATCCTGCTCGCCATCTCCATCGCCAACATCCTTCTCAACAGGGAGGCCTTCGTCGATGTCACGCCGCTCGCCAATCACAATGTTCGCACGGCACTGCTGATCGCCTGTCTCTATGCGGTGCTTATGGCACCGACCTCTCTTCTCGTTCCGAATTTCCTCGCCGCAATCGGCAAGCTGAAACCTCTCCAGACCGGGACCGCCTCCCTGATGGTGTTTGCGACCTATCTGGTCCTGACACCGACGGCAGTCTGGCTTGCCAGACGTGTGGATGCCCGCCTTCTTCTGATCGCCGGCCTGAGTATCATCACCTTCACCTCGGCCTGCTGCGGGGCGCATATCAGCAACGAGTGGCGAACGGATCAGTATCTGCCGGCTCTGATCCTGTTCGCCGCCGGTGAATGCCTGACGCTGATGGGGCTCATTCCGATCATCGTCGTCAACATGAACCCGCTGCACGCAGTCGCCATCGGATTTTATGCTCCCCTGGCACGGCTTTTTGCACCGGGCATCGCGAGTGGCCTGATGTCTGCGGCCCTGCGGATTTCCGCAGATACCCACGGGGCCATGTTGAAAGCGGGTGTGGAAACCGGAGACCCTGCCATGCTCCAGCGCGCGGCCCTGGGGAGCATCTCCAACATCGCCCTGATCATAAACCGGGAAGCGACCGTGCTATCCTATATCGATGGCTTTTATCTCGTCTTCTGGGTCGGAATTCTTGCCTTGCTGTTGTCTGCGACCTTGAGGACTGCACCGGTCAACCCACTGACGCCACCGAGGTCCAATTGAGGTGTGTTTATGAGCAGGCCGGCCCCTCCCTCTCATGACTATCCGGATACGATTGCGCGCCCCGTCCTCGGCCTGAAAATCGAACTCGCCTTTGCCGGCGAAACGGAGCCCCACAAGCACCGCAAGGACCAGTTGCTTTATGTCATTGAAGGCCTCATCACGGTTGAGGCTGCCGATGGTGTCTGGACCGTCCCGCCGCAATGCGCCATCTGGATTCCAAGCGGCGTCCCCCATTTCGCCCGCGCGACCGGTCAGGTATCGATCGGCAATCTGTATGTCGAGCCCGACCAGAGCCGCAGTCAGCGGTCGGATTGCGGGATCCTGTTCGTTCAGCCCCTCCTGCGCGAATTGATCCTGCGCTTCGTCAATGAACCGTACAGAGGCCCGGAGGGAGATATCCGGGAGATGCGGCTGGCATCGGTCCTTATGGATGAACTCGAAAGAGCACCGGTGGAGCCGCTACGCCTTCCCATGCCTGCAGACCGGAGATTGAAGCGGCTGGTGGAGACGCTGATCGGCGATCCGTCACTCAGGCTCAATCTGGAAGAATGGGGTGCGCGCGTCGGTGCGAGCAATCGCACGCTGACGAGGCTGTTTCAGCGTGAGACCGGCATGTCATTCGGCCGGTGGCGGCAGCAGCTGCATGTCGGTCTGGCCCTCCAGAGGCTGGCGGATGGCGACTCGGTGACGACGATCGCCATCGACCTCGGCTATGAGAGCCCAAGCGCGTTCATCGCCATGTTCCGACGGATGCTCGGCACGACCCCGGCCCGCTATCTGACGGAGACGGCGACGGACACGAGCGGCAGCCGCAAAGAGGATGTCATCCACATCTGCGGCGACCGATGCCCTCACAACAAAAAGCGACCTGCGAGCAATGTCGTGCCGCTTTCACGCAACCGAAGCACCGGTTGACGCCGGTATGCCGCCCCGCCCGGTGCCGGTTCCCGGAGCCTTGCCGCCCCCGCAGCGGATCTCAGACCATCAGGCGAGCCCGGTCAGATGGGCGTCCATCAGCTTCCACAGCGGTTCCGCCGCCTCGATCGGGCCCATATGGCCGCAGGGGTCGAGGAGTTCGAAGCGGGCGCCGGGGATGGCGGCGGCGATGGCGCGGCCGGCTTCGGGTGGCGATCCGACATCCTGGGCGCCCGAGGCGACCAGCGTCGGCACCTTCACCGCCGGCAGTTTCGCCCCCATCGCCAGCCCCTTGATGGCATGGGCGGCCGCGATGAAACCCTCGGGCGGGGTGGTGCGGATGATGGCGGCCACCTGATCCAGCGCCGAGGGGGCGAGATCGCGGAAGGCCGGGGTGAACCAGCGTTCCAGCGTCGCATCGACCTGGCCGTCCATGCCCTGGTCGCGCACGGCCGCGATGCGGGCGTCCCACATCGCCTGTGCCTCGCCCGGCACATCGGACACGGTGCAGACCAGGGTCAGGCTGCGCAGCCAGGCCGGGTTGCGCACACCCAGCACCTGCCCGATCATGCCGCCGATCGACACCCCGGCGAAATCGGCCCGGGTGATGCCCAGCGCCGCGACCACCTGCTCGACATCATCGGCCAGCCGGTCGAGGGTCTGGGGTTTTTCGGCGGTGGATGCGCGCACGCCGCTCATGCCATGACCGGCGATGTCGATGGCGACGATCCGCCGGGTGGCGCGCATCGGTGCGGCCACCAGATCCCAGACCGTATGGTCGACTGCCAATGCGTGGACCAGCACCAGGGCCGGGCCCTCGGGGTTGCCCGACTGCTCGACGGCGATCTCCACGCCATCATCCATGGCGACGTTCTGCATCATGGGGGCCGTTCTCCGACGGTTCAGATCATCTCATGATTGCATGATCCTGCGCCGGGCGTCGAGCCCGCCCTGCATCGCCGCATGCAGCATGGCGGGGCCCGCCGCCTTGACGGCCGTCACCGGCTGCGCCACATAAGCGGAATTGCCGGATCCGGGCCCCTCTGGCGATCGAGGCGTCGGTCGTGATGTCGGATCCCTCACCCATTTCGCGCTAGGACGCAGCGCAACCGCGATCGAGGGGTGATCGCGTGTTCCCCGAAACATCATCAATCCTGCCGGCGGAGATCATCTCCGCGGCAAGCCTCAGCATGGCGGGACATCCGCTATGGCAGTGGGGCCTGTTCGTCGCCCTGGTCGCAGGTCTGCTGGCCTTCGACCTGGGCGTCCTCAACAAGCGCGACCGAGAGATCGGCGTGCGCCAGAGCCTGGTGCTCTCCGCCTTCTACATCGCCGCCGGTCTGGGCTTCGGCGGCTTCGTCTGGTGGTCGTCGGGCGGCACGGCCGCCATGGAATACGCCACGGGCTTCCTGCTCGAAAAGACGCTCGCGATGGACAATGTCTTCGTCATCGCGACCATCTTTGCAGCACTCGCCATCCCCCGGCATCTGCAGCACCGGGTGCTGTTCTGGGGCATCCTGGGCGCGATCGTGCTCAGGGCCTTCATGATCGGCATCGGCGCGGCGCTGGTGCATGAATTCCACTGGATCCTGCTCTTCTTCGGCGCCTTCCTGATCTGGGGCGGCATCAAGATGCTCAAGGATGGCGGCGACCCGCCGGACTTCACCCAGGGCATCTTCATGCGGCTGCTGAAAAAGGCGATGCCGGTGACGCCCCGGCTGCACGGCCACGACTTCACCGTGCGGCTGCCCGACGACAAGGGCCGGCTCCGGCGTCATGCGACGCCGCTGCTGGTGGCCCTGCTGCTGATCGAGACGGCGGATGTCGTCTTCGCGGTGGACAGCGTGCCGGCGATCTTCGCCGTCACCACCGATCCGTTCATCGTCTACACCAGCAACATCTTCGCGATCCTGGGCCTGCGCGCGCTCTATTTCGCGCTCGCCGCCATGATCCACCGCTTCCACGACCTCAAATACGCGCTGTCGATCATCCTGGTGTTCATCGGCGCCAAGATCTTCTGGACCCAGTTCATCGGCAAGCCGCCGGCGGAGCTGTCGCTGATCGTCACCTTCGGCCTGATCGTCGGCGGCATCGCGGTCTCGATGATCCGCAGCCGCGGCGCACCGCGCACCACGGAACATCACCCGCAGGGCTAGCGGGCCGTCGGCTCAATCCGTCTGCGGCCTTGCCGCCGCAGACGGCTGGGCCTTGGGCTCGGGCCTGGGCTCGGGTCTGGGCTCTGGCCGCGGCTTCATCGGATCGATCCGGCCCTGCAGGGCCGGCACCAGCGGCGCCGGATCGACCGCAACCTCTTTCCAGAACACGCCCCAATGCAGATGCGGGCCCGTGGCCCGGCCGGTCATCCCGACACGGCCGATGGCATCGCCCGCCTTGACCAGCTGGCCGGGCGCGATCAGCGTCTCGGACAGATGCGCGAAGATCGAGGTCACGCCCTGGCCGTGATCGATCATGATCGTGCCGCCGGTGTACCAGAGATCCGGCATCACCAGCACCACCCTGCCGCCGGCGGGCGCCAGCACCGGCGTGCCTTCCGGCGCCGCCAGGTCGAGCCCGCGATGGGGGCTGCGCGGCGTGCCGTTCAACACCCTCTGGCTGCCGAAGACGCCCGAAATCCGCCCCTCGACCGGCAGGCGGAAGCCCTTGGTCGCGATCTCGAAGCCGATGATGCCGTCATCCGATGCGGCACGGGCATTCAGGATCAGCTCACGCTCGTGACGCAGCCGGTCCTGAAGCTCGGGATCCGGCGTCACCTTGGGCGGCGGCAGGCCGTCGATCCGCTCGATCGCCCAGTCCCGCGCGGCCACCGTCACCCGCCGCTCCAGCGTGGCGCCATGGGGCGCGCGGGCGACCAGATCGGCCGTGGCGGCATCCCGCCCGATGCCGAAGACGAAGCGGCCGGCATCGTCGACCCGGGCCGGCACGCCGTCGACCGTCACCTGCCAGCCCTTGGGCACCCGCCCGAGATTGAGACTACCCTGGCTTGCCGGCCCTTCGATGCGGATCGCCGGTGCCTCGGCCGTGGGCGGATCCTGGATCGGTGACGGCATCGCCGGCGGCTGGGCCGCATTGGTCTGGCCGGGATCCGACGCGCGGGTCTGGGCCGGCGCGGCGGCGGCGAGCATCAGCAGCACCGGCAGCGTGCACACGGTGCCGCGCAGAAAAAGGGTGTTCAGGGGCATGGGGGAGAACCCTTTCCGTCGACGATCCTGCCCAAAGGCTTGCGGGCTGCGGGTGCGCATTCAGAAGAGGTCGGGCTGGGCCGCCGGGCCGCGGCTGCGGCCGCGCCGGCGCGGGGCTGCGGGGCCCGCCTGGGGCGGCGGCGCGCCACCCTCTCCCGATGCCTGCACATCCACCCGCCCGTCGGCAAACACCAGGGCCAGGGCCTGACCGGGGCTGACCGCCGCCGCCCGGGTGACCGGCTGACCGGTGCCGCCGGCCGCGTCCACCGTCTCGACCAGCGCGAAACCGCGCGCGAGCGCCCGGCGGTAGGAATAGCTTTCCAGCAGCGCGCCCTGCGCCTCCAGCCGCTCTGCCAGGCGCTGCAGCTTCAGCCGGGCGCCGGTATCCAGGCGGGCGCCCAGCCCGTCCAGCCGCTCGCGGCCGAGCCGTCCGGCCCGGATCGCCGCCCCGGGCGAAAGCCCCGCCGCTACCCGGTCCAGCCGGGCCCGGGCGCGGTCCTGAACCCGGCCCATCACGGCCTCCAGCCGCTGCCCGGTCAGGTCCAGCCGGCCGGCCGCCTCGGCAAAACGCTCGCCCGGGCTCTTCAGCCGGGCCGACAGCTCGCGCACGCGGGCCGCGCGGCGCTCCAGAACCCGGTCGATGCCGGCATCCAGCCGCTCGGCCCGATCATCCAGGCGCTGGGTGGCGGCATCGATCAGGCTCTGCGGCCGCGGCAGGCCACGGGCAAGGCCGGCGGTGCGTTCGCTGCCGCGCTCGATCAGCCGGAAGGCGGCAGCGGGCAGACGCGCGCCCAGATCGCCCAGTTCCAGCAGCAGTTCACCCAGCACCGGCACCGCCTTCTCGGCGGCGGCGGTCGGCGTGGGCGCGCGCAGATCGGCCACGAAATCGATCAGCGTGGTGTCGGTCTCGTGCCCCACCGCCGAAATCAGCGGGATCGTGCAATCGGCCGCGGCACGGACCACGCTCTCCTCGTTGAAGGCCATCAGATCCTCGATGCTGCCGCCACCGCGCGCGACGATCAGCAGATCGGGGCGCGGCACCCGGTCGCCCGGGCAGAGGGCATCGAAACCGCGGATGGCCGCGGCCACCTGCTCGGCCGCCCCCGGCCCCTGGACCATCACCGGCCAGAGGATCACCCGACGCGGGAAGCGATCGGCCAGGCGGTGGAGAATGTCGCGGATCACGGCACCGGTCGGCGAGGTGATGACGCCGATCACCTCGGGCAGGAAGGGCAGCGGCTGTTTGCGCGCGACATCGAACAGGCCTTCGGCGGCAAGCCTGCGGCGGCGCTCTTCGATCAGCGCCATCAGCGCCCCGGCGCCGGCCGGCTCCATCTGCTCCACCACCAGCTGGTATTTGGACCGGCCCGGATAGGTGGTCAGCCGGCCGGTCGCCACCACCTCCAGCCCGTCCTCGGGCTTGAAGCCCAGCCGCATGGCGGCCCCCCGCCAGACCACCGCGTCGATCAGCGCGTCCTCGTCCTTCAGGGCCAGATAGCAGTGGCCGGACGCGGCCCGCTTGAAACCGCTGATCTCGCCCCTGACCCGGACGGCGGCGAAGCGGCTTTCGACCGTGCGCTTCAACTCGCCCGAAATCTCGCTCACGGTATAGACCGGCAGGTTGTGGCCGCCCGTGGCCGTCTCTGCGCCCGAATCACGCTGGCGGGAGGGGCGGTCGGTGTCGAAGGGCAGGCGGCTCAAGGCATCGGCTCCGGATCGGACTGCGGGACGGGGCATGACAGGCGCGGTCGCGGGTGGGGTTTCTCCCGGACGGGTGCCATGATAGAAGCATGGTGCCCGAAGACGGGCAACCCGGGGCGGTTGCGCACCGCCGGCGGTATGACCGCGCCGGGACAGCGGACTCCACTGAATCAGGCCGACGGGAGCGTGCGATGAAGGTTCTGCTGATCGGATCGGGCGGTCGGGAGCATGCACTGGCGCGTGCGCTCGAAGCCAGTGCCTCCGTGTCTTATCTGTGTGCCGCCCCCGGTAATGCCGGTATTGCCGAGCATGCCGAGCTTCTGGACCTCGACCCCGCCGACATGGACGGCATCGCGGCCTTCGCCAAGGCGGAAGGCATCGGCCTGGTGGTGATCGGCCCCGAGGCACCGCTGGTCGCGGGCCTGGCCGATGTGCTGGAAGCGGCCGGCGTGCCGGCCTTCGGCCCCTCGGCGGCCGCCGCGCGCCTGGAAGGCTCCAAGGGCTTCACCAAGGACATCTGCGCCCGCTACGGCATCCCCACCGCCGCCTATGCCCGCTTCACCGATGCCGGGGCGGCCAAGGCCTATATCCGCGCACAGGGCGCGCCGATCGTGGTCAAGGCCGACGGTCTGGCGGCCGGCAAGGGCGTGGTGGTGGCGATGACCGAGGCCGAGGCGCTGGAGGCCGTGGACGAGATGCTGGGCGGCCGCTTCGGCAGCGCCGGCGCCTCGCTGGTGATCGAGGAATTCATGGAGGGCGAGGAGGCGAGCCTGTTCGCGCTCTCGGACGGCACCACCGCCATCCTGCTCGGCACCGCCCAGGACCACAAGCGGGTGGGCGACGGCGATACCGGCCCCAATACCGGCGGCATGGGCGCCTATTCCCCGGCCCCCTGCATGACGCCCGAGATCACCGGCCGCGCGATGACCGAGATCGTTCAGCGCACCGTCGACGCCATGGCGGCCGAGGGCACGCCCTTCGTCGGCGTGCTCTATGCCGGGCTGATGCTGACCAAGGACGGGCCGAAGCTGGTCGAATACAATGTCCGCTTCGGCGACCCCGAAACCCAGGTTCTGCTGCCCCGGCTCTGGGGCGATCTTGCCCAGATCCTGCTGGCCGCGCGCGACGGCCGGCTCGACCCGTCGATGATCGAGCTTGATCCGCGCACCGCCCTGACCGTTGTGCTGGCCGCAAAAGGCTATCCCGGCGACTATGCCAGGGGCGAGGAGATCCGCGGCCTCGACGCCGCCCGTGCGGCTGCCCCGGACGTGATCGTGTTCCACGCCGGCACGAAGACCGACGATGCGGGCCGCCTGCTTTCCAATGGCGGGCGCGTGCTCGCGGTCACGGCCCTGGGCGACGGCCCGGCGGAGGCACAAAGCCGCGCCTATGCCGCGGTCGATGCGATCGACTGGCCGGGCGGGTTCTGCCGCCGCGATATCGGCTGGCGAGCGGTCGGCTGAACCGATCCCCGACGCAAGACGACGAAGAAGAACAGGACGACTACGAAGAAACCGGGACGGCCCGCCGCAGCACCACGGTGATCCGGTTGTTGCGCGGGTCTGCCCGCTGATCGGGCACCAGCATGGTCGACTGACCACGTCCCGACACCTCTTCGACGCGCGCCACCGGCACACCGGCATCGGTCAGCACCTTCTGGGCCGCGATCGCCCGCTCGGCGGTCAATGCCCAGGCATCGGGCCGGGTGCCGGGCTCGCCGCCCAGATAGGCGCGCACGGCGATCTGGTTGGGCGAGGCCCGGACCGTGGTCGCCGCCAGCGCCAGCAGGCGCCGCGCCGCCGGATAGGGTTCGGCGCCGTCGGAGGGGAAGACCGGCTCGTCTTCCCGATCCATGATGTTAATCTCCAGCCCGTCATCGGTCACGCGCAGGGTGAGGTTGCCCGAGAGTTCGCGGGTGGAGGGGTCGGAGGAAATCGCCTTGAGCAGCCGGTCGGCGGTATCCTCGAACGACCGGCGCTCGGCCGCGCCACGGGCGGCGATGTCCCGCTCCCTGGCCCGGTCGCGGGCCTCGACCATGCGCTGGGCGGCATCCTGCACCGCCTGTTCGAAGGTCTGCATGGTCTTGGGCGCCTCGAGCCGCTCTCCCGAGAGCACCCGGCGCATGGCCTCGGCCGGGTCGTTCACCGGCAGTTCTTCCGGCGGCGCCTCGTCGGCCGGATTGGCGGCCGGGCGCTTGGCCATATCGGGCTGCAGATCCATCGGCGAGGGCGGCGGGGTCAGGTCGGATCGTTCGAAGGACGGCATGCTGACGCCGCCCTGGCCGACATTGATGTCGGGCGTGCCCGCCATCATCGGCATGGTATGCGAGGCCCCGGCATCGCGGAACACGGTCCAGGTCGGCGTGAAATAGTCGGCGATGCCCTTGAGCTTCTTTTCGTCGAGCGCGTTCAGCAGCCAGAGCAGCAGGAAGAAGGCCATCATCGCGGTCACGAAGTCGGCATAGGCCACCTTCCAGGCACCGCCGTGATGGCCGCCGCCCTTGCCCTTTTTGACCTTCTTGATGATCGTTGCGTGGCCGCCGTCCTCCGCCATCGATCAGCTTCCCTTGGCCTTGTTGATCGCAGCCTCCGCCTCGGCGAAGGTCGGCTGCATGCTGGAGGGAATGTTGGCGCGGCCGACCTCGATCGCCACCTGCAGCGCATTCTTCGACAGCGTCGAGACGAAGACGTCGCGGATCAGCTTGTAGAACCGGGCATCGGCCTCGTTGATCTGCTTGATGCGCCCGGCCAGCGGGCCGATGACGCCATAGCCCAGAAAGATGCCGAGGAAGGTGCCCACAAGCGCCGCCGCGATCAGCCCGCCCAGCACCGCCGGCGGCTTGTCGATCGAGGACATGGTCTTCACCACGCCCAGCACCGCGGCGACGATACCATAGGCCGGCAGACCGTCGGCGATGCCCTGCAGGGCGTGGGAGGGCTCCATGTGTTCCTCTTCGACCTTCTCGAGCAGATTTTCGAGATAGGCCTCCACCTGATGCGGATCTTCATGGCGCATGCTCATGTTACGGAGCGTGTCGCAGATCATGTTGATCGCGAGATGGTCGTTCAGGATTTTCGGATACTTCTTGAACAGCGCACTGTTCTTCGGATCCTCAAAGTCGTTGAACTTGGTTCCTTCACGCTGACGCTTGTAGAGGGCCATGTACATCAGGCCGATCAGGTCGATGTAGTCCTGCTTCTTCCACTTGGCGCCCTTGAATGCCTTGCCGACACCGCCCAGGGTGTGCTTGATCACCTCGCCGCTGTTGCCGGTGACGAAGGCACCGAGCGCGATGCCGCCGATGATCATGCCCTCGATCGGCAGGGCCTCCAGAATCACCTCGATATGACCGCCGGCGATGATGAAACCGCCGAAGACCAGTCCGAAGGTGAGGATGATGCCGATAATCGGACCCATGGGGCGTAGGCTCCTGCTGCAACGCGGTAGGCTCTGGCTGGACAGAGACTATCTCAGGCTTTTGAAGAAAACCTTAAGCAAGTCGGCTGCCGCGGTTTCACCGATGCCGGCGAAGATGTCGGGCCGGTGATGGCAGGTCGGATGGGCGAAGACGCGGGCGCCGTGGTCCACACCGCCGCCCTTGGGATCGGCTGCCCCATAATATAGGCGGCGGATCCGGGCGAAGGAGATCGCCTGGGCGCACATGGCGCAAGGCTCCAGCGTCACCCAGAGATCGAGCCCGGTCAGGCGCGGGCTGCCGATCAGGGATGCGGCCTGGCGGATCGCCAGAATTTCGGCATGGGCGGTGGGATCGTGGTCGGCTTCAGTGCGGTTGCCGGCCGCGGCCAGGATGACCCGCCGGACCGGATCGACCACCACCGCGCCCACCGGAACCTCCCCCCGTGCCGCCGCGGCGCGTGCCTGTTCAAGCGCCGCCTCCATGGGACGAAGCGGCTGGGACGGGTACGGAACGGGCATCGGGACGTGGTTCGACATGGCAGCCAAGCGAAGCCTGCATGGGGTTTCACGTCAAGCGGCCCTTGCATCCTGACGCGGGAAGCCCCATGAATTGCGCCCATGGGTACATCCGCTTCCGCATACCGCCCGCTCGTCGGCGTCACCCTCGACGTCGAACAGCCCGGCGGCTATTCGAGGTTCCCGTGGTACGCGCTCCGTGTGAATTACATGGATGCGATCGTCACCGCGGGCGGCCTGCCGGTGGCGTTGCCCCATGAACCGGAGCTGGCGGCCGAACTGGTCGGCCGGCTGGACGCGCTGGTGGTGACCGGCGGTGCGTTCGATGTGGATCCGGCCCTGTTCGGGGCCGGGATGCGGCATGCCACGGTCACGACCAAGGACCGGCGCACGGCTTTCGAGCTGGGCGTGGTTCGCGCCGCGCTGGACCGGGATATGCCGGTGCTGGGCATCTGCGGGGGCGAGCAATTGCTCAACGTCGCGCTCGGCGGTACCCTGGTGCAGCACATCCCCGACGCCTTTCCCGAGGCGCTGGCCCACGAGCAGCCGAACCCGCGCAACGAGCCGGGGCACGAGGTCCTGATCGACCCCGATACCCTGCTCCGGCGTCTGGTCGGCACGGCCCGGATGACCGTGAACAGCGCCCATCATCAGGCGGTGGACCGGATTGCGCCCGGCGCGGTGCGCAATGCCGCGGCCCCCGACGGGGTGATCGAGGGGCTGGAACATCCCGGCTTCCGCTTCTGTCTGGGGGTGCAGTGGCACCCCGAATTCCTGATCGATGCCGGCGATCGCCTGATTTTTGACGGCCTTGTCGCCGCCGCCCTGGAGACCAGATGACCCGCAGCCTTCCGACCGAGCCGGACCGCGCGCGTGAGCGCGTCGCCCGGGCCATCGCCCGTGCGGGCCTGTGTTCCCGCCGCGACGCCGAGCGTCTGATCCTCGACGGCCGGGTGGCGGTCAATGGCCGCCGCATCGACAGCCCCGCGCTCGACGTGACGCCCGCCGACCGGGTGACCGTCGACGGCCGGCCCCTGCCGGCGCGCGAGCCGGTGCGGCTGTTCCTCTATCACAAGCCGCGCGGGCTGATCACGACCAACCATGATCCCGAAGGCCGGGAAACCGTCTTCGACCGCCTGCCGGCAGATCTTCCCCGCGTGGTGAGCGTGGGGCGCCTCGACTACAACTCTGAAGGGCTCCTGCTCCTCACCAACGACGGCGAACTCGCCCGTCGTCTCGAGAGCCCCGAAACCGCCTGGCGCCGCCGTTATCGGGTGCGTGTCTACGGCACGCCCGACGCCGATGCGATCGGACGGCTGGCCCAGGGTATGACCGTCGAAGGTGTCCGTTACGGCCCGATCGAAGTGGAGATCGAGCACGAGGGCACGAATGCGTGGCTTTCGGTGGTGTTGACCGAAGGCAAGAATCGCGAAATCAGACGGGTCCTCGAAAGCCTCGGACACCCGGTCAGCCGGCTGATCCGTGTTGCCTATGGACCGTTCCAGATCGGCCGCATGCACCCTGGAGAGGTGCGCGAGGTGACCGCCCGCATGCTGAAAGACCAGCTGGGCTCACTCGCCGAAGGCCTTCATCTGCCCGAGACCGGGCGTGACGCCCCGCTCCGGCGCCAGGCCGCCAAGACCGGCGCGCCTGCACCAGAAATGATCGACAAGATGACCGACGAGACCAAGAAGGTCGAGAAGACCGGGCCTGCCGCGGACGAGACCGCCGCCGCCGCCCCTGCCGCCGCCCAGGCCACGCGCCCCGCGGCCGATGAGATTCCGGACGCCCGCTTCATCGAGGACGAGGACCTTGAGGGCGAGGACGATTTCGACGGTGAGGAAGAGTTCGAGGACGACGCGTTCGAAGAGGAACTCGACGAGATCGAGGTCGAGACGCTTGAGGATCTCGAAGCCCTGATCGCCCGGGCCGAAGAGCTGACCGAAGGCGACGACGAGGTCGAAGACTTCGAGGACGACGGCGATTTCGACGATGAGGACGAGGACGGCGACGACGAGGACGGGGACGACGAAGACGACGACGAGCTGCTGACGCTCGCGCGCCCTGTCGATGCCCCCCAGGCCCCGTCGTCGCGCGCCATCCAGGACAAGCGCCGTCAGCGCGAGTTCCACAACACCGATCGCCCGACCCGCGGCCTGCATGTCGCCGGCGACCGGCGTGACGATCGTCGCGACGACCGCCGTGACGATCGCCGCGAAGGCTGGAGCCCGCTGAACGACGAGCAGGACGAAGAGGTCGATGCCGCCATCGCCGAGCAGCGCGCCCGCGAGGCCGGCCGTGGCGACCGCCGCGGCTTCGGCGGCGGCCGGCGCGAATTCGGCGACCGCGACGACCGTGGCGGTGATCGTGGCGGCTTCCGTGGCCGTGACGACCGCGGTGGCGATCGCGGCGGCTTCGGCGGCGGCGAGCGGCGCTTCGGCGGCGGCGAGCGCCGTTTCGGCGGCAATCGCGACGACCGTGGCGGTGATCGTGGCGGCTTCCGTGGCCGTGACGATCGCGGCGGCTTCGGCGGCGGCGAGCGGCGCTTCGGCGGCAACCGCGACGACCGGGGTGGTGATCGCGGCGGTTTCCGCGGCGGTGAAGGCCGCGGCGGCGATCGCGGCGGCTTCGGCGGCGGCGAGCGCCGTTTCGGCGGCAATCGCGACGACCGGGGTGGTGATCGGGGCGGCTTCCGTGGTCGTGACGACCGCGGCGGCGATCGTGGTGGCTTCGGCGGCAATCGCGACGACCGTGGCGGTGATCGCGGCGGCTTCCGTGGCCGTGACGACCGCGGCGGAGATCGTGGTGGCTTCGGCGGCGGCGAGCGGCGCTTCGGCGGCAATCGCGACGACCGCGGTGGCTTCGGTGGCGGCGAGCGGCGTTTCGGCGGCAATCGCGACGACCGCGGTGGTGATCGCGGCGGTTTCCGCGGCGGTGAAGGCCGTGGTGGCGACCGCGGCGGCTTCGGTGGCGGCGAGCGGCGCTTCGGCGGCAATCGCGACGACCGTGGTGGCGATCGCGGCGGCTTCCGCGGCGGTGAAGGCCGTGGTGGCGATCGCGGCGGCTTCGGTGGCGGCGAGCGGCGCTTCGGCGGCAATCGCGACGACCGCGGTGGTGATCGCGGCGGTTTCCGCGGCGGTGAAGGCCGTGGTGGCGACCGCGGCGGCTTCGGTGGTGGCGAGCGGCGCTTCGGCGGCAACCGCGACGACCGGGGTGGTGATCGCGGTGGTTTCCGCGGCGGTGAAGGCCGTGGCGGCGATCGCGGCGGCTTCGGCGGCAATCGCGACGACCGGGGTGGTGATCGCGGCGGCTTCCGTGGCGGTGAAGGCCGTGGTGGCGATCGCGGTGGCTTCGGTGGTGGCGAGCGCCGTTTCGGCGGCAATCGCGACGACCGCGGCGGTGATCGCGGCGGTTTCCGTGGCGGTGAAGGCCGTGGCGGCGATCGCGGCGGCTTCGGTGGCGGCGAGCGGCGCTTCGGCGGCAATCGCGACGATCGTGGCGGCCGCGGCGGTGACCGCGGCGGCTTCGGCGGTGGCGAGCGTCGCTTCGGCGGCAATCGTGACGACCGTGGCGGCGATCGTGGCGGTCGCAGCTTCGGCGGCGACCGGCCCTTCGGCGCGCCCCGCGGGCGTCGTCCCGAGGGCGAGAGCGGCGGCGAGGACTGATCGGCCATGCCGCGGATCGTCGGCGGCCGCCATCGCGGCCGCACGCTTCAGGCTCCCGAAGGTCGGGCGGTCATCCGCCCGACCTCCGAGCGTGCCCGCGAAGCCCTGTTCGACATCCTCGGCCATCGCGACCTGAGAGGGGATGGCGAGGCGGCGGTCCGTGACCGCCACGTCGCCGATCTCTGCTGCGGCATCGGCGCGCTGGGGCTGGAAGCCCTGTCGCGCGGTGCCGCCTCGGCCGTGTTCATCGACCGCGACCGCGCCTCCGTCGCCATCGCCCGGGCCAATGCCGCGAAGCTCGGCGAGGAGCGCAACTGCCGCTTCGCCGCAGCCGATCTCGGCCGCCCCGAGACCGTGGCGGCGGCGCTGCGCAGCGACCGGCCCTTCGATCTGGTCCTGCTCGACCCGCCCTACGACGCCCCCGCAGTGGCCGAGGCCATCCTCGCCGGGCTCGTCCGTTCAGGCCGGCTCGCCAGCCCGGCGCTCGTCACCGTGGAACTGGCCCGCGGCACCGACATCGTGCTGCCCGAGGCCCTTCGTCTTCTCGACCGGCGCCGCTATGGCAAGGCCGACCTCCTGATCCTGGGGCACGAGGTCGGGGACGAGAACGAAGATCAGGATGCCGGCGACCTCGGTACCGCTGACTGACCGCCCCAGAAAAGTCCCTCGCCTGACGGTGCCGCATCATGAAGAGTGGACGGGCCGGCCCTGGCCGGTACCCCCCGCCCCCTCTTCCCGGATGCTGCCGATGATCCGTGCCCTTGCCGTCGCCCTTCTGCTTGCCCTGCCCCTTGCTGCCTGTAACGAAGACGGCAGCAGCACCGGCAGCGATGACAGCACCCGGACCGGCATGGGCCGCATGGTCGCCACGGCACCGATGTCGACCGAGATCCAGTCGGCAGGCGCCGCGCCGGAGCCGATGGCGGTTGGCCAGATGGCGGGCCCTCCCATGGCGGAGGGTCTTCAGCCGGACGCCGCCGGCTTTCTGGCCTATACCCATGACCGCAACCTGGTGACCGAGGCCCCGGACAGCCGCGTCGCCGCGCTGGAAAAGCTCTGCCGCGAGATGGCCGGCTGCAGCGTGCTGACGGTGCGTGTCGACGGCAGCAGATCCGGCTATTTCGAGGCCCGCCTGCCCAAGCCGGGCGTCACCCGGCTGGACGACTATCTCTCGAGCATCGCCGAAAACGGCGAGATCGACCGCCAGACCAGCGCCGAAGACCTGTCGGATCAGATGGTCGACGTGAAGCAGCGCATCGCCCTGCTGACCACCCATCGCGACCGGCTGCAGGCGCTCTATCAGCGCAGCGACGCCCGGCTGGAAGACCTGATCACCATCAGCCGCGAACTGGCCGACACCCAGACCAGGCTCGAGCGCGCCCAGGGGGAGTTCGGCCGCCTGGAAAGCCGGATCGACCGCGACATCTATCGCGCCCAGCTGCGGGCGCCGGTGACGGAGCCGGGCCTTCTCGCCCCCTTCGGCAATCTGGGCGAAGAGCTGCTCTTCACGCTGGTCTTCACGCTTCGCGATGCGCTGGAGGTGCTGGTCTGGATCATCGGCATGCTGCCTGCCCTGATCCCGCTGGTCCTGCTGCTGACCCTGGCCGTGCGCGCCATCCGCCGCCGCCGGAAGGGTTGACGCCACCGGAAGGGGTGAGGCCGCCGGAAGCGGGGCCGGTCAGGCGCCGGCCCGGCCCGCCCGGCAGATCGCACCGCAAAGATCCTCGACCAGGTCTTCGGCATCCTCCAGCCCCGCATAGAGCCGGAGGCCGGCGCCCCGGGCCGGTGGCCGCGATACCGTCCGCCCCTCGCCGGCGGTGAAGGGCGAGACCAGCGAGACCGCGCCACCCCAGCCGTAACCCGGCCGGAACAGGGTCAGCCCCCGGCCGATGGCCGCGGCGTCGGCCGGCCCGCCCCCGTCGACCACCAGCGAGAACAGCGTGCCGGCACCGGTGAAGTCGCGCGCCCAGACATCATGGCCGGGATGGTCGGGCATGGCCGGATGCAGCAGGCGGAGACCGGGCACCTTCAATGCCGCCACCGCCGCCAGCAGACGGCGGGTGGTACGGTCCTGGGCGGCCAGGCGCACGGCCAGCGTCTGCATGGCCACCGCCGCCTTCTGGGTGGCATCGGCCGAGACGGCCATGCCCTGCAGGGCGGTCTCTTCCAGCACATCCTCGTAGAGCGCCCGGTCCCCGGTCGAGATCGCGCCCAGCGACACGCCGGCCACCCCGGCATGCAGCTTGGCCAGGGACTGCAGCACCAGATCGGCCCCGTGATCGGCCGGCCGGTAATGCAGACCGGCGCTCCAGGTGTCGTCGACCAGCAGGCGGGCGCCGGCCGCATGGGTGGCTTCGGCGACGGCGGCCAGATCCTCGACCTCGAAGGTGAAGGCCCCCGGCGTTTCGACGCAGACCAGCCGGGTGTCGGGGCCGAGCACGTCGCGGATACCGGCGCCGATCCCCGGCGGGAAGTAGTCGATACCGATACCCGCCGCAGCCGCCCGCCGGTCCAGATGCCAGCGCAGCGAATAGGTGACGGCATCCGTGACCGCCACCCGCTCCCCCGGTTTCACCGACGCCCAGAGCGCCGCGATGAAGGCCGAAAGCCCGGCCGGCGCGATCACCGCATGGGCCAGACCATTGGCCGCCGCCACCATCCGCGCCAGCGCCCCTGACGAGGGCGTGCCGACCGCGCCGTAATAGAAGCCGGCGAAGGGATCATGCCCCTGCCGCGCCAGGCTCTCCCGGTCGACCGGCGCCATGGCATCCAGGTCGCGGAACAGCACCGTGGTCGCCTCGGTCACCGGCGGCACCGGCGTTTCCACGGGTCCCAGCGGAAAGCGCGCGCCCTGCGCCAGCGTCGTCGCCGGGCGGGTCGGTCGCTGCCCGCTCACGAGGCCAGCCTGCCGCCGAGGGGCCGGCCGCGCACGGCATCGGCGGCGGCGACGACCTCTGCTACCTCTGCCAGACGCGGCGCCCCCACCTGCGGCAGCGGATAGCGCAGCGACGCCTCGCCGAAATTGTGGAACAGGTCCAGATAGGGGCCTTCCGGCGTCCCCCAGTCGACATAGTCGTAACCGGCCCCGCCATCCTCGCCACACAGCGGATGCTGGACCGCCCAGTTCAGGCTGATCGGGTCGGGCGCACCATGGCTCAGACGGAAACGGTCGAGCGTGTCGAGCAGGGCCAGGCGGCTTTCATGGCGCTCGCCCAGGCCGAACAGCACGGCACAGCCGCAATCGATGCCGGCCTCTCCCAGCACGTCGAAGGCGCGGTGCATGCGATCGGTCCACGAGGCCCGCTTGCGGCCGACATCCTTGCTCATGCCCCCGATCTCCTCTGGCGACAGGGTCTCGACCCCGATGAACACATAGGATAGGCCGGCACGGGCCAGGCGCGCCACCTCGGCGGGCCGGGTCAGGATCTGGTCGATGGTCAGCTGCCCGCCGAAGCGGATGTCGAGCGGCTGGCGGTCCATCAGGTCGCAGAACCGGTCGATCAGCCGGGTGGCACCGCCCAGCAGCACCGAATCCTCGCAGAACGCGCTGGCCCGGCGGCCCGGCCAGTCCTCGGCAATCGTCCGGCAGGCGGCGGCGAGCTGCCCGTGCAGCCGGTCGGCGCTGTTGGCAAGGTCGCGCACCCCGCCGGTGGCCGACACCCGCTCCGAACAGAAATTGCAGTCATAGACGCAGCCGCGGCCGATATCGCTGAAGACATGTGCGGTCATGCGCCCGCCGAACACGCCGAAACTGGCCGAGACCCCAAAGGTCCGGGCGGGGCTGGGCAGGGCCATCTGGTTCATCGCCACCCCCCGCGAGACCAGATAGCCGGGGCGGCCGCGATCATCCAGGCCGAGGATCCAGTCACCCGGGGTGGCCGGATCGATCTCGTGGAACAGCGCCGCCGGATGGAGGCCCCGGCGGACCGCCGCCTCCACCGCCCGCCCCAGAGCGGCGATCAGATATTCGCCATCGCCCATCGCCACGGCATCGAACACCGCCGGCAGCCGGCCGGCATGGATCAGCTCCAGCGGTGCACCGGCATGCCGCCTGAGCGTGGCCGCCCGCCGGTCGCTGCGGTCGGGCAGCCAGACCGTCTCGCTGGCATGGCGCCCGCCGAGGACGACCGCCACCCGATCCCCCAGAATCTCCCGGGCCTCCCGCGCGCAGGCCACGGCGCCCGGCAGACAGAGCGACATGGCCCCGATCAGCAGCAGGTTCGGGCGCTGCCGCTCGATCAATGCCCGGAAGGCGGGCATGTCGTCCATGGAATACATCAGCAGGGTCGAGGCCCTGGCGGCGGCACGGGCCGCGCGAGGATCGGCCGCCGCCCAGTTGGAGGCGCCCCAGGCGCCACAGCCGGCCGCGGCTTCGGCCGCGGCGACCCGGCAGGCATTGTAGAGGCTCGCCGCGTCGCGGCTGTTCAGCGCACGATCATCCTTCGCACCCGCCACCCAGTCGGGGGCGGAGACGGCAACGGCCCTGAGTGTCATGGTCCATGTCCCGGTTCGGTGAACGGCGGCGCTGCCCGCACACCGGCACAGGATCGCAGCCGCGGATTTTTCCGCATCCTGCAACCTGCATTCCCCCCTCACCCGGCCGGATGGGGCCGGTGGATCATGATGGGTAGAGCCAGCGCGAAGACATGCAACCTATGGACAAAAGATCTAGCAGCGCACGCGCATCGGTCAAGATGTTTGCCATTACAAAACGCCATGGTTGCAATCTAAGACGGCGTTTACTTCATCCAATCTATCAACCACAGGTAAGTGAACGATCTCATTGCGCCGGCCGGCGCGCCCTGATCTCGTCGAAGGACGGCAGGGCGATCCAGGCAATGATGGTCGACTGAAACAGCTGATTGAAATTGTCGTCCGTGACCAGGACCAGGGTCTTCCGGCCATCCGGCAGGTCGGGCCCGAAGGCCATGCCCTCCCAGTTGTCGGCCCGCAGGCCGGCCGCCAGGAGGTCGCCAAGCAAGGTCTTCCGGGCAGCCCGGCCATGCCACCCGGCGAGCGACCACAGGTCCCTGACATCATCGGCTTCCGCAGGATCGACATGATAAAGCCGGATGCGAACACCCGCGTCCCGCCTGAAGGCACGCTCAAGGACGAGATAGCTGCCGTCCTCGAGCCACAGCATCGAAACGGCGCCTGTGGCCCCGGTCCCCCCCCGCAGGTCGTCCCGAGGAGGGTCCGGAAAGAAATCCAGACGGTAGACGTGCTGACCGAGCACGTCGCCGGTCTCGCGGTTCATCACGGTGACCCTGACGGGTGGCCCCTCACCCGGTGCGCCGGCCGCACCGTCTTGAGCGAGGCTGTCCTCATTCATGAAAATGATCCGCCGGCCATCAACATCCACGTCCAGGGCCTCAAAACCCCTGTTGGGGCGAACACCCGCGCCAGGGGCGCCCGGACGATCGGGCACGAAGACGGCAGGAAGGGGAAATGCACGACGGAGCACGCCGTCGGGCGTGCTCTCGAAGATACCCGGCATGGATTTTCGCCAGGTATCGCCTTCCGACGCCCAGATAAACAGGCCGGAACGCCGGTCAACACGAAGAGCTTCACCATCGATGATGGCGGGCCGTGCCACATCGGGAGCCGTGGCGGTCGCCAGAAATCGCCAGCGCCGATCGCCCACAGAAAAGCGATGTCGAGCCAGATCGAAGATCAGTTCGGCTTCCAGCGCTCGCGCTGGCCCATACTTCTCCTTACGATCATCGACGATAAACACGAAACGCTCGCGGCCTTCGGGGGACATCGCATCTACTGCAGCCACCTCGGACAGCCCCCCCGCAGGGATGCGCAGCGGTCCGTCGTCTGCCCGCAAAACCCGATCGTCCAGAAACTGGAGCCCCCCAACTGCACGCGGATCGGCAACCGCGGGGATTGCACATCCCCCCAGGCCCGGAAGCAGGGCGATCAGCACAAGCCAGTTTCGAGCGGGAATACGTCTCTTCTTCATCGGCGCCCGAACAGCCGTTCGATCGCGGCGCGGTCCAGCGATACCCAGGTCGGCCGGCCATGATTGCACTGGCCGGAATGTGGCGTGATCTCCATCTCGCGCAGCAGGGCGTTCATCTCAGGGACCGTCAGCCGGCGGCCGGCACGCACGCTGCCATGGCAGGCCATGGTGGCACAGACCGCTTCCAGCCGGTCCGCCAGCGCCAGGGCCTCGTCATATTCGGCGATCTCGTCGCCGAGGTCGCGGACCAGCCCCTGCGCATCCACCCGGCCCAGCAGGGCCGGCACGCCACGAACCAGCACCGCCCCGGGCCCGAAGGCCTCGATCTCCAGCCCCAGCCGCCCCAGCTCGGCCGCCCGCCGGAGCAGGCCGTCGGCCACCGCCTCGTCCAGCTCCACCACTTCGGGTAGCAGCAGCCCCTGCGAGGGCACGCCGGCCTCGGCCATATGCCGCTTCATCCGCTCGTACACCAGGCGTTCATGGGCGGCATGCTGGTCGACCACGACCAGGCCGTCGCGGGTTTCGGCCAGGATATAGGTGTCGTGCAGCTGCGCCAGAGCCGCCCCCAGGGGATGGGCGCGGGTCGCCTCGTCGGCGACGTGATCTGCAGGGGCCGCCCCGCGGGCAGCGGGTGGTGCGGGCGCGGCGACACCCCGATCGGCAAGCTCATGCGGCAGCACTGCCTCGTTGACCGGGGGCGCCCAGAATGCCGTCGCCCGTGCGGCGGCCTGCGGGTCGGGACGGTCCGGCAGAACGCCGGCCGCCGCGGCCCGCGCCGCCGACCAGAGCGAATCCTGCCCCGCCCCGGCAGCACCCGGCACCGGCCGGGGTGCCGTGGCCGGCAGAACCGCCTGATTGACGGTACCGAGCGGCCCCACCCCACCCAGGGGCCCCACCCCACCCAGGGCCGTCGCCGCGCGGTGGCCGGCCTCGGCCAGGGCGTGGCGCAGCGCCCCGATGATCAGGCCGCGGACGAGCTGCGGGTCGCGGAACCGCACCTCGGCCTTGGCGGGATGGACATTCACATCCACCAGCCGGGCCGGCACGGTCAGGAACAGGGCGACCATCGGATGCCGGTCGCGGGCCAGGAAATCCTGATAGGCGGCCCGCACCACCCCCTGCATCAGCCGGTCGCGCACCGGCCGGCCGTTGACGAACAGATACTGGTGCTGCGCCGTGCCGCGGTTCAGCGTCGGCAGGCCGGCATGGCCCTCCAGGCGCAGCAGGTCGCGCTCGGCCTCGATCTCCAGCGCATTGGCGGCAAAATCCCGCCCCATGATCCGGCCGAGCCGGGCGAGGCGCGCCTCGGCACCGCTTCCCGTCTCGGGCCGGAAGGCGAAGATCCGGCGCTCGCCATCGGCCAGCGAAAAGCCGATCTCGGGATAGGCCATGGCCAGGCGGCGAAGCGCATCGGCCACCGCCTGGGTCTCGGTGCGTTCCGCCTTCAGGAATTTGAGCCGGGCCGGCGTGGCGTAGAACAGGTCGCGGACCTCGACCCGGGTGCCTGGGGGGCCCGATGCCGGCTTCACCGGCGCCCTTATGCCGCCCTCGACCGCAATTTCAAGCGCCGTATCCGCCCCGCGCCGACGGCTGGTGATGCGCAGCCGCGCCACCGCGCCGATCGAGGGCAGGGCCTCGCCCCGGAAACCCAGCGTGTCGATCTCGACCAGATCGTCATCGGCGAGCTTCGAGGTCGCATGGCGCTCGATGGCGAGTTCCAGATCATCGGCGTCCATGCCGATACCGTCATCGGTGACGGCGATCAGGCTGCGCCCGCCCGCCCCCAGCACCACATCGACCTGCCGGGCACCGGCATCGATCGCATTCTCGACCAGTTCCTTCACCGCCGCCGCCGGCCGCTCCACCACCTCACCGGCGGCGATGCGGTTGACCAGGGTTTCGGGCAGGCGGCGGATCCGGGACATCGGGCGACGATACCTCAGCCGGCGGCGGCCAGATATTCGCGGGTCAGGACCTTGCCCTTCTCAACCGCAGGCTGATCGAAGGGATCCACCGCCAGCAGATCGGCCAGAAGGATGGTTTCGATCATCGCCGTCATCATCAGCGCGCCGATCGTCCGCCCGTCGACCGCATCCAGCTTCATCCGGATGGTCGGGCGGCCCTCGGCGATCAGGCTCTCGGCCGTGGCCCGGGCCTCGGCCGCGATCAGATCGCCCAGGCTGCGGCCGGCGAGATAGGGAACGCCATAGCGCGTCGCCGCCTCGGGCGTGATCCGCCAGGCCGGCTGCTGCTCCGCCGGCGGCTCGATCACCGTCACCAGCTTGTCGCGCGGACCATCGAGATAGAGCTGCAGCTGGCTGTGCTGGTCGGTCGCCCCGCGGGCAAAGACCGGCGCCAGACCGATGCCCTGCTTGCCGAGGCTTTCCCCCACCAGCTGCCGCCACCACTCGCCGAAACGGGCCAGCCGGTCGACATAGCCGAACTGCACCGCCTGCGAGATGCCCTTGTGCTGCATCAGCGCCGCCGTCGCCGCAGCCCCCATCGCCGCCGGGATCCCGGCCGGGTCACCCCCGGCAAAGGCCTGGTCGAGAACCGCCGCGGCGCCCTCGCGGATCGCCACCGCATCCACGCCGCCCAGCATGGCCGGCAGCAGGCCGACCAGAGACAGCACCGAGAACCGGCCGCCGACATTCGGGTCGTGATCGAAGGTCTCGACGCCGTAGTCGTCGGCGATCCGGCGCAGCGGCGAGTTGCCGGGCTCCGCCACCACGACCAGCCGTGCCGCGGTCGCATCACGACCGAGGGATGCCTCCATGCGGTCCAGGACCAGAAGCAGCTGCGCCACCGTCTCGACTGTCCCGCCGGATTTCGACACGGCCAGCACCCGCGTCCCGGCCCAGTCCAGGCCATCCACCAGCCGGCGGAAGCTCACCGGATCGACATTGTCGGGGGTGTGAATGCGCGGGCCGCGATCCTCGGGATCGCGCAGCTCCAGCAGCGCCTGCGCGCCCAGGCTGGAGCCGCCGATGCCCAGCACCAGAACATCCGACGCCTCGTCGCGCCAGCGCAGCACCAGCGGCTCCAGCGCCGCCAGATCGTCGCGGGCGGCCGGCAGGCGCAGCAGGGGCAGGGTTCCGTCGGCCTGCCAGCCTTGCAGACGTGCCAGCGCCGACCGGGTCTGGTCGAGCAGCGCCCCGCATTCCGCCCCGGTATCGGCGAGGCATCCGGTGAAATCGATCGAGAACGGCAGAGTCTTGGCCATGATGCTGATGCTTTGTCCTTGTTGGGACGTCACTGGATGCTGTTGGGCGCGGTGCTTCGGGCACCGTTTTCCGAAATCCGGGCGGCGGCGGGGGCAGCGGATCCGGCCCCGTCTGCCGGCTGCCCGACCATCACCACCGACAGCTTGTCGATATCGAGCAGCCGCTTCGCGACCCGTTTGACGTCGTCGGCCGTCACCGCCTCGATCAGGCTGCTCCGGTCGTCGAGATAGCCGGGCGGCAGGTGGTGGATCTGCATCGTGACCAGCAGCCCGGCCACGGCACCGCTGCCATCGAGCGACAGCGGGAAGGATCCGGTGAGGTATTTCTTGGCGCCGGCGAGTTCGGCCTCGGTCGGCCCCTCTTCGGCGAAGCGGGCGATCTGCTCGCGGATGACCTGAACCGTCTCCCGCGCCCGGTCGTTGCGGGTGGCGGCATAGCCATAGAGCAGGCCGGCCCGGTCGAGCGGGTAGAGCGTGGTGCCGACACTATAGGCAAGCCCGCGCGTCTCGCGGACTTCCCGGAACAGCCGCGCCGTGAACGTGCCGCCGCCCAGGATGTGGTTCATCACGAAGGCCGGAAACCAGTCGGGATCGCTGCGCAGAATGCCCGGCAGGGCGAAGGTGATGATGGTCTGCGGGATCGGCCGGTCGACCACCGTCTCACCGAAGAAGCGGGGGGCGACCGGATCGGTCTTCGGCCGGCCATCGCCGGCGGGCAGGCCGGCAAAGGCCAGATCCACCACCCGCCCGGCGGCCTCGGGCGTGATGTCGCCCACCACCCCCAGGGTCAGCCGGTTGCGGGTGAACTGGCGCGAGACATAGGCCGCCAGATCCTCGCGGGTCAGCGCGGCCACGGTCTCGGGCGTGCCGTCGGTGTCACGGCCGTAGGCATCGTTCGGAAACAGCCCGGCGAGCAGGCTGCGCGAGGCGATCGCCTGCGGGTTTTCGGCCGAGCGTGCCAGCGAGACCAGCAGCTGCCTGCGGTCGCGCTCGATATCGTCGGCATCGAACCGCGGCGCGCTGAGGGCCAGCCCGACCAGCTTCGCGGCCGCCTCCGCTTCGGTCGCAAGGCTGCGGAAGCTGCCCGAAAAAGCATCGCGATCGACACCGGTCGAGAATTCCACCGCACGTGCGGCCAGCGCGTCCTGGAAGGCCGGACCATCCATGTCGCCCGCCCCTTCGACCAGAAGGCCCGAGGCGAGCGTCGCGGCGCCGGCCTTGGCCGCCGGTTCGATCCGGGTGCCACCCGCAAAGGCGAAATCGACGGTGACCACCGGAAGCTCCGACACCTGTACCAGCCAGAAGGGGATACCCTGCGGGCTGGTGAGCGTGCGGATGTCGAGCGCGCGTGCCGCCGGCACCGGCCCGATCACCACCAGCAGCACCAGCGCGGTCAGGATGGTGCCGATCATACGCAGGCCGAGGCGCCGGACCTCGTGACCAATCGGCGACATGTGACGACGGAAAGACGACAGGGCGGTGATCAATGGACGGTCCCCTCGCTGGAGGGCGGGGTCACGGCCGTGGCCGCAACGGCGGGTGCGGGATCGTCGACACCCAGCCCTTCGGGCAGCAGCACGCCGGTCGCCGTGCCCTGATCGGGCCCCATCACCGCCCGCAGGGCTTCCATGCCCTGATCGCCGGTGATCGCGGCCACACGCTGCGGCCAGGTCTCGATCCGCTCCAGCGTCTCGCCGGTGGCAAGGGCCGCCCCCACCATATTGGCGGTGGACGACACGCTGTCGCGGGCATAGACGGCATCGGCCAGCATCCGGGTGCGGGCACGTTCCAGCACGTCGGGGGCGACGCCCTGTTTCAGGATGTCGGCCAGCGCGCGGCCGACCGCCGCTTCAAGTCTGGTGATCGAGACACCCGGCGCCGGGGCTGCATAGACCATCAGCTGGCCTTCGTCGCGCGCACCGGCGTAATAGGCCCCGGCCTGGACGGCGACGCCTTCATCCACCACCAGCCGGCGGTAGAGCGGCGAGGTCGAGCTGCCGCCCATGGCGAAGGTCATCAGATCCAGCGCCTCTTCGCGGTCGCGGCCGAACACCTCTGCCCGCGGCACCAGCCACGAGCGGCGCCACGAGGGCGAGGCCACGCCGGCGGCGTCCTGCACCAGCCGGCGGTCGCCCACCAGCGGCGCCGGCGCCGGACGCACGCGCTTCGCCTCGTCGAAGCCGGCGGTATCCGGGATCCGGCCATAGGTCTCGGCGGCCAGGCGGAACACGTCTGCAGCCCGAACGTCGCCTGCGACCACGACGATGGCGGCGGAGGGGTGGTAATGCGCCTTGTAGAAGGCCACCGCATCCTCGCGGTCGAGCGTCTTCAGCTCGTCCGGCCAGCCGATCACCGGCCGGCCATAGGGGTGGCCGGCATAGACCATGGCCCGATAGGCCTCGCCGAACCGGGTCTGGGGATCGTTGTCGGTGCGGCTGCGACGCTCTTCGATCACCACCTGCAGTTCGGTTCTGGTGTCTTCGGGCCGAAGCCTCAGCCCGGTCATCCGGTCGGCTTCAAGCCGCATGACCAGATCGAGCCGATCGGCCGCGATGTTCTGGTAATAGGCGGTGTAGTCGTAAGAGGTGAAGGCGTTGTCGCGGCCGCCATTCTCGGCGATCAGCCGGGAGAATTCATCGCCCGAGGTCTGCTCGGTGCCCTTGAACATCAGATGTTCCAGGAAATGGGCGATGCCCGAGCGGCGGGCCGGCTCGTCCGCCGCACCCACCCGGTACCAGACCATATGCGAGACCACCGGCATCCGATGGTCTTCGACCACCACGACGGTGAGCCCGTTCTCCAGCACCCGGCTCTTCGCGCCGAGCAGGGGCGTCGCCGCCTCGGCGGCGGCGGTGGCGGTCGCCGCGGCGATGGAGGGCGGCGTTGCAGCCGGGGCCGGCGTGACGGGCAGCAGCACCGGGACGGCCAGCAGGGCCGACGTCACCAGCAGCGAGGCGACCAGCCGCCCGGGGCGCGATCGGCGCCGGACGGGTGATGGGGACGCAGACAAGCGTCGTCTCCTCTTTGGTTGACCGGCCGCGCGGGGCGCATGCGGCCGCATCACAGGATGGGCCTCGACGGCGGCCGGTGCAACCCCGCCCGGATGACGACAGCGGCTCGTGTCGCTCAGAAGATGCCTTCAAGCAGGCCGCGGCGCTTGCGCTCGATGATCGGCGTCTCGCCGGTGTCGATCGGCCGGCCGACCGCCTGATTGGTCTGCAGGCGGCGCTGCTCGGCACCGGCATCGATCACGGTGCCCGGCTGCTCGCGCTCCTGCCAGAACAGCAGATCGTCGACGAAGCTCTCGCTCGCCTCGGCCAGCTGGGTGTTTTCCTGCGCGATGGTCGCGCGGATCGACGGATCCGCCCGGTCACCACCGGTCCGGGCCAGCACCGCCTGGTCGAGCGGATCGATGCCGTTGGCCACCGGTGCCGCAGCCGGCGCCGTGCCGGTCAGCGCCTGACGCGCCGCCTGTGCGGGCGTCGCTTCCTGCGGGCGCGGCGCACCGGGCTCCGGCGGGCGCAGATCGTAATTCGGCGGCAGAACGAGCGGTGCGCGCGGCACGACGGCAAATTCGTCGGGCGCCCGCTTGTTGAGGCCCAGGGTCTCGCGCGCCGAATCACAGGCGGCCAGGCCGACGCTCAGAATGGCGATCACCGACAACGCGGTCAGGCGGCTCATGCGGTCTGCTCCCTCATCCCGTCCAAGGGCCCGAGGCCCGGGGACAGCGTCCATGATAGGCGACAGGAGGCGGATCTTCGCCCCCCTGGTCAGGTCTTTTCCGGGCCGGCCGGATCGCGGCCGAACAGGCCGTCCACCAGCAGCAGGATCACGCCCAGCGTGATGCCGGCATCGGCGATGTTGAAGGCGGGCCAGTGCCAGCCGGCATAGTGGACATCCAGGAAGTCCACCACCGCACCGATCCGGACCCGGTCGAGCGCATTGCCGATGGCGCCGCCGGCCACGAAACCCAGCCCCAGCGCCGTCAGCGGCCGCTCGCCCTTCCAGGCCCAGCGGCCCAGGAGAACGGCCACCACCGTCGCCATCACCGCCAGCCCCCAGCGGGCAAGCTCGCCATGCTGCGCCAACATACCGAAACTGACCCCGCGATTGAACACGAGTGTCAGGTTGAAGAAGAAGGTGACGACGACGCCGTCACCCGGCATGTCGAAGGCGGCGAGCGCCAGCTGCTTGGTGATCTGGTCGGCCACGAACACCAGCAGGAAGCCCACGACCAGCATGCGCCGGCTGCGGGCCCTCGCCGCCTGGTGCCAGGCCGCCTCGGCCACCGGTCCCCGTTCAGCCATGGGCGACGGCATCCGCACAGCGGTCGCACAGCTCCGGATGATCGGCATGGGTGCCGACCTCGGGCAGGACCTTCCAGCACCGGGCGCATTTCTCGCCATCCGCCCGGCCGACCACCACGGCCACGCCCGGCACGTCGTCCAGCCGGAAGGCATCGGCCGGGGCATCGCCGCCGGTGAGCGTGGCGTCAGAGGTGATCGACAGCTCGGCCGGATCCAGCCCGTCGAAAACATGGGCATGTTCCGGCGCCAGCCAGACGGTCGGATGCGCCTCCAGGCTCGCCCGGATGCGCTTCTCGCGGCGCTCCACCTCGATCGCGCCGGTGATCACCCGGCGGATCTGACGGACCCGCCGCCAGCGATCGGCCAGCGTGTCGTTGCGCCAGGCGTCGTCGGTGTCGGGGAAGACCCGCCGATGCACGCTCTCGCCCTCGGGCACCTGGCCCTCGGGGAAGCGGGCGAGCCAGGCTTCCTCGGCCGTGAACACCAGGATCGGCGCCGACCAGACGGTCAGACGATCGAACAGCAGGTCCATCACGGTGCGGGTCGCCCGGCGGCGGATGCTGTCGGGCGCGTCGCAATAGAGCACGTCCTTGCGGACGTCGAAATAGAAGGCCGACAGGTCCACAGCGCAGAAATTATGCAGCAGCGTCGCCATGGTGTGGAAGTCATAGGCCGCGATCGCCTTGCGGATCTGGCCGTCCAGCTCCCACAGACGGTGCAGGATGAAGCGCTCCAGCTCGGGCATCTCGGCCAGGGGCAGGCGCTCGGCCTCGGTGAAGCCGTCGAGCGCGCCCAGCAGATAGCGGAAGGTGTTGCGCAGCCGGCGATAGGCATCGGCCTGCGAGGACAGGATCTCCTTGGAGATGCGCACATCCTGCGAATAGTCGGCCGACACCACCCAGAGCCTGAGGATGTCGGCGCCGTACTGTTCGATCACCTGCTGGGGGGCGATGACGTTGCCGACCGATTTCGACATCTTGCGGCCTTCGCCGTCGAGCACGAAACCATGGGTCAGCACCGCCTCGTAAGGCGCCGTGCCGCGGGTGCCGCAGGATTCGAGCAGCGACGACTGGAACCAGCCGCGATGCTGGTCCGAACCTTCGAGATAGAGCGAGGCCGGCCACTTCAGATCGTTGCGGCCTTCCAGCGTGAAGGAATGGGTCGATCCGCTGTCGAACCAGACATCCAGGATGTCGGTGACCTGCTCGTAATCCTCGGGGTTGCGGCCCTTGCCGAGGAACTCGGCCGGATCGCGGGTGTACCAGGCCTCGGCGCCCTCTTCGGCCACGGCCACCGCCACCCGGTCGATGACCTCGGGGTCGCGCAGCGGTTCACCGGTCTTCCGGTCCACGAACACGGTGATCGGCACGCCCCAGGCGCGCTGACGCGAGACCAGCCAGTCGGGGCGGGTTTCCACCATCGAGCGGATGCGGTTGCGCCCGGTCTCGGGCACCCAGCGCACCTGATCGATGGCGGCCAGCGCCTTCTCGCGAAGCCGGGCATGCTCCATCGAGATGAACCACTGGCGGGTGGCGCGGAAGATGACCGGCGCCTTGGACCGCCAGGAATGCGGATAGCTGTGACGCAGCCTGCCGCGGGCAAGCAGCGCACCCGCCCCGGTCAGCTCGTCGCACATCCGATCGTCGACCTTGAAGACATGGTCGCCGGCAAAGATCGGCACCTGATCGGTATAGGTGCCGTCCTCGGCCACCGTGTCCGGCACCTCCAGCCCGAAGGCGCGGCCCAGAAGGAAGTCTTCCTCGCCATGGCCGGGGGCGGTGTGGACAAGGCCGGTGCCCTGCTCGGTGGTGACATGGTCGCCCGGCAGCAGCGGCACCTCGAAATCGTAGCCGCGGCCGTGGAAAGGATGGGCGCAGACGGCGCCTTCGAAGGCGCTGCCCTTGAAGGTGGCGACGACCTCGTGGCCGGTGATGCCGGCCTCGGCCAGCACCTGGGCGGCCAGCGCCTCGGCCAGCACCAGCACCTCGCCCATGCGGGCGAGCGAGCCGTCGGCCGTGCCGGTCACGCGGATCGCGACATAGTCGAGATCCGGGCCATAGGCGACCGCGCGGTTGCCGGGGATGGTCCAGGGGGTGGTGGTCCAGATCAGGACCGCGGCCCCGTCCAGCGCCGGATGGGTGGCCTTCACCACCGGGAAGCGCACGGTGATCGTGGTCGAGGTCTTGTCGTGATATTCGATCTCGGCCTCGGCCAGCGCGGTCTTTTCGACCGGCGACCACATCACGGCCTGGGGGCCGCGATAGAGCTGACCGGAGGTGAGGAACTTGCCCAGCTCCCGCACGATCTGCGCCTCGGCGCTGTAGGTCATCGTGAGATAGGGCCGTTCCCAGTCGCCGAGGACGCCCAGGCGCTTGAACTCTTCGCGCTGCACGTCGATCCAGTGGCTCGCGAATTCACGGCATTCGCGGCGGAACTCGACCAGCGGCACCTCGTCCTTGTTCCGGCCCTTCTCGCGATAGCGCTTCTCGATCTCCCATTCGATCGGCAGACCGTGGCAATCCCAGCCGGGGACGTAGGGCGCATCGCGGCCCTGCATCTGCTGGCAGCGGCTGATCACGTCCTTCAGGATCTTGTTCAGCGCATGGCCGATATGGAGATGGCCGTTCGCATAGGGCGGCCCGTCATGGAGCACGAAGCGCTCGCGGTCCCGGCCGTCTTCGCGCAGGCGTGCATAAAGGTCCTGGCCGGACCAGCGGTCGAGCAGACCGGGTTCGTTGGCCGGCAGGTTGCCGCGCATGGGGAAACGGGTCTGGGGCAGGAAAACCGAGGCTTTGTAGTCCACGCTCATCGAGGTCCGGCCCTTCCGGGCTTCAGGTTGGTGACGGGGAGACACCGGCCGGCGGAATGCACGGCCGATGGCATAAGGGCAGGCACGCCCGAACCCGGGCGGGCCGCATCATGCCATGGGGCGAGGCTTATGGATAGCGCCGGTCGGCTGCCCTGGCGAGAAGCGATCGCGCCTGTTCGGCATCGGCGGCGATCTGGGCCTTCAGGGCCTCGATCCCGTCGAAGCGGCGCTCGGGGCGAATGCGCTCGATGAAGGCGATCTCCACCCGCCGGCCGTAAAGATCGCCGGCAAAATCGAAGAGATGCGCCTCGAGCAGCAGGTCGCGCTTGTCGAAGGTGGGGCGGCGGCCGAAATTGGCAACACCGCCGAAATGGCCGCCGGGCAGCACCTCGCCGCCGGGACCGCGGCCGGGTGCGACGTTCACCCGGATGGCATAGACACCGGTCGCCGGCTCGACATAGCGGCCGATCGCGACATTGGCGGTGGGAAAACCGATGGTCCGGCCGCGCCGGTCGCCGCCACGCACCCGGCCCGACACCGACCAGGGCCGGCCGAGCAGGCGGGCGGCCCGCACCATGTCGCCCCCGGTGATCGCGGCGCGGATGGCGGTGGACGAAAAGATCGTGTCGCCATCGGCGCGCGGCTCCACCACCGACAGGCTGAAGCCATGGGCCTGGGCGGCGGCTTCCAGCATCTTGGCATTGCCGCCCCGGCCCTTGCCGAAGACGAAATCATGGCCGATGGAGAGATGGGCGACGCGCAGCCCGCGCCACAGCACCCGCTCCACGAAGTCTTCGGCCGGCATGGCGGCGAGCAGGCGGTCGAAGCGCAGCATGAACACCGCGGCGATGCCGGCATCGTCCAGCACACGCAGCTTGTCGGCCGGGGTCTGCAGCCGGCCGGGGGCCCGATCGGGCTGCAGCACGCTGCGGGGGTGGGGCTCGAAGGTGAGCACCGCCGGCCGGGTGTTGAGGCGGCGTGCGGCCGATTCCGCGGCGCCGATCACCGCCTGATGGCCGCGATGCACACCGTCGAAATTCCCGAGCGCCACGGCAAGACCGCGTGCCTCGGGACCCAAGCCTTCGAAACGTCTGTAGAGCCGCATTCCCCGTCCATGTGTCCGGCCCCGGGCAGGCGGGGCGATGGGTCGCGCGGACCGCCGCCGCCCCGCCCGGGCCGGCGGATCAGCCGGCGGCAGCGAGTGCGGCCGCGCGGGCCGGCACCATGACCTTGGTGATGCCGTCGACGACGACCGTGCCGCCCACCAGGCATTCGGTGGCGAGCGTCACGCGCCGGCGCGCCGGATCGATCTCGTTCACCCGGACCAGCGCCGTCACCGTGTCGCCGATGCGCACGGGCGCGCGGTACCGGAAGCTCTGGTCGACCAGGATGGCGCCGGGCCCGGGCAGTCTGGTTCCGAGAACCGCGGAAATCAAGCTCGTGGTGAAGGCGCCATGGGCGATACGGCCCTTGAACGGCGTCGTCTGTGCGAAGTCCTCGTCCAGATGGACCGGGTTGTGATCGCCCGAAATGTCGGCAAAGGCCCGCACATCGGCGTCGGTCACGGTATGGGAGATCGTCGACTCCATGCCGACGGTCATGTCTTCGAGGCTCAGGCCGCTGATCGCGGTCATGGGAACCAGACCTTTCGATACTGCGCCCGGTCGCGCGCGGCCGGACCCGTCATGCTCTCCACGAGCCCGCGGGCGGGCCGCGGGCGACTGCATTCTCGTCCGGTGGCAGGGCGATGCCGGCCCCGGTCCCTTGTTTTATGTGCGGTGCACTATAAACCGGGCCGGCAGGTGGAGCAAGTGGCACATGGCGGGCAGAAATGGGCACTCGATACGGATAAAACCGCCGAATGCCCATTCAGTGTATCATGATGTCCGTAAATCGTGTCTGACGGAAATATCCGTACAAACCTATCCGCGCTTGCTGAGGAAATCGCGGATATGGGCCTCCACCTCGTCCGGCGCCTCATGGGCGATCCAGTGGGTGGCATGCTGCACACGCTCAATTCTGAGATCCGGCACCCAGGCCTCCAGCCCCTCGATCAGCCCGGGCACGAGCGCCGTATCGCCCAGCCCCCAGATCACCAGGGTCGGCACCCTGACCGAATAGACCGCGGGATCGAGCAGCGGCTGCTCGGGCGGGGTCGTGCCCGCCGGCACCACGTCGATGGGCGAGGCCCGGTACCAGTTCAGCCCGCCGGTCAGCCGGCCGGGCCGGCCCCAGGCCTCCAGATAGGCGGCGCGGTCTTCGTCGGTCATCAGCCCCTTGTCGTAGACCGGGCGCATCGAGAACCGCCACAGCCAGTCGAAATCATTGGCCGACAGCTTCTCTTCGGCTTCGGGCGTGCGGAACAGGCGGAAATACTGGCTGGCCCGGATCTGCTCGGGATTGCGCATCAACTCGCGCTGGAAGGTCGCGGGATGGGGCGAGTTCAGGATGATCAGCCGGTGGATGCGGCCCGGATGGGCCATGGCGAAGGACCAGGCCGCCGCCCCACCCCAGTCATGGGCGACCAGGATCACCTTGTCCACCCCCAGCGCATCGATCAGCCCCAGGATGTCGCCCACCACCCGCTTCGTCCGGTAGGCCTCCACCTCGGCCGGGGCGTCGCTCTCGCCGAAGCCGCGCAGATCGGGCGCCACGCAGCGATACTCGCCTGCGAAGCGGGACATCATGCCCTTCCAGGCGTACCAGAATTCCGGAAAGCCGTGCAGGAACAGCATGACCGGGGCGTCGGGCCGGCCGGCTTCGGCGACATGCAGCGTGACCTCGCCGACCGGAACGCGGCGATGGGTGATTTCGACCATGCGGGTCATCCTCCCTGGCGCGGCCGGGCCTTGCCGGTCCGCATTCATACGTTTGTTTTTATGCATGCTAGCGACATCCGCCCGGCACCGCCACCACTCAGGCGGTGGACATGGGATGGACAGCCGCCACCGGTCGCCGTAAAGCTCTGGCTGATCGCCGTTCCACCCCTGCGCACAAGGCCCCCGCCCCATGCTCGCCCTTGCCCTCGCCTTTCTGGCCGGCCTCGTGCTCGGCCGCCTGCTCCGCGGCCATCGGACACGCATCGCCCGGCCGGTCGACCGGCTGACGACCGTGTCGATCGTCGTGCTGCTGGTGCTGATGGGCATCGGCACCGGCGCCATGCCCGATCTTGCCGCCACCCTCGCCGCCTCGGGGCTGAAGGCGGTCGCGATTTCGGCCGCCGCGGTGGCGGGGTCGATCCTGGTGACGCTGCTGCTGCTGGGGCTGATCGGCCGCACCCGGCGGAGGCCGCTGCCGTGATCATGACCCTGATCATCCTGGGCGCCTATGTCGCCGGCATCGCCCTCGGCGCCCTGGCCCCCGGCCTTGGCGCGCAGACGGCCGATGCAACCGAGCCCGCGCTGATGCTGCTGGTCTTCCTGGTCGGGATCGGCACGGCGCTGGATCCGTCGGCCTGGGCCCGGCTGCGCAGCGCCGGCCCGCGCGCGATCGCCCTGCCGGTGGCGGTGATCCTGGGCACGCTCGGCGGTGCGGCGCTGGTGGCGCCGCTGCTGCCGGGGATGAGCCTGCCGGACGTGCTGGCCGTCGCCTCGGGCTTCGGCTGGTACAGCCTGTCGGCGGTGATGATCGCCGAGGCGCGCGGCGAGGTGATGGGCGCGCTGGCGCTGATGGCCAACATCTCGCGCGAGGTCATCACCCTGGTCTTCGCCGGGCTGATGGTGCGCGCCTTCGGGCCCCTGGCGCCCGTCGCCTCGGCCGGTGCCACCGCCATGGATGTCTCGCTCGGCATCATCACCATCCATGGCGGGCGGGAGGCCGGGCTGGTGGCCCTGGCCAGCGGTTTCGCCGTCAGCCTGGCCACGCCGGTTTTCGTGGGCTTCTTCCTCTCGCTCTGACGCTTCAGCCCGGCACCACCACGCCCGGCACCACCACAATCTTGCCGCCCTTGCTCCGCGACAGGGTCGCCGCCAGGGCCTCGCGGGCCCGGTCGAGCGGCATCTCGACCACCTTCGGCGGCAGCAGCTCCCCTGCCGCCACCCGCGCCATCAGCGCCAGCCGCACCGCGCGCGCCTCGTCGGCATGGGCCGTCAGATAGTGGCGGATTTCCACCCCGATCAGGGCCGCGCTCTTGAGCAGGGGCAGATTGACCGGCAGGGCCGGGATCGCGCCGCCGACGAAGCCCAGGATCAGATGCCGCCCTTCCTTGTCGAGCGAGCGGAACAGGGGCTCGAAGCCGGGGCCGGCGACGGGGTCGAACACGATATCGATCGCGCCGCCCGGCAGGGTCTCGCGGATCCGGGCGCGGATGTCGGGATCAAGCGACGGGATCGCCGCCGCGGCACCGAGCGCGATCGCCCGCGCCCGCCCCTCTTCGGTGCTGGCGAGCGCCACGACATGGGCGCCGGCCCGGGCCGCCAGCTGCACCGCGGCCGAGCCGACCCCGCCCGACGCCCCGGTCACCAGCACCCGCTCGCCGGGCGTGAGCCGCCCGCGCGGGAACAGGCCATAGGCCGCGGTCTGATAGTCGACCAGCATCGCGGCCGCATGGAGCCCTGCGAGCCCGTCCGGCACGGGATCCGCCTCCGCCTCCGCCACCACGACATGGGTGGCCAGGCCGCCGCCCATCTGCCAGGTCACCACCCGGTCGCCCGGGACATACCGGGTGACGCCGGGTCCCGTCGCATCGACGATGCCGACGATCTCGCCGCCCGGCACATAGGGCAGGTCGGGGCGGATCTGATAGCGGCCATGGACGATCAGCCCGTCGACATAGCCGAGGGCGGCGGCCTCTATCCGCAGCCGCATCTGCCCGGGCCCCGGCTCGGGCGTCGGTCGCTCGACCAGGGTGAAATCCTCGACGCGGCCCAGGGCCGTGCCTTCCCAGCGCAGCATGCGTGTTCCTTCCCGGCATCCGGTTCGCGGCCCCCCGGGGGCGCAGCGCCACCGGGTCAGTCGGGGGCGTAGGCCTTCAGGAAGCGCCTGACCGCAGCCTCCACCCGCCGTTCGGCCTCGGCGTCGTCGGGCGGCGGCGCGGCGTGGAACAGCTGGCGGAGCTGCAATTTGCCATTCAGCATACCGAAGAAGTGTTCCGATGCGAGATCGGGATCATCGACCGACAGCCGGCCGGCACGATCCTGTGCCGCCAGCCAGTCGGCCAGCCTGCGGCCGTTGCGGGCCGGGCCGATCTCGTAGAAGGCGGCGGCGAGATCCGGCGCCATGCCGCCCGGCCCCGAGCCGGTCAGCATGCGCATGACCGAGACCATCTTGCCCGAGATGACCACATCCATGAAATGCCAGGCGATGCGGGTCAGGATCTCGTGGGGCGAGGCCTCGGGGTCCGGGGTTTCCAGATGGGCGGTGATCTGGTCGGCGACCTCGGCGATCGCCGCCAGGAACAGCTCGTCCTTGTTGCGGAAGGCGTTGTAGATCGTCTGCTTCGAAACCCCGGCCTCGGCCGCGATCTCGCCCATGCCGGCCACGAAGCCGTCGCGGGTGAACAGCCGGCGGGCGGCATCCAGGATCGCGCGGCGCTTTTCCGTGTCGGGCGGCCGGCCGGGCCCCTGCCGGGCCGGCGGGCAGCCGGTACCGCAGGCCTCGGCCGCCGCTTCGCGGGCGGCGGCGACCACGGCCCGCACCCGGCGGATGTCGGTCCGGCTCGCCTCGGTCAATGCCCGCCTCCCCCGCCGGCCCCGGCCATCTGCGGCCGGCGCACGGTGGTGGTGATCACCGCCGCGGCGACGAAGATCCCCGCCAGCACCAGAAAGACGTCGCCGAAGGTCATCACCTGCGCCTGGGCCTGGATCATGTTCATCAGCGTCTTGAGCGCCGCGAGCGAACTGTCGCCGGCAATCGCTCCGTCGAAGCGCTGCCCCAGGGCGTCGAGTGCCGCCTGGACCTCGGGCCGGTTCGGGTTGGCGGCATCGGCGATGCGTTCCAGATGCAGGGCGTTGCGGTCGATCATCAGGGTGTTGATGCCGGCAAGGCCGACCGCACCCCCCAGATTGCGCATCAGATTATAAAGCCCGCTCGCATTCTTCAGCATCTCCATCGGCAGCGTGCCGAGGGCGATCTGGTTGACCGGCAGCATGCACAGCATCAGCGACATGCCGCGCATGATCTGCGGCCACAGCAGCTGGTCGAACTGCCAGTCGGCGGTGATGTGCGACATCCACCAGGTGGACCCGGCAAGCATGATGAAGCCGATCGCCAGCATCACCCGCACATCCATCTTGCGCGACAGCATGCCGGCGATGGGGGCCGAACAGAACTGGGCAAGGCCGGTGACGAACAGCACCTCGCCGATCTGCATGGCGTTGAGATCGCGGATCCGCGCCAGATAGAGCGGCAGCACATAGACCAGGCCGTAGAGGCCGACACCGATCACGAAGCTGAACACGCAGCCGGTGGCGAAATTGCGGTCGCGGAAGGCCTTGAGATCGACGATCGGGTTGTGGTGGCTCAGCACCCGCCAGAAGAAGCCGATGCCGGCCGCGACCATCAGCACGAACAGGAAGGTGATGGTGCGGTCGTCGAACCAGTCGTCGCGCGGCCCCTCTTCGACCACATATTCCATCGAGCCCAGGAACAGCGCCATCAGCACCAGCCCGAGCAGATCCAGCCGGCGCAGCAGGCTGCGATCGCCGGTATCGAAAGAAGGCGCGCGCCAGACCACCAGCGTCACCAGAATGCCGGGCACGACGTTGACCAGGAACAGCCAGTGCCACGAGAAGATCTCGGTCAGCCAGCCGCCGAGGGTCGGGCCGATGGTGGGGGCGAGCGTCGCGACCAGACCGATCACCACCGACACGCCGGCCCGCCGGTTGCCGGGGAAGAGCTGGAAGGCCGCCGCGAACACGGTCGGGATCATCGCCCCGCCGACGAAGCCCTGCAGCGCCCGCCAGAGGATCATCTCGTCGAGGGTGGTGGCCGTGGCGCAAAGCGCGCTCATCACCGTGAAGCCCGCCGCCGAGATCAGGAACAGGCCACGGGTCGACAGCGCCCGGGAGAGATAGCCCGAGAGCGGGATCATCACCACTTCGGCGATCAGATAGCTGGTCTGGATCCACGAGACCTCGTCGGGGCTGGCGGCGAGGCCCGCCTGGAGTTCCGACAGCGAGGACGACACGATCTGGATGTCCAGGATGGCCATGAACATGCCGAAGACCATGGCGATAAAGCCGGCGATCTGCCCCACCGAGGGCCCCTTGGGCGCCGCGGCGGCAGGCGCTGCCGGTGCGCTGCCCGCTGTAGACGTGGCCTCGGTCATCGGACCCGCCTCCGCTCAGCGCTGCGCCAGGCGCGGGGCCGTGGGCTCGGCACCCAGGCCGTACTGGGGCTGAACCGCTTCGGCCGCGGGCTCGGCCGCGGTATCGACCGCCACCACCACCGACAGGCCCGGCACCAGCAGCTTCGCCGCGGGATCGGCCTCGTCGACCGCGATGCGGACCGGCACGCGCTGGACGATCTTGGTGAAGTTGCCGGTGGCGTTCTCGGGCGGCAGCAGGCTGAAACGCGCACCGCTGGCCGGCGACAGGCTTTCGACCCGGCCATGGAGTTCCCGCCCGCCGAGGGCGTCGACCGCGATGGTCACCGGCTGGCCGGGGCGCATTGCCGCAAGCTGGGTCTCCTTGAAATTCGCGACCACATAGGTCTCGGGCAGCGGCACGATCGCAAGCGCGGTCTGGCCGGCCTTGACGTATTCGCCGGGCTCGACCGAACGGTTGGCCACGATCCCCGACTGGGGTGCCCGGACCACGGTATGGGCAAGATCGAGCCGTGCCGCCTGCAGCGTCGCCTCGGCAGAGGCGATCTGGGCCTCGGCCTCGACGCGGTTCGCTTCCAGCACCGGCACCTGGCCCCTGGCGGCCGCCACGGCGGCCCTGGCCTCGGCCAGCGACGCCTCGGCCTTGCGGGCATCGGCGCGGGCGGTGTCGTAGCGCTGGGCACTGGCGGCGGCGGTACGGTTCAGCTCGGCATAGCGCTTGAGGTCACCGGCCGCGCGGGCGCGTTCCGCCTCGGCCGAGGCGACGCCGGCCTCGGCGCGCGCGATCTCGGTCTTCTGCAGCTCCAGCTGGCGGTCGATCACGTCGACCGACGCCCGGGCGCGGGCCAGCGCCGCCTCGGCTTCGGCAACCTTGGCCTTGTAGTCGGCATCGTCGATCCGGAACAGCAGGGCGCCCGCATCGATCGAGGTGTTGTCCTTCACCGCCACCTCGGTGACCTGGCCGGCCACACGCGGCGCGATGTTGGCGATATCGCCATGGACATAGGCGTCGTCGGTGCTTTCGACGAAGCGGCCATGGCGCCACCATTCCGCGCCGTACCAGCCACCGCCGACCAGTGCCGCAACGACCACCGCGCCAAGGATGATCTTCTTCATACCGCCTCCGCCGAATGACCGGACCGCCCGAATTATTGGACCAGGGCGACCACGAATTGGTTTCCGCACAAGATGGCCGATCCGGCGGGGGCTTCAAGACATTTCTGGATGATCGGGTCCAGAAATTCCGGAGGGGTCACCTTCGGGCAACGCTTGGCGGTGACGGGGGTCACAAAACGGCGAAAGCCCGCCGGACGGCGGGCTTCGAGACAGTGTGGGAGGGTACCTGAAAGGGAGGTACCAGAAAGGGAACGGGCCGGATGCGCCTTGCGGCACACCCGACCCGTCCTGTCGGTCCTTCAAGGGGAACCCGATCGCCGGCGCACCCTTCCGGCGACCTGCTTCACGGTCGGACCGATCAGGTGGCGCCGCCGGCGGGGTTGCCTGACGGCGTTCCGCTCTGCGGCTCAAGATTGCTGCTGCCCGAGCCGGAACTGCCGGCCGAACCGGTATCGCCCGCGCCGGGGCTGGTGGCGCCGCTGCTGGCATCGCCCGGCGCATCGGGCGCCGGCTGCGCCGGCGTGGTCGGGCTGGGAGAGACCGGGGCAGGCGTGTTCGGCGCCGTCGGGGCACCGCTCTGATCGGACGGGGCGGGCTGGGCGGGGGCGCTCGGGGCGGGCGCCGACGGTGCGGGAGCCGAGGGGGCGGGGGCCGGGGCCGACTGCTCGGCCGGCGGCGTGCTCGGGGCGTCGGCGTCGTCGCAGGCCGCGACCGCCAGAACCGCAGCTGCGGCGAAGGCGAGACGGGTTGCGACGCGGGGGAAGGCGATGCCCATCTGAGGTGGTTGCTCCTGATGATGTCTCGGCTGCCCCCGGGGAGAGGGGCAGGTGGGCCGCGGCGGGCGCCGCACGGCCGGTCCGATGCCTCCTACGGGAAAGGAGGCGCCCCTCGGGAGAGGGAGGGGCTCCCATGAACGGCGGGACGGGGCCGGGACATGGGCGACGGGATCGGTGGACCGGCGCGGTCGGGACGGGCGGGAGGTGTGCTGGTGCCCGTCGCGGCCACATCCCGACTGTCGCCCGGATCGCCCTGCCATGCACGTGAGCGATACCGGGCATCCGAGAGCCAGAGTTGTGACCGGAAAAGGGCCGGCCCGCAGGCCTGCGGCTTTTTTCGGCAGGCCGCTGCATCCGTTTCGCCGGGGCGCCCCGTAAGGCTTGCATGGAGCAGGGCCCGAGCCGCATCGGCCCGCCCTGCCCGCAGCGAACCAGGGAGACATCGGATGACCAGTGTCACGACCTCCGGCCGGGCCAGCGCCCGCGCCGCAACCCTTGCCCTCGCTCTGATGCTGGGGGCCGGTCTGGCCGGCTGTGCCGGCGGCGGCATGCAGGGCGGCCGGCATATGGCGTCGGCCGCGCCCATGGAACCGGTCGAGGTGGGCGGAGCGCCCATGTATGCCGGCAAGACCATCGTCGAGAACGCGGTCAATTCGGCCGATCACACCACGCTGGTGGCGGCCGTGAAACAGGCAGGGCTGGTGGATGCCCTGTCGGGCCCCGGCCCGTTCACCGTCTTCGCCCCGACCAATGCGGCTTTCGACGCCCTGCCCGCGGGCACGGTCGACGGGCTGATGGCACCATCGGCCCGCGACCGGCTGACCGGGGTGCTGACCTATCATGTCGTGCCCGGCCGGCTGACCCGCGCCGATCTGATGACCCGCATCCGGGCCGGCGGCGGCAAGGCCGTGCTGACGACGCTGTCGGGCGGCACGCTGACCGCCATGATGAACGGCCCCGACAATATCGTTATCGCCGATGCCGGCGGCCACACCGCCGACATCTCGACCTATGACGTGCTGCAGTCGAACGGCGTCATCCAGGTGATCGACCGGGTGCTGATCCCGAAGGGCTGACCCCGCCTGCCCGCCCCGCCCCGGATGCACATGCACGATCCACAGCGACGTGATAGGGTTGCCCGTCATTCATCGCGAGGGGGCGGGGCGGGTCCATGGACCACGGGCCGGAAACCGACGGTCTGCACGACCTGCTGACAGCCGTGGGCACCGGCGACCGGCGCGCCTTCGACGCGCTGTATCTCAGGCTGTCGGGCCGGCTGCACGCGGTCGCCCTGCGCATGCTGAGGGATGCCGATCTGGCCGAGGACGCCGTCCACGACGCCTTCGTGCAGATCTGGCGCAATGCCGGGCGCTACGACCGTGCCCGCGGCGAGGTCACGGCCTGGGCGATCGGCATTCTGCGCTATCGGGCGCTCGATCTGCTGCGCCGGCGCGGCCGCGAAACCGCCGCCGACCCGGTCATCGTCGCCGATCTGGCCGATCAGGCGGCCGCCGCGGATGCCGACAGTCCCCCCACTTTCACGACACCGGAACTGCCCGGCCGGATCAACCGGCTGGAAACCTGTCTGGCCGAGCTGTCCGAGGGCGCGCGCGGCAGCGTCCGCCTTGCCTATGTCGACGGGTTGAGCCATGGCGAGATCGCCGGCCGCACCGGCCAGCCGCTCGGCACCGTCAAGAGCTGGATCCGTCGCGGCCTGGCCGCGCTGAAGGAGTGCCTGGAGCGATGACCGCCGGCCCGACCGATCCGCGGGAGGTTCCCGATCCGCGCGACGTCGACATTGCCGAATACGTGCTGGGCACGCTGGACGAGCCGGCGCGGACGGCGCTGCGCGCCGAGATCGCCCGGGATCCGGCACTGCGCGCGGCGGTCGCCGACTGGGAACGCCGGCTGGCCCCGATGGCGCTGGCGCTGGATCCGGTCGCGCCGCCCGCCCGCCTGAAGGCGCGCATCGATGCCAGCCTTGCGGGCGACACCAGCCGGAGCGAGGCGGCGCAGGTGATCGACCTCCGCCGCGGTCTGACCCTCTGGCGCTGGACCGCCGGGGCGGCCGGGCTTGCCGCGGTGGCGGCTGCGGCCATGGCCGCCTTCCTGCTGATCCGCCAGCCTCTGCCCGATCCCGACGCCACCCGGCTGGTGGCGGTGCTGCGCCCGCTGGAGGCCGCCGAAGCCCCGACCTGGGTGGTATCGGCCGAGCCGGGCGAAGGCTTCGGCCGGAAGCGGCTGCTGGTCCGCACGCTGGGCGTGCCGGCGGCCGGAACCGCGGCAGAGGCTGCGCCCGGGCCCCGGGATTTCGAACTCTGGGCCCTGCCGGGCGAAGGCGCGGCACCGGTTTCGCTGGGCCTGATCGATCCGGCGCACGAGACCCGGGTCGACCTGCCCGCGACGCTCGGCCCCCGCCTGGGTGACGGGCTGGGCCTGGCGGTTTCGATCGAACCCGCCGGCGGCTCGCCATCCGGCGCCCCCACCGGCCCTGTGGTGCTGATCGGCGCGCTGACCCGCACCGGCGGCTGAGCACCGACGCCCCGATCCCGCGACGGCCCGATCCCGCGATGGCCGACATCTGCCTGCAACACGGGCGTGGTATGCGGGCAGATCGGTTCGCCCGTGGAGATCACGCCCCATGAAGACGCCCACCCTGCTGCTGGCCGCGGCCCTTGCCGCAGCCACCCTGATGCCCGCCGCCGCCGATGCCGCCCAGGGCCGTCTGGTCGTCTACACCTCGACCCCCAACAAGGCGATGGCCGATCTGATCGCCGCCTTCAACAAGGCGGAACCCGAGGTCACGGTCGAGTTCTTCCGGTCGGGCACCACCGAGGTGCTGGCCAAGCTGGATGCCGAATTCGCCGCCGGCAGCCCAGAACCCGACCTGCTGCTGATCGCCGACAGCGTGGCGATGGCGGGGCTGAAGGCGCGCGATCGCCTGGCAGCCTGGCCCGACGCACCGGTCGAGGGGCTGCCCGCCACGTCTTACGACCAGGATCGCACCTGGTTCGGCACCAAGATCATCGCCACCGGCATCGCCTGGAACACCGCCGCCGGCCTGCCCGCACCGACCGGCTGGGCCGATCTCGCCGCCCCCGCCGCAAAGGACCGGGTGGTGATGCCGAGCCCGCTCTATTCCGGTGCGGCCACCATTCATGTCGGCACCGTCACCGCCACCCAAGGCCTCGGCTGGTCTTACATGGAGGCGCTGAAGGCCAATGGCGCAACCGCCCTGCAGGGCAATGGCGCGGTGCTGGATGCGGTCGCGACCGGCCGCGCCGCCTATGGCGTGCTGGTCGATTTCATGGCCTTCAATGCCGCCGCCAAGGGCTCGCCGGTCGGTTTCGTCTACCCCGCGGAAGGGGCGACCGCCGTTACCGAGCCGGTCGCGATCCTGAAGACCGCCCGCAATGTCGACGCCGCCCGCGCCTTCGTGGCCTGGCTGCTGTCGGAAACCGGCCAGCGCTTCGCGGTCGCCCAGGGCTATATGCCGCTGCGGCCCGAGGCCGGCGCGCCGCCGGGGCGTCCGGCCACCGTCAGGCTGCTGGAGATTGCGCCCGACGCGCTCGCCGCCACCGGCGAGGAGACCCGCCGCCGCTTCGCGGCGCTGTTCGGCGGGTGATCCCGGCCTCTCGCTTCCGGTTTCCGGCGCGGTTCCGCCTGTTGCCGGCCGTCCGCCTTTCACTGGCCGAGGCGGGCGGCCCGCCGGGCGATCCCCGCGCCGGCCGCGCGGGCCTGCCGGCGGTGGCGGCCGCACTGCTGCTGGCCGGCCTGCCGCTCGGCTTCATTGCGGTCGAGGCGGTGGCGGGCGGGCTCGGGCTCGGCCTGCTCGGCGACGGGCGGGTGCTGCAGGCCGGGCTCAATACGCTGGTGACGGCCCTGGCCTCCACGGTCGCGGCCCTGGTGCTGGGCGGTGGTGCCGCCCTGCTGGCCGGGCTGACCGACCTGCCGGGCCGGCGCGGTTTCGCGGCCCTCGCCCTGTTGCCGATGCTGATCCCCAGCCAGATTGCGGCGCTCGCCTGGGGTCGGGCCTTCGATCCCGCAGGCCCGCTGGCCCGGGTGCTGGGGCTGGGCGGGTTCGGCCCCAACCCGCTGGAAAGCGCCTGGGGCGTGTGGCTGGTGATGGGGGTGGAGCATATGCCGATCGCCTTTCTGGCGGTGATCGGCGCCGTCACCCGCATTCCGGCCGAACCCGCCGAGGCGGCACGGGTTGCAGGTGCCGGCCCCTCCGCCGCCCTTGCCGTCGCGGCCCGGCCGCTGGTGGCCCCGGCGCTTGCCGCGGCCGCGGCACTGTCGCTGGTATCCGCCGCGGGCAATTTCGGCGTGCCCGCCCTGCTCGGCATTCCCGGCGACTATCCGGTGCTGTCGACGCTGATCTATCAGCGCCTGTCGGGCTTCGGGCCGGCAGCGGTGGGCGAGGCGGCGGCCCTGGCCGGCCTGCTCGGCCTGGGCACGCTGGGCCTGCTGCGCCTGCAATCCCTGATGGCCGGGCGTGCCGCGCGCGTCGCCGATGGCGGCCGGCTGGTGCCCCGCCTGCCGCTGGGCAGGCGCCGCCGTCAGATCGCGGGGCCGGCCTGGATGCTGATGATCGCCCTGTCGCTGCTGCCGCTGGCGGCCCTGGTCGCGGCCTCGCTGGTGCCGGCGCCCGGCGTGCCCCTGACAGCGGCCACCGCCAGTCTCGACGGCTATCGCGCGGCACTGGACCTCCGCCACGGGGCGGGCGGCGCCGTGATCACCTCCGCCTGGCTCGCCCTGGCCACCGCGCTCGTGTCGGTTGCGGTGGCGCTGCCGCTGGGCCTCTTGGCCGCGCGCGGCGCACCCGCCGCCCGGCTGGCCGCCGGCGGCTTCGATCTGGCCCTCGCCCTGCCGGGCACGGTGTTCGCGATCGGGGTGATCCTGGCCTTTCTGCCGCCGCTGCCGGGCATCGGGCTCACCCTCTACGGCACGCCAGCCATCCTGCTCGCCGCCTATCTCGGCCGGTTTCCGGGGCTGGTGCTGGCGCCGGTGCGGGCCGCCGCGGAACGGCTGGATCCGGCCCCGGAACAGGCCGCGCGTCTGGCCGGCGCCGGCTTCCCGGCCCGGATCCGCGTCGGCGCCTGGCCGGCGCTCGCCGGCCCCGCGGCCGGTGGCGCGCTGCTGGTGCTGCTCACCGCCTTCAACGAACTCACCCTCTCGGCCCTGCTCTGGTCGCGGGGGGCCGAGACCGTGGGGGTTGCGATCTATGCCCGCCAGGCCGAAGGCGACAGTGCCGGCGCCGCCGCGCTCTCGGTGGTCGCCCTGGCCGCAGCACTTGGGCTTGCAGGCCTCGCCTTCCGGATGATCGCCCGCCTGCCCGGGCTTGAAAGCGCTTTCGGAGACCGCCCATGACCCCGCGCGCCCCTGCAGCATCGCCCCCGCCGGATGCCATCCGGCTGGACGCGGTGACCCGCCGCCATGGCCGCAAGGCGGCCCTCGACCGGGTCGATCTTCAGGTCATGCCGGGGGAATTCGTGGCGCTGCTCGGCCCGTCCGGCTGCGGCAAGACCACGCTGCTGCGCCTGGTCGCCGGGCTCGACGGCGCCGATGAGGGACGGATCAGCCTGGCCGGCCGGCCGGTGGATCGCGACGGCCGGGTACTGGTGCCGGCCGAGGCGCGCGGCGTGGGCATGGTGTTCCAGAGCTATGCCCTGTGGCCGCAGATGACGGTCGCGCGCAATGTCGCCTATGCGCTGGAACGCGCCCGCCGGGCACCGGCTGAAACCGCCGCCCTGGTGGCAGAGGCGCTTGCGGCGGTGGGGCTGCAGGACCGCGCCGGGGCCATGCCCGATGCGCTGTCTGGCGGCCAGCGCCAGCGCGTCGCCCTGGCCCGGGTTCTGGCGGCGCGCCCCCCGGTCGTGCTGATGGACGAGCCGCTGGCCAATCTGGACCCGCATCTGCGCCGCGGCATCGGTGAAGAGATCCGGCGCCTGCACGACGCCACGGGTGCCGCCACGCTTTACGTCACCCACGACCAGGCCGAGGCTATGGCGCTGGCCGACCGGATCGCGGTGCTGAAAGCCGGCCGGATCACCCAGATCGATACGCCCGAAGCCGTCTATGACCGGCCGGCCGATGCCTGGACGGCCGGTTTCATCGGCCAGGGCGCCGTGCTGCCGGTCACGATCCTGAGGGCCGAAGCCGAAGGCCGCGCCCGCGCCCGCATCGGGACGGGGCCCGATCTGGTCGAGGCGGTGCTTCACGTGCCGCCGGGCACCGCCGCCGGCCCGGCGCTCGCCGTTTTCCGGCCGGAACATCTGGTGCCGGTGCCGCGCGGCACCACCGGCAGCCTGCCGGCGCTGGTCGACCGGCGGGTGTTCGAAGGGGCAGGACGCCTGCTCTGGCTGTCGGCCCCCTGGTCGCCCGAGCCGGTGCCGATGCGCACCGGCCGCGAGGCCCCGCGCCCGGGCGACGTGCTTGGGGTGGTGGTGCGGGACGGCTGGGTCCTGCCGACCCCGGGCTAGATCCCCCGGGCTAGATCACCGCCAGTTCCACCAGCGGCCGCCCCTCGGCAACCCGGGCCGGGCTGAAATGGCCGAGGTCGAGCGTGACGAAGCGGCCATGGACGATCAGTTCGGCCAGCCCGCGGCCGGCGGCGGCGGCCTGCTGCAGGCCATGACCGCTGAACCCGGCGATGACCTGGAAATTGGCGAGGTCCGGCATCGGGCCGATCAGGGCGTTGGCATCGAAGACGTTCATCTCGTAATGCCCCGCCCAGGACGCCCCCGGCCGCAGCCTTTCGAAGGCCGGCACGCGCGCCGCCAGCACCGGCCAGATCCGCTCTTCGAACAGGGCATGATCGACGATCAGTTCGGGCTGATCGGGGTCCGCATCCCCCTCTCCCGGCGACCAGCCGCAGATGAAGCGGTTGCCTTCCGGCCGGAAATAGACGCCGGCCGGGTCGACGGTCAGCGGGGCGTCGTGGGGGCCGTGTTCGCAATCGAACACGAAGACCGAGCGGCAGCGCGGCCGCACCGGCAGATCGAGCCCGGCCATCGCCGCCACGGTCGCGGCCAGGGGGCCTGCGGCATCGACAACCTGGCCTGCGCCCAGCCTGCGGCCCGAGGCGAGGCGGACCGAGGCGATCCGGTCTCCGTCCATGTCCAGCCCCACCACCTCGTCGTCGAGATAGACCGCCCCAAGCGCCCGGGCCTTGCGCTTGAAGGCCTGAAGCAGCGCCCAGCCGTCGAACCAGCCCTCGCCTTCCAGCCCGAGCGTGCCGCCCGACAGCCCATCGGTCGCAAGCCAGGGGAAACGGGCGGCGAGTTCGGCCGGATCGAGCAGCGCCGACCGGGCGCCCGCCTCTGCCTGGGCGGCATGGACCGCCGGCAGATGGGCGCCGCCCGCCGGGCCCGCCAGCAGCAGATAGGCCCTGGGCACCAGCCCCAGATCAGGTGCGGCACCGTCGACCGCAAGCAGGGACGGATCGCGCAACAGCGCATAGCCGAAGCGCGACATGTGGATATTGGCCGGGGTGGAGAATTGCTGGCGGATCGATCCGGCGGACAGCGCCGAGGATGCCCGGGCATAGCCGGGGTCGCGCTCGACCACCGCCACCCGGCCGTCGAAGGCCGGGTCGAGCCCCAGGAAACAGGCGACCGCCGAGCCCATGGCTCCGCCGCCGATGATCACGACGTCGAACGTCTCTGCGGACGACATCCCGGTCTTCTCCTCCCTCGCAATCCGCAACCGGCCCGGCCGGTTGCGTGCGCCCACGTTAAACCGGCGCCACGGGCGGCGCCAGCGATGGCGCTTGACGCCGACGGCCAGCCCAATTAGAACCTCTCAATTAGAATAGATGATTTAATTCGGGAGATCCGGATGGTCCGCACCCCACGCTTCGCCGCCGAAGACTTTGTGGAAGCCGCGATCGGGCTGGTGGCCGAGGGCGGCCCTTCGGCTGCGACCATGGCGTCGATCGCCCGGGCCGTGGGGGCGCCGACCGGATCGCTCTATCATCGCTTCGACAGCCGCGCGGCGGTGATGGGGGCGATGTGGGCGGCCCTGCTGGATGAACTCGCCGGCATCCTCGCCCCGCCGCTTGCCGCAGGGCGGCCGGCCCGGGCGGCCCTTGCCCTCGCCGACTGGGCGGCGGCACGACCGCGCCCGGCGCGCGCCCTGCTGCTGGCCGATCTCGACACCGTGCTCGACGCCCCGCCCGAAGGCGACACGGCCGCGGCGATCGATGCCGCCGAGGCACGGATCGAGGCCGCCTTCGACGCCTGCGCCGCCCGGCTCGGCCTTGGGGCCGGTGACGCGGCCGGACGGGCACGGCTGCGTTTCCTGGTGATCGACGCCCCGGTTGCGGCACTGCGCCCGGCGCTGAAGGCCAGACGGATGCCCGGCCCGGGCGAACGGCGCCTGATCGAGGAGCTGGTCACCCTGCTGCCGACCGCACCCGGCAGCGACGACGAAACCGCGCTTGCAGAGGACGCCGCATGACCCGCCTGTCGATCGAGGCCGACGATACCGGCCGCCACACCCCGATCCACGGGCCCGAGGCGATCGCCGCCCTCCGCGAGGCCGGACGGATCGCGGCGCTCACCCTGGACCATATCGCCCCGCTGATCCGCCCGGGCATCTCCACCGCCGAGATCGATCACGAGGCCGATGCCTTCATGCGGGCCGCCGGTGCCGTGGCCGCCACCATCGGCTACAAGGGCTATGCCCATGCCAGCTGCATTTCGATCAACCATGTGGCGGCCCATGGCATCCCGTCCGACACGAAGCGGCTGAAGGCGGGCGACATCGTCAATGTCGACGTGACCCCGCTGGTCGACGGCTGGCACGGCGATACCAGCCGCACCTTCGGCGTGGGCAGGCTGCCGCTGAAGCTGAGGCGCCTGGTGCTGGCCACCTTCGAGGCGATGTGGGCGGGGATCGACGCGGTCCGGCCGGGCGCGCGCCTGGGCGATATCGGCGCCGCGATCCAGGCCCGGGCCGCCGCCGACCGGCTGACGGTGCTGACCAGTTTCTGCGGCCACGGCACCGGCCGCATCTTCCACGACGCGCCCCAGGTGCTGCATGTCGGCCGTGCGGGCGACGGGATGCTGCTGGAGCCCGGCATGGTCTTCACCATCGAACCGATGCTGACCACCGGTCGCGACCGCACCACCATTCTGCCCGACGGCTGGACGGCCGTGACCGCCGACCGGGCCCCCACGGCACAGTTCGAACACACCGTCGCGGTGACCGATACAGGGGTGGAGGTGCTGACACTCTCTCCCGATGATCCATCCCCCAGATCGTGGAATTTTGACTGACGGCAGGGAACCGGACGCTTTTCATCCCATTCTTGTCGCTGGACGGGCGTGTCACCTGCGGGGAACACTGCCGTTAACGTAAACTCCATCGGGGCGACAAGAATGAAGATGATCAAACGGGCCGGCATCAATCGGACCGGTTCCGCATTCGGTGGTACGCTGATCGCCGGGCTTGGGTTTGCCTTGTTTCCCGATCCCGCGGCCGCACAGGCGGCCAATGGCAGTGCCGTCACCGGCTCGGTGACCGAAGTGGTCGGCACGGCGGAAGGCACGCCGGACCAGCCGGTGGCGGTGGAGCACGACGCCGAGAACGGCACCTTCGCACTGGTGTTCGAAAACGACTATTTCGCCGATACCGACCGCCACTACACCAACGGCTTCCGCTTTTCATACATGACCCCACCGGGCAACGACCCGCAATGGCTGCGCGATGCGGTGGGCGCGATCCCCTTCACCGGCTTTGGCGGCGACATCCGCGTGGTCTGGTCGCTGGGCCAGAACATGTACACCCCGCGCGATACCTCGCTCCGCAATCCCGACCCCGACGACCGTCCCTATGCCGGCTGGCTGTACGGCTCGGTCGGCGTGATCGCCGAAACCGGCGGCGTGCTCGACCAGATCGAATTGTCGCTGGGCATCGTCGGCCCCTCCTCGCTTGCCGAGCAGACCCAGAAGGGCGTTCACGAGCTGATTTCGAGCGACGACCCCCAGGGCTGGGACACCCAGCTCAAGGACGAGCCGATCGTCCAGCTGACCTATCAGAAGAGCTGGCGCGCCCTCGCGGCCGGCTCCGCCTGGGGATTTGCCGCCGATGTCACGCCGCATGCCGGCTTTGCCCTCGGCAATGCCTTCACCTATGCCAATACCGGCGTCACCTTCCGTCTGGGCCAGGATCTGCCGCGCGATTACGGCCCGCCGCGGATCAGCCCCAGCCTGCCCGGCTCAACCTATTTCCGCCCGACCGACAGCTGGGGCTGGTATCTGTTCGCCGGCGTCGACGGGCGTGCGGTCGCCCGCAACATCTTCCTGGACGGCAACACCTGGAAGGACAGCCGCAGCGTCGACAAGAAGCCGCTGGTCGGCGACCTGCAGGCCGGTCTTGCCATCACCATCAACGGCGCCCGCATCGCCTACACCCATGTGATCCGGTCGAAGGAGTTCGACGGCCAGGATCAGCATGATGAATTCGGCGCCTTGTCTGTGTCGTTTAATTTTTAACGAAGTGTAAATAGACATTTCAATTCAATTGAAGCACGGATTATTTTGAAAGATCCCCATATTCAATAAGTACTTTCTTAAACACCCCGGCGTAGGCTCGGAGTGCGGCAGGCCCTGTCATGGCCCCGCCTCAGAGCCACGTCGGAGCACCCGTCATCATGTCGTCCGTCCGTTCCCTCAAGATCGGCGGCAAGCTCGTTCTCGCGTTTGCCGCCCTCATCCTGATCATTCTCACGATTTCGCTCTTCGCCATCGACCGCCTCGGCAGGGTCGAGGATGCGGCTGCGGAGATGCGCGAAAACCGGGTTCCAAGTCTGACCACGATCACGAAGATGGATGTGGCGGCTCTTGAGCACCGCATCTCGGTCGCCGGGCACATCATCTCGCAGGATGCGGCGTCCATGGCGCGCATGGAGACCCAGATCGACCAGTATGCGACCATGATGGCCGAGGCGATCAGCGCCTATCGGCCGCTGATCTCGGACGATGCCGAACGGGCGGCCGTCGACCGCCTCGCCTCGGGATGGGAGCAGTATCTTGAGGTCACCAAACGCCTGCTGACCGTATCTCGCGAGAACCGCACGGCCGAAGCGATGGCGCTCTATGAAGGTGAGGCGCGGGAAAACCGACAGATCGTCGGCAAGGCGCTGGAAGAGATCAGCCAGATGAATGTCGATGCCGTGGCCGCTGCAGGCGAACATGCCGTCGAGGTTTATGACGGCGCCCGCCTCGGCCTGCTGACCGCCCTGGCCATCGGGCTGGTGGTCGGGGTAGCAGCCGTCATGCTGCTGATCCGCTCGGTCGCGCGTCCGGTCAGTGCCATGACCGCCACCATGCGGCGCCTGGCCGACAAGGACACCTCGGTCCAGATCCCCGGCGCCGGGCGCGGCGACGAGATCGGCGACATGTCCAAGGCGGTCGAGCATTTCCGCGACAACATGATCCGCGCCGACCAGCTTGCCGCCGAGCAGGAAGCCGGCCGCGCCGCCCGCGAGGCGGAGCGCAGCCGCCGGGATGCGGCCACCAGCCGCTTCCTGGACCAGATCGGCCGCGTGGTCAGCAATCTGGGCTCGGCCGCGACCCAGATGAACGGCAATGCCGAAACCCTGAGCCATGCGGCGGATGAAAGCCAGAGCCGCACCACCACCGTCGCTGCCGCCGCCGAACAGGCCACGGTGAACGTCCAGACCGTCGCCACCGCGGCGGAAGAACTCGCCGCCTCGATCCGCGAGGTCGGCGGCCGCATCACCACCACCGCCGACGTCACCCGCCGGGCCGTCGATCAGGCTGAGACCACCAATGCCGTGGTTCAGGACCTGACCCGCACGGCGCAGAAGATCGGCGATGTGGTGCTGCTGATCCAGCAGATCGCCGCACAGACCAACCTGCTGGCGCTGAATGCCACCATCGAGGCGGCACGGGCCGGCGAGGCCGGCAAGGGCTTCGCGGTCGTCGCGTCCGAGGTGAAGAGCCTGGCCAGCCAGACCGGCAAGGCCACCGAAGAGATCCAGAGCCAGATCGACGCCATCGTCGGCGCCACCGACCGCACCGCCGGTGCCATCCGGTCGATCTCCACCACCATCGGCGAAGTGGGCGAGCTGACCTCGGCCGTTGCCGCGGCCGTCGAGGAACAGGTCGCCGCCACCGCCGAGATCGCCCGCAACACCCAGCAGGCCTCCAGCGGGACCGACGAGGTCATGCGCACCATCCACGGCGTCGCCGAACGCGCCATCGAGACCGGCCGGGCCGCCGGCGATGTCCGCAGCGCCGCCGGATCGCTCACCGCCGAAGCCGCGCGGCTGCGCGACCTGGTCGAAGGCTACGTCGCCGAGATCAAGGCCGCCTGAGCCCCCACCCTCTGTCTCTCCGGCCGGCTCTCTGAACTCCCGCCCTCTCCGGGCGGGAGTTTTTCGTATCGGCCGGTGGGATCGTACAATCAGCTCCCGGAATTCCGTCGCGGATTGCGCCAGATCAATTCGCCATTGAGCCGCATGATGTAATCATTCCAGGATAAGACAACTCCAGCACACCGTCCCCGGACGCCGGCCACGAACGCCCAACGGAGAAGCTGCATGCGGTCACTCAACTCTCTCAGGATCGGCACCAAGCTGATCCTTGCCTTCGTCCTGCTGATCGGATCGAGCGTGGTGGTCGCGGTCTTCACGATCGACCGGCTGGACCAGCTCGAGGCCGCATCGGCGGACATGCGCGACAACCGGACGCCGAGCATGGTGACGATCGCAGAACTCGACGTGGCCGCCCTGGAACACCGGGTTTCGGTGGCGGGCCACCTGCTTGCCGACACCGCCCCGGCCAAGGCGAAACTGGAAGCTGCCGCCGCGGAAGACGCCGCGCGCGTGGAGCGGGCGCTCGCAGCCTTCCGGCCGCTGGTCTCGGATGCGGATGAACGGGTGCAGCTGGAGCGGCTGGCCAAAGGCTGGGCGGATTATCGCCGGGTCAGCGACCGGCTGCTCGCCCTGTCGCGCGACGGCAAGACGGCGGAGGCCCGGGCGATCTACGAGGGCGATGCCCGCCGGCTGCGGCAGGAGGTTGCGACCACGCTGGCCGCGATGACCAATGCCACCGTCGAGGGGATCCGTCGCGAAGGCGAGGCGGCCCGCGCCGACTATCAGCTGACGCGGACCCTGCTGGTGATCGTGACCGCCATCGGCCCGCTGATCTCGGCCGGCATCGTCTATCTTCTGATCCTGTCGGTGTCGCGCCCGGTGTCGTCGATGACGGCCGCCATGCGGCGGCTGGCCGACAAGGACACCTCGGTTCCGATCCCCGGCGCCGGCCGCGGCGACGAGATCGGCGAGATGGCCGGCGCCGTCGCCTATTTCCGGGACAATATGATCCGCGCCGATCGCCTGACCGCCGAGCAGGAACAGGCCAGTGCCGCGCGAGAGGCGGAACGTGCGAAGCGTGATGCCTCGACCTCCCGCTTCCTGGAGGAAATCGCCAGCATCGTCACCCATCTGGGCTCGGCCGCCAGCCAGATGCACGGCAATGCCGAAAAGCTGAGCCGCACCGCCGACGACAGCCAGAGCCGCACCACCACGGTCGCAGCCGCGGCCGAGCAGGCCACCGTCAACGTCCAGACGGTCGCCACCGCGGCGGAAGAACTCGCCGCCTCGATCCGCGAGGTGGGCAGCCGCATCGCCGCCACCGCCGACGTCACCCGCCGGGCGGTCGATCAGGCCGAGACCACCAATGCCGTGGTCCAGGATCTGGCAAGCTCGGCCCAGAAGATCGGCGATGTCGTGCTGTTGATCCAGCAGGTCGCCGAACAGACCAACCTGCTGGCGCTGAACGCCACGATCGAGGCGGCACGGGCCGGCGAAGCCGGCAAGGGCTTCGCGGTGGTCGCGGCGGAAGTGAAGAACCTCGCCGGCCAGACCGGCAATGCGACCCAGGAAATCCAGGCCCAGATCGACGCCATCGTCAAGGCGACCGACCGGGCGGTGGACGCGATCCGCTCCATCTCCACCACCATCGGCGATGTGGGGGAGCAGACCTCGGCCGTGGCCGCCGCGGTGGAACAGCAGGTCGCCGCCACCTCTGAAATCGCCCGCAACACCCAGCAGGCCTCGTCGGGGACGGGGGAGGTGCTGCGCACGATCCACGGTGTCGCCGAACGCGCGGTCGAAACCGGCCATGCCGCCAGCGATGTCCGCAATGCCGCCGGATCGCTGTCCGACCAGGCCCAGCGGCTGCGCAACCTGGTCGAGGGCTATGTCGCCGAAATCAAGGCGGCCTGACCCCACCCCAGCCGCCACCCCCAGCCCCCACCCCTGGCATTTCCGGAGGACACCCACCATGGCGGGTTCCGCATCGGTCATCCGTCTGCCGGCCGTTGCAGCGCTGCTGCTGCTGACGGCCGCCTGCGCCGGCCATCCGCAGGGGCCCGCACCCGCCGCCGCCTGCCCGGCCGGCGATACGGCGATGGTCCAGGCCACGCTGTTCTTCGGCCTGGACCGGCCCGGCGGCGCGCCGCAGATCACCCCCCGCGAATTCGACCGCTTCGTGGACGAGGTGGTAAGCCCGACCTTCCCCGACGGCTTCACCATTCAGCAGGCCGAAGGCGGCTGGCGGGACACCGAAACCGGCGCCACGATCCGCGAACCCTCGCGGACCATCCTGATCCTGGCGCCGGCCGCCGATGCCGCGGCGCGGGCCGCCCTGCGCACGCGGCTCGACCGGGTCCGCTCGGCCTATATCCGGGCCTTCGACCAGCAGGCCGTGGGCCTTGCCACCGGCCCGGCCTGCGTCGACTTCTGAGCGGCCCGTTTTCTGACCGCTCAGCCGGGACAGGGATCCCGGTGCAGCCAGCCGGCAAGCGCCCCGCCGCTCGCCAGAACCTCTTCGATCCGGCCGCAGGCGACGTTCGGCGGGCCGGCGAGGTCGGGGTCTGCCGGCAGGAAGACGGGGTTTCCTTCCGCAGGCGCATCCGCCGGGCTTTCCCGCACCGGCACCAGGGTTTCCACCCGCGATCCGGTCGCATCCGCGATGCAGTCGTGGCGCGAGCCGTCGGGCGCACGCAGCCGGATGCCGGCCATGCCCCGGTTCATCGGCCAGGCCGAGACCACCGCCTCGACCGGTACCCGGCCGTCGGCGATACAGGCCCGGATGGCGGGCAGCAGATCGGCCAGATGGCGGGTCCAGTCGTCGGGTTCGACCTGGGGCGCCACCCGGGCGGCATCGGCGCCGGCAAGGCTGCAGCATCCGGCGGCGACACTGCCGCCGGGGAAAGAGACCACGGCCCGCCAGGGCCTGTCGGGGGTCTGGTCCGACATGGTCGAGGCGCAGCTTTCCCGGCGCATGGTCGCGACCAGCAGCCCTTCCCGCCCGTCACCGCGGAAGACCGCGGCCGGCGGCTCCAGAAAATCCAGCGTGTCCAGCCGGCCGGTCAGGACGATCTCGTCGATGCCGGCCGCCCCCGGACGCGACAGCCGCGCCTCGGTACGGCCGATCTCCAGCCCCCAGAACGGCTCCTCGCCCACGCAGCTCATGCCGCGGATGCTGGCCGCCTGCGGTCCCGGATCCGGCCGCGTCGGATCCGACGCCAGGGTCGGCACGGATGCCGACAGCACGACCGCCATGGGGGCCAGCAAGGCCAGATGATGCAGACCGGCGCGGGATGGGAACATGATCGTCTCCTCGTCGGATATCGCAAGCCGCCCCGTCTCCCGCAGACGAGCATATCACGTCGGCGGGCCTATCACGTCGGCGGACCGCTGGCGCCGGGAACGGGTTTGTCGCAGACTGGGTTATCCCCGCGCCCGCTCAGGAGGGATGCCGAACCCCCATGTCCGCCACCTCATCGCGCGCACGCCATACGATCGATCTCGGCGGAACCCGCTGGGCCTTCGACGATCTGAAAACCCTGCTCGCCCGGGCAACGCCCCTGCGTTCCGGCGACCAGCTGGCGGGCCTTGCCGCCGACACGGCCGTCGAGCGCATGGCCGCACAGATGCTGCTGGCCGACCTGCCGCTCTCCACCTTCCTCGACGAAGCGGTCGTTCCCTACGAGGACTGCGAGGTCACGCGGGCGATCATCGACGATCACGACCCGGCCGCCTTCGCGCCGATCCGCTCCCTGACGGTCGGCGCCTTCCGCGAATGGCTGCTGGGGCCCGAGGCGACGCCAGAGGCGCTGGCGGCGCTCCGCCCCGGGCTTACCCCGGAAATGGTCGCGGCCGTTTCCAAGATCATGCGGCTGCAGGATCTGATCGCGGTGGCCGCCAAGGCGCGCGTCACCACCGCCTTCCGCACCACCCTCGGCCTGCCGGGCCGGCTCGCGACCCGCCTGCAGCCGAACCATCCCACCGACGACGACCGCGGCATCGCCGCGGCGCTGTTCGACGGGCTGATCACCGGTGCCGGGGATGCCGTGGTCGGCGTCAACCCCGCGACCGACGGCGTGGACGACTACATCCGCATCTGCAGCCTGATGGAGTAGGTTCGCCTGAAGCTCGAGGTGCCGATGCAGCATTGCTGCCTGGGCCATGTCACCACCGCGATCGAAGCGATCGGCCGCGGTGCGCCGGTCGATCTGGTCTTCCAGTCGATCGCCGGGTCCGAAGCCGCCAATCGCGGCTTCGGCGTCGATCTCGCCCTTCTGGCCGAAGCGCAGGAGGCGGCGCTTGCGCTGGGGCGCGGCACCGCCGGCACCGATGTGATGTATTTCGAAACCGGCCAGGGCTCGGCGCTGTCGGCCGACGCCCATCACGGGGTCGATCAGCAGACCATGGAGGCGCGCGCCTATGCGGTCGCCCGCCGGTTCAGGCCGCTGCTGGTCAACACGGTCGTGGGCTTCATCGGCCCCGAATACCTCTATGACGGCAAGCAGATCACCCGGGCCGGGCTGGAAGACCATTTCTGCGGCAAGCTGCTCGGCCTGCCGATGGGGGTGGATGTCTGCTACACCAACCATGCCGATGCGGATCAGGACGATATGGACGCCCTGCTCACCCTGCTGGTGCAGGCGGGCGTCACCTTCGTGATCACGGTGCCGGGGGCCGACGACGTGATGCTGAATTATCAGAGCCTGTCCTATCACGACGCGCTCTATATCCGTGAATTGACCGGCCGGCGCCATGCGCCGGAATTCGAGGCCTGGCTTGTGAAGGTCGGGCTGATCGACCGGGCCGGCCGGCTGGCCGACGCCAATGCCGCCGCAGCGCTGCGCCCGGCCCTGGGCCTGATCCGGGGGGGCGCATGACCCGAGACACCAAACTGCCCGCCACGATCCGTGCGGATCAGGTGGTCCTGCCGGCGCCGGACGAGATCACGCGCCTGCGCCGCTTCACCGAGGCACGCATCGGCCTTGGCCGCGCCGGATCGGGCCTGCCCACCGCCGCCCATCTGCGCTTCGGCCTGGACCATGCCCGCGCCCGGGATGCCGTCTGGTCGGGCATCGATGCCGGAGCGCTGGTCGATGCGCTTCACGGACGGGGCCTGAATTCATGTCACGTTTCCAGTATGGCACGTGACCGTGCAGAATATCTGCGCCGCCCGGATCTGGGCCGGCGGCTGTCGGCCGAGGGGGCGGCTGCCCTGGGCGCCCTGCCGCCGCCGGCACCGGGGGCGGAGGTGGTGCTGATGCTGGGGGACGGGCTGTCGGCCGCCGCGGTGATGCTGAACGGCCTGGCGCTGATCGACGCGCTTTTGCCGAGGCTCACCGCCGCCCGCATCGGGGTGATGGCCGGTGTGGTGGCGACCCAGGCGCGGGTCGCCCTGGGCGATCCGGTCGGCGCAATCCTGGGCGCCCGGCTCGCGATCGTGCTGATCGGCGAGCGGCCGGGCCTCAGCGCCGCCGACGGCCTGGGCTGCTATCTCACCTTCGATCCCCGGCCGGGCACGCTCGACAGTGCCCGCAACTGCATCTCCAACATCCGTCCGGGCGGGCTGGACCCGGCGACCGCCGCCGCCAAGATCGCCTGGCTGGCGGCGGAAGCCCTTCGCCGCCAGCTGACGGGCGTCGGGCTGAAGGAGGCATCGGGCGTCGCGGTGCCGGCCGCCGGTCAGCCGCGCGTGCTGACGGCGGAATAAAGCTGATCACCGGCCGGGGCCGCGAGCGCCCCGGAAAGCGCCGGGGCCAGATCGCCGCGGGGCTCGACCTCGACCCGGTCGAGCCCCAGCCACCCGGCCATCACCTGAAGCCGGGGCGCCAGCCGGGCCGCGACCTTGGCCGGCGGGTGCCCCGGTTCCACATGCGCGCCCCTGACCAGCAGGGCCCCCGCCTTGCGATCCGCCTTGAGGTCGACACGGGCGGCCAGATGCTCGCCCATCAGGAAGGGCAGCACGTAATAGCCATGGACCCGCTTTTCGGCGGGGACATAGATCTCGATCCGGTAGCGGAAGCCGAACAGCCGTTCCGCGCGGTCGCGTTCCCAGACCAGCGGGTCGAAAGGGGCGAGCAGCGCATCGCTGCGGCAGCCTTTGGGCGCCGGCGCCTCGACATGCAGGAAGGCGGGCTGGCGCCAGCCTTCCACCTCGACCGGCAGCAGCCGGCCGGCCTCGACCAGATCGGCGATGGCGGGCCGGGTTTCGGCGGTCGCGAGGCGGAAATAGTCGGCGATGTCCGAGACGGTCGCGATGCCCAGCGCCCTGGCGGCGATGTCGGCGAGCGCGCGATGGGCATCGGCGACATCCGGCGTCGGTACCTCCATCACCTCGGCCGGCAGCACCCGTTCCGTCAGGTCATAGAGCCGTTCAAAGCCCCCCTGACGGCGACGGGTGGTGATTTCCCCCGCCCAGAACAGCCATTCCAGCGCCTGCTTCGCCTCCCCCCATCCCCACCAGCCGCCGGCGCCACGGCGGCCCTGGTCGAAAGCGCCTGCCGTCATCGGCCCTTCGGCGGCGATGCGGTCGCGCACCGCGCGGATGAAATCCTGCCGCTCGCGGCCGAATGTCGCGACGCCACGCCAGATGCCGATGCCCTGGGCGGCCCGGGCCATGCGCCAGCGGAACAGCGGCTGCATCGCCACGGGGATCAGCGAGGCCTCGTGCCCCCAATACTCGAACAGATGGCGGGCATCGGTCGCCGCCGCATCCAGCAGGCCCGGATCATAGGCGCCGAGCCGGGCATGGAGCGGCAGGTAATGCGCGCGGGCCAGCACGTTCACGCTGTCGATCTGCACCAGCCCCAGCCGTTCGACCTGTCCTGCCAGCCGGCGGATGCCGATACCGCCCGACGGCCGGCCGCCGCCCAGCCCCTGGGCTGCGATCGCGATCCGCCGGGCGTCTGCAAGGCTGAGGCTCGCCTGCGCCGTCACGCTGCCGTCGCGCAAAATCTCTCTCCCGAAACTCTCAAGATGGTTGCCGCCGATCATAGCGCCGGACGAATCGGGAAGGCGAGCCCCCGGCCCGGCCGGCGGGTGTCGTCCTGCCACCCTCCTGACCCGTCCGGATGATTGTCCCATTGCGCAAGCTGGTACAGTCATCGTGAGATTCCCGCAGATCGTCCCTTCATCAATCCGCCAGTCGGTGGACAATTCATGAAAGACCGGTGCCTCCCCATCCAGGTCATGAACCGTCGGCACCGCACGATCAAGAAACGCCACGGAGGAAACCATGCAGAGACGATTGATCGCGCTGGCGCTGGCCGGCTGCGCCTGGGTTGCCATGCCTGCGGCACTTCACGCAGCCGGGGCACCTGCCCTTGAATACACGGCGGAGATGCGCGGCCCCGCCCCGATCCCGCCGGCGGAGCAGGGATTGCAGACCATCACCGCCACCCCCTGGTTCAAGGTGTCGGACGACGGGTTGCAGCTGGAGGGGCCGGTCTTCGACCGGGCCGGCAACCTGATCTTCACCGAGGTCTTCGGCGGCAAGGTCTTCCGCCTGACCCCCGACAAGAGGCTGGAGACGATCCTGGGCGAGAATGCGCTGGCACCGGCAGGGCTGGCCATCCACAGGGACGGGCGGATCTTCATCGCCGGGCTCGGCGACTTCAAGGATGCGGGCTCGGTGGTGGCCATGGCCCCCGACGGCACCGGGCTGACCGCCATCGTCCCCGACACGGCGGGTTTCCTGCCCGACGATCTGGTCTTCGACGACAAGGGCGGCTTCTATTTCACCGACTTCAAGGGCACCTCCACCGATCCGACCGGCGGGGTCTATTATGTGGGACCAGAGGGCGGTGAGAAGGGCGGTGAGCCTGTGGCCGTGCTGCCCAACCTCTCGGTCGCCAATGGCGTCGGCCTGTCGCCCGACGGGAAGACGCTGTGGGTGACGGAGTTCAGCAAGGGGCTGCTGCATCGGGTATCGCTCAGCGACGCCACCACCATCGCGCCCTTCGGGACCACGGTGCCCTATCATTTCACCGGGCCGGCCCCGGATTCGCTGCGCACCGATGCCGACGGCAATGTCTATGTCGCCATGTACGGCCAGGGGCGGGTGCTGGTGTTCAATCCGAACGGCATGCCGATCGCCCAGATCCTTCTGCCCGGCCGCGAGACCGGCCACAATCTGCGCTCGACCAGCATGGTGATCCGGCCGGGCACCGACGACATGTACATCCTGACCAATGACTGGAAGGCGGGCGAGGGATCGACGATCTTCCATTGCAAGGCCCTGGCGGCGGCACCGGTGGATTTCTCCCACCGCTGACGCGAGATCGTATCGGGATGGCGGGTGAGCATTGCTCGTTTCACGCCCGGGCCGGCCGGCGGGATGATGGGGCCCCCAAGGATCGGAGCCCTGTCATGACACCGCCCCCTCTCTCCCTTCGCGCGCCGCGGCCCGGCGATACCGCAGCGCTCCAGGCCCTGGTCTCGGATCCGGAGGTGGCATTGCCCACCGCCGCCATCCCGCATCCCTATCCGCCCGGCGGTGCGGCGGCGCATCTGGCCGATCTCGCCCGTGAGAGCGCGGCCGGCCGGGAGATCGCCGTCGCCGTCATCGATGGCCCCGATCCCGAGACGGGCAGGCTTATCGGCATGGTCACGCTGCGTCTCGATGGAGAGGGCGGCGCCGCCCTCGGCTATGTGCTGGGGCGGGCCTGGTGGGGGCGCGGCCTGATGACCGAAGCCGTCCGCCGGGTTCTGCTCCTCGCCCGCGAGCATCCGGAGATCGCCCGGATCGAGGCCGATGTGATGGTGTCCAACACCCGGTCAGCCGCCGTCCTCACCCGCCTCGGCTTCACCGAAACCGGCCGGGCCCGGGCAGCGTTTCCGGCACGGGGGCGGGAGGTGGAGGTCAGGCAGTTCCTGCTGAACCTCGGCAATTCTGTCTGATACCCCCGTCTGCTCGGCCCCCGCCGCTCAACGCTTTTCACCCGGCAGGATGTCCGCTTCCAAAGCCACCACAGAGCCTGGATCAACCTCATGTATTTGGCTAGATTTCAGACCGTCCGGCGCGCCATGCGGTCCGCTTCGATGTCCGCTTTTCTGGCCGCAAGGGAGCCCGCCAGCGTCCTCAGGCCAACCCCTCCACCTCCACCCTCACCCGGCCGTCATCCCGGGCGTCCACCCTGGCGGCGACGCCCCAGACGTCGTGCAGGATCCGGGGGGTGACGGCCTCGGCGGGGGTGCCGAAGGCATGAAGGCGGCCCTGGCCGAGCACGGCGATGCGATGGGCCCAGCGGCAGGCGAGGTCCAGGTCGTGCAGGACCACGATCACCTGCAAGGCCCGCTCGCGTGCCAGATCTCTGACGGTGGCCATCACCCGGTACTGGTGGCGCAGGTCGAGCGCGCTGGTCGGCTCGTCCAGCAGCAGCACCCGCGGATCGCGGACCAGCGCCTGGGCAAGCGCCGCCATCTGCCGCTGCCCGCCGGAAAGCGTGTCGAGCGGCTGCAACGCCAGCGCGGTGATGCCCAGCCGGTCCAGAACCGCCACGGCGCGTTCGGCATCACCCTTGGGCGTGCCCGGCGGCGGATCGCCGGCAGGGCCGGCACGCAGGGCACCGATCACCGCATCCAGCACCGTCAGCGCCACCCGGTCGGGCAGGGCCTGGGGCATGTGGGCGACCAGCCGCGCGCGGTCTCTCGGCGTCATCGCGATCAGGTCGCGGCTGCCCAGCATCGCCCGGCCGCGCACCGGCATGGCGCCCGCCAGCCCTTTGAGCAGGGTGGATTTGCCGGCGCCGTTGGGCCCGACCAGCGCCGTGATGCTGGCGGGCGGCAGGGGGCCCAGCCGGACGTCATGCACCACGGGCCTGCGGCGATAGCCGGCGGATATGCCGTCGAGCGCCAGGATTTCGTCCGCACCGTCGAAGACGCCGGTATCCTGCATCAGCTCCGCTCCTTGCGTCCGATGATCAGCGCCAGGAAGGCCGGAACGCCGATCAGCGCCGTCACGATGCCGACCGGGATCGTCACCCCCGGCATCAGCAGCTTGCCGGCCAGGCTCGCCAGCGACATCACCAGCGCGCCGGCAAAGGCGCTGGCCGGCAGCAGGAAACGGTGATCCTCTCCCAGCAGCAGCCGCGCGAGATGGGGGCCGACCAGCCCCACGAAGCCGATCGTGCCGACGAAGGCGACGGCCGTGGCGGCCAGCAGGCTGACCCGAAGCAGCGCCACGAAACGCAGCCGCGCCACGTTGAGCCCGAAGCTGAGCGCCCGTTCCTCCCCCAGGCGCAGCGCCGTCAGGGCGGGCGCCTGCACCAGTGCCCAGGGCAGGACCACCGCCACCACCAGGGCCAGGATGCCGACCTTGTTCCAGTCGGTGCGCGACAACGACCCCATGCTCCAGAACACCAGCTGCTGCAGGGCTTCCTGGGAGGCCACGAACTGGATCATCGCGGTCAGCGCATTGAAGGCGAAGACCAGGGCGATGCCGAACAGCACCAGGGTCTCGATCCCCGCGCCCCGCAGCCGGGCCAGCGCCTGAAGCGTCAGCACCGACAGGAAGGCGAAGATGAAGGCATTGGCCGAGATGATCCAGTTGGCCGGAATGCCCGGCAGGCTGATGCCCAGCACGATCGCGATCGAGGCGCCGAAGGCCGCCGCCGACGAAACCCCGAGCGTGAAGGGGCTGGCCAGCGGGTTGGAGAGAATGGTCTGCATCTCGGCCCCGGCCAGCGCGAGTGCCGCGCCGACCAGCACCGCCATCAGCGCCTGGGGCAGACGGACCTGGAACAGGATCACCGACTGGACGCGGCTCAGCGTTTCCGGGTCGATCAGCCCGCGGATCACGGTGCCCGGCCCCATGCCCGAGGCGCCGGTCGCGATATCGGCGATCACGGCCAGACACAGCAGAAAGCCGAGTGCCGACACGGTCGACACCCGGCGCGCCATCTGCCGGCGATGGCCGGCGAGAGCTTCAAGAGGCGTTGTGGTCATTCGGGCTTCAGGGCCACCGCATAGGAACCGTCGAGGGAAACCGGCAGGAAGCCGGTGTTGATATCCGCCAGCACGGCATCCGGGTCGAGATCGGCGAAGAGATCCGGCCGGACCCATTTCGCGATCGCCTCTACCGCCACGATGTTGAGCGGGGAATTGTAGAAGCTGTGCCAGAGCGCATAGACCCGGCCATCGCGGACGGCCGACAGATCGCCGACCACCGGACGGTGCGCCAGACGGTCGAGGCTTTCGCGGGTAACGGCCGGGTCGATCCCCGCCCCCATCTGGATGCCGCCGGTCTCGGCACCACCGGCCGTGCCGGTCGCGATGTAGACCGCCGGATCCTGCGTCAGGACATATTCGGCATCGAGGGGCCCGAGCGGCCCGGGCAACACGTCGGCACCGATATTGTGGCCACCGGCAAGATCGACGAACTCCCCCAGATTGCCCTTGCCCGGAGAACCGCAGCAGCCGCCATCCATGGTCGGGCGCATGTCCACCAGCACCTTCGGCCGGGGGGCGGTCGAGGCGGCGACCCGGCTCTTCACCAGTTCCAGCCGCGCGCGATAGAAATCGATATAGCGCGCGACCCGCTCTTCCTGGCCCAGCACCTTGCCCAGGATTTCCAGGCTCGGGATGGTGTTCTCCAGCGGCTTGCCGCGGAAGTCGATGAACACGATCGGGATGCCCGCCTCGGTCAGCCGGTCGATGACCTCCTTCGACCGCGGCGAGGGTCCGTGGCCGGCAAAGCCCAGCACCGCCAGATCGGGTGCCACCGACAGCGCCTTCTCGATCGAGAAGCTCTCCTCATTGGTGCTGCCGACCAGCGGCACCCGTTCGATGGCCGGATAGGCGGCCTTGAACCTGTCATAGGTGTCGGTGTCGAGCAGGCGCAGATCCCCCAGCCAGCCGGCCAGCACCGACACCGGATCGGGATGCACCACCGACAGGGTCACCAGATCACGCCCCTCGCCCAGCAGCAGCCGCTTTGCGGGCGCCGGAATGGTCACCTCGCGGCCGGCGACGTCGGTGACGGTGATCGGATCGGCGACCGCCATCCCGGCGGTCGCAACGACAAGGGCGACCGCGGCGGCCGCGGCCTTGAGCTTGCGCAGAATGATCATGGCCGACGGCTCCAGGTGATGGTGAGCGGGTCCTTGAAGGCGAAACGGTTCAGATGATCGGCCACCACACCGGTCAACTGCCCGGCCGTCTCGGCATCCTCCGCCTCGACCACGATCCCGAGCCGGTCTTCCGACGCCTGCATGATGCAGCAGCTGGTCCCCGAGAACGGGATCCGGGCCGAGACGGCATCAGATTCGACGGCGAAGCGGTGGCTCCAGTGTCTGGCAAGCTGGGTCATGTAACGCCGCGCCAGCGGCGTCGTGACCGAGGCCTCGAAGATCGTGGTCATGGGCTTTGCTCCTTGCCGCAGTTCCGGCCCCCGCGTCCGGGGGCCGGTCCCGTGGATGAGGGGTGATCAGAAGCGCGCCGAGGCGCCGACGAACACGGTCCGGCCGCGTTCCACGAAGGCATAGGCATCGTCCGGGTCGTCTGTGCGGCTGTCGGCCACGTTCAGCACGCCGCCGCGCACCGAGAAGGTCTCGTTGATCATCCAGTCGGCGCCGAGGTCGACGACGGTATAGGGGTCGAGGGTCAGGGTTCCCGACCGCTGGCGGCCGGTATAGGTGGCACGGGTATAGGCGGTCACCTCGTCCGACACGAACCAGTCGAGCTTGCCGTTGATCGTGTGCTTGGGCCGGTTGTCGAGCACGGCACCGGTCACTTCGTTGCGCGGATCGAGCCAGGTCCAGTTCGCCGACAGCCGGCCGAAATCCCGGAGCATGGTGTAGGCATTGGCTTCGACGCCGCGGATGCGTGCCTCGTTGATGTTCACGGGCACGAAGACATTGCGGCCGTTCTCCTGACCGACCGGGGTCACGCCGCTGCCGCGCGGGGTATCGATCAGGTTCTCGACGTCGTTCTGGAACAGGGTGACGGTCGCCCCCCAGGAACCGGTGTCATAGCCGGCGGAGAGTTCGTAGTTCACGCTCTCCTCGGGCTTCAGATCCGGATTGCCCTTGATGTAGCAGCTGCCGCGGCAGGACGAAGTTCTCGAATCCTCGGTCAGCTGGCGCAGGGTCGGCGCCTTGAAACCGGTCGAGACACCGCCCTTGATCGTGATCTCGGGCGTCGGCGTCCAGACGGCATAGCCGCGGGGCGTGAAATGGGCGCCGAAATACTTATCCTCGTCCAGACGGCCGCCGGCGAGCAGCTTGATCTCGTCGGTCAGACGAAACTCGTCCTGAAGATAGAGCGCCTGGGCATCGGTTTCGGCGCGGCCGCTGTCGAACTCGTCCGGCGATTTGAGCTCGATCCACCGCGCCTCGGCCCCCATCACCAGGGTGTGGCGGTCGAAGGGCAGCGAGACATTGCCCTCGACGACCCGGTTCTCCTGGCGGATGCTGTCTTCCGCGGTCTCGGAGGTTTCGGCATAGGCGCGGATGAAGGTGGTGCCCCAATCCCAGTCGCCTTCGTGCGACAGCCCCATGTCGCGGCGCGTCACCACCGCATCGGCATCGCCCCAGCCGCTGATATAGTACTCGCCGAAGCGGGTCTGGCGCGACTGGCCGTATTCGGCCTCGATCGTCTGGTCGTCATCGGGGGTCAGGGTGAACTTGACCCGGCCCTGATAATCCTCGCGGCCTTCGAGCGTGGCGAGATCGGACCGGTTCACGACCGTGCCGTTCGGACGGGTGACCGGGTTGCCGCTGCCGTCGGTCACCGCGCCGCCATCCAGCCCGTTCCAGACCTCGCGGCGATCGAAGGTGCCGGTGACGGTGACGGCGAGCTTCTCTTCGACCAGCGGACCCGACAGGAAGAAGCTGGTCCGGGCCTCGGTGCCACGATCGCCCTCGGTCGGCATGTCGACGCCCAGATCGACGCTGCCGGTCCAGTGCCGTGCGGCGGGTCTGGTGATGATGTTCACCACCCCGCCCATGGCTTCGGAGCCGTAGAGGGCCGACATGCCGCCCCGGACCACCTCGATCCGGTCGATGGCGGCGACCGGGATGGCGCCGATGTCGAAATCATTGTGGCGGAAAACGGATTCGGTCGAGTTGACCCGCTTGCCGTCGACCAGGATCAGGGTGAAAGACGGATCCATGCCGCGAATGCTGATCTGCCGGCGGCCCTGGCTGCCGGCGGTCAGGCTGATGCCGGGAATGTCGCGGATCGCCTCGGTCAGGTCCGAGACCGGATAGGCCTTCAGATCCTCGCCGTCGACCACGGTCACCGAGGCCGGCGCGGTGCGCGCCTCTTCTTCGGTGCGGGTGGCGGAGACCACCATCTGGTCCAGCTCCACCGCCCTCCGCTCCTGCGCTTCGGCCGCCATCGACATCATCATGCCCGCCATGGCCGCCCCGGCCGTCGTGGTGGTGGCGCGCCAGCGCGCGCGCCGTCCGCGGCGATCCGTCATCATCCCGCTCCCGTGCAAGGGTTTACTCAAACTTTGCGAGTAATTCGCACTTGCATAACGGAAAGGGAAATACGCGGTTCGGATATCGGTTATGCGCATGCCGGATCACCGACGGTCGCCGTTATGCGCTCAATGAGCCAATGGAGTGCCGGATCCCTGCGGGCGCGTTCATGCCAGACCAGCCAGTAGTCGAAGGTGCCGAACACGTCGGGCGCCTCGAACATCACCAGCCCGCGGGCCTCGGCGAAGCGCTTCGCGGCGCGCTCCGGCAGGATCAGCAGCGCATCCGACTGCTCGATCAGAAGCGGCGCCACCGAGAAATACGGCATCTGCACCGCCACCTGGCGCCGCTTGTCCAGGCGGCGCAGCTGGCGGGCGACATGGCTGCCGGTCAGATCGCCCAGCACCGTGATCACCACATGCGGCCAGGCAAGGCAGGCATCGATGGTGGGCGGCCGGCCGGCCATGACATCGGGGTCGCGGGTGATCGGGTGATGCTCGCGCACCAGACAGGCGCGGCGTTCGGTGAACAGCCGGCGCCGATACAGCTCGGGCCGCTCGGGCGTGCGGCCGATGATCACCATGTCGAGCGCGCCCGAAGCCAGCTTCTGATGATCGTCGTCGCTCAACGGATCGACGGCGATCTCGATATTGGGGGTGGTGGCAAGCTCGCCCATCACGGGTGCCAGCACCGACAGCACGCCGTAATCGGTCGACGACACCCGGAAGCGTCGCCGATCGATGGCGGGGTCGAAGCCGGCCGGCTTGAACAGCCGCCGGATGTCGCCCAGCGCCGCCGCGACCGGCCCCTTCAGCGCCAGTGCCCGGGGGGTGGGCACCATCTCCTTGCCGGATTTGATCAGCAGCGGGTCGTCGAACAGTTCGCGCAGCCGCGCGAGCGAGCGGCTGACCGCCGGCTGGCTGGATCGCAGCCGTTCTGCGGCACGGGTCACGCTGCCGGTCTCGATCAGCGCCGAGAACACGACCAGAAGGTTGAGATCGATCCGGGTGAGGTCGTCGTCGGACATGGGTCTCGCGGCGAAGGCAGGTGCCGGCAGGCGGGCCGGCATCTCGAACCGCAAATAAGTCGCAAGTGCACCTCAAGCGCAAGCCTGCAACCATGCCCCGCGACGCTTTCGCGCGGACCCGGGTGCGGAAGGCCACAATCGTGACGGTCCGGCGGTGACGGGTCTGCCTGCCGGTTCGGGCTCCGCCCCGGCGTTTACCATGTTTCAGGTAGAGCCAGCGCCGCCCCACCGGCATAGACTGGTCGTGCCATTTGATCGGCGCATCGCTGTGATCGGGGAGTGAATGACGGAAGAACGCGAGACGCGCCGCATACGCATCGTGCTGACCGAAGACGATGCCCCGGTTCGCGAACGGCTGGCCCAGATCATCCGGGGCTGGCCGATGGCGGAGCTGGTCCGGGCCTGCGCCACGCTGGCCGAGACCTGCGCCGTGATCGAGGCCGAGGCGATCAACCTGCTGATCACCGACCTCAAGCTGCCCGACGGCAACGGCATCGAGGCGATCCGCCTGCTGTCCCGCCAGCAGCGCGACGCCCAGGCGATGGTCATCTCGGCACTGGCCGACGAGACCACCGTGCTGGCGGCGATCGAGGCCGGGGCGACCGGCTATCTGCTCAAGGACATGGAGTCGCACGATCTCTGCGAGGCCGTGCTGGATGTGATGCTCGGCAGATCCCCCATCTCGTCCAGCATCGCCCGGGTTCTGGTGCGCCGCCTGTCGGATACTGCGCGCCCCGGCGCGCAGGAGGCGGCGGCCGTCCCGGCCCCGACCCTGACGCCGCGGGAGATGGACATCCTCTGGGGGATCGCCAAGGGCTTCACCTATGCCGAACTGGCCGAGCGGCTGGGCATCTCGCACCAGACCGTGCCGGTGCATGTCCGGAACATCTATCGCAAGCTTCAGGCGTCCAACCGCTCGGAGGCCGTCTACGAGGCGACCCGCCTTGGGCTGATCCGCCTGTGACCGCGGCAGGCCCGGCAGATCGCCGGCATGGCGTCGCGGTCGCCGTGCTGCTGGCGGTCATAATCGCTCTTGCCGGGCTTCCCTTTCTGGTCGGCCTGCCGTCCCCCAAGGCCGCGCTGGTGCTGGATCAGGCGCGGCTGTCGCTGAACGACGGCCCGGATCATCCGGTCGGGCTGCCGCACAGCTGGCAACGCAACCTGCCCGAGCGGACGCAGGCGGTCTATCTGATCGATGTCGTCATCGATGCGGTTCCCGACCGGCCACAGAGCCTGTTCATCCCGTCGATCCGGCAGAAGCTGGTGGTGCAGTTGAACGGCCGGGTTCTGTATCGCCAGCGGACGGCATCATGGGCCGATCTGTCGCGCGGCTATTTCGAGCTGCGGCAGATCCCGCCCGATCTTCTGGTCACCGGCACCAACCATCTGGTGCTGACGCTGACCCGCACCGACGGGCTGATCCCGGCCCATCTTTCCCGGATCTATATCGGCGATGCCGAGAGGATGATCGATCCTCCGTGGCTCAGGCCGCTCATCAATACCGAGCTGCGCAGCATTTCGCTGGCGCTGCATCTGTTCATCGCCGCGGGGCTGTTCGCGATCTGGGCCGGGCGGCCCTCCGACCCGGTGTTTCGCTGGCTGATGGTGCTCAGCGTCAGCAGTCTGGCGATGGCGGGGATCGAGCTCTGGCCCTTCCCGCGTCTCATCCCGTTCGCGACGTCTCATATCGTGCTGATGCTGCCGGCTTTCGGGCTGATGATGATCGGCCTTGCCCTGGCGATCACCGGACGCCCCAGGCCGCGCTGGCTGGTGCCGGCCATCATCATCGTCCCCGCCCTGCTGCTGACGTCCCGGATCCTTGCCGATGCGCCGATCGCCCCCACGCAGCTTCTGGGGGCGGGCATCGGCATTGCCGGCCATGCCGTGGCCGGCGTGGTGCTTCTGCATGCCTTCATCACACGGCGGTTGTGGACAGGGGGGCTGCTCGGCGTGCCCGCGCTGTTGACCGCCTGGTTCGGCCTTCACGACGTCGCCGTGGCCTTCGGCCTGATCCCGGGCGCGTTCCTGCTGTCGACCTTCGTGCGGCTGCTGACATATCTCGCCTTCCTCATCCTGCTGATGTCGCGGCTCGCCACCAGTCTCAACCGGCTCGACCGGGCCAATGACGATCTGCGCGCCCGCCTGGCGGAGCGCGAAGCCGAGCTGTCGATCCTGCACGAGACGGAAAAACATCTGGTCGGCCAGGCGGTCCGCGAACAGGAACGCCGCCGGCTGATGCAGGATCTGCATGACGGGCTGAGCGGCCATCTGGTGTCGATCATCGCCCTCTCCGAGACCGGGCAGCGGCGCGACGACATCGAGCGGACCGCGCGCGAGGCGCTCGACGATCTCAGGCTGGTCATCCATTCGCTCGACCTCGGCGATACCGATCTGCCGCTGGCGCTGGCGGGATTTCGCGAACGCCTGACCCCGCGATTGCGGCGGCTGGGCGTGCGCCTGGTCTGGTCGATGGAGGCGCTGCCCGACATCCGCGGCGTGACACCCGGCAATGCGCTCTCGATCCTGCGCATCCTTCAGGAAGCCGTCACCAACGCGCTGAAACACGGCCCGGCCAGGCAGATCGAGATCAGGGGCGGCCCGGACCCCACCGGCACAGCGGGCGGGATCGTCATCGTCGCCAATGACGGCCGCGCCGGAGACACCCCCGGGCAGGGTTTCGGCCTTCACAACATGCAAAGACGCGCGCAACAGTTGGGAGGCAGAACCGTCCTGAACACGCGACAGAACCACACGGAACTGTCTCTGTATTTACCATGCCGCCTTAACGACTGTTGATATTCCCCCTGACTGCTCTGATTTTCGCCAGAAAACCGTGCCGGATACCATGTTGATGGTATATCGCCACAGGCCGCCGCGTGTCTCTCTAGACGGGTGATGATCGCCCTCTGGTGAGGCAGGAGATGATGGAAAAGCAGATGCGGAACCTGGCCTGCGGCGTCGCGGCCATGGCCCTGATCTTCAACGTGTCGGCCGCGGCCGCGCAGGATTGCGTCAGCCTGTCGGGCGATGTGGCCGACCGGATCGCCGAAATGCGCCAGATCGCACAGAGCGTCCCGCCGGGCACCCAGAGCGATTATGCCGCGGCGACGTCGAAGGATTACGCCGAGGGCGTCTTCTCGGCCTTCGACGCCCTGAACAAGAAGGTCACCGAGACGTCGAAACTGGTCGGCCAGGGCTACAATCTCGCCGGCTATACCGCGGTCTTCAAGGAAGGCCAGATCCAGACGAAGATGCCGCCGGTCGTGACCAACACGATGAACAATGCCGAGGCGCTCGCCCAGGCGGCGGCGGATGACGACAAGACGAAACTCGACATTCTGAGCCTGCGCTGCAGCCAGTCCACCGAACAGACCGCCCTCGCCGCCTATCTGGCCCAGGCGGATTCCGGCACCGCATCCGCCTACAAGACCGCCAAGTTCGATGCCTGCAAGGCCATCCACATCCTGGCCGATCTTCAGGACAAGCGGCAGAAGCTGAACGACATCCGCGAGAACGGATATCCGCTGTTCTATCTGCACGCCAAGGAGAAGAAGAAGTTTGCGGGCTACAGCCGGACCTTCCAGCTGAAGGTCGATCTGCGGATGTTCCCGGTCTATCCCGACAAGGCGATGAAGGTGGACGGCAAGGACCAGCCCGTCCTCCTCGGCCAGATCCAGGGCATCAATCTGTCGTATAACAGCTATTTCAAATGGAGCGATGACAACTGGAGCCCGCTCAACCTGTACCAGTACGTCATCTCGGACACGCGCAAGGACGACTACACCTGCGCGCCCTATTTTCACCTGAGCGGCCATGTGGAGACGACGCTCTGCGTCAAGGTCGAATCGGCCAGTGCCGACAAGCTCAAGGTCGGTGCCAAGGCGAAGTTCAAATACAAGGGTGACACCAAGGAGGTCAGCCTTGGCACGCAGACCGTCCCGGCGCCTTTCGGCTATCTGGCCGATCTCTCGGACATGAAAGAGAAGAAGATGCAGGACCTTCAGTCGAAGGTCGTGGATCGGATCGCCTCGGTCTTCGACGTCTATAATGCGGTGTCGGAGAAGGCCACGTCCTGGCAGAAGGCCTGCAAATGAGCCTGATGCCGTCGCCCCGGCCGGGCCCGGCCCGGATGATCCGCCCTGGCCGAGCGATCCGGGCGACGGCATCGCTTTGCCTTTGTGGCCTGCTGTCGGCCTGTTTCGGCGGCCCGCCGCGCATCGCCGAGCCCATGACGCCGATCCACGAACTGGGACATGACTGGCGGAAGCATTTCCGCTACGGGCTGGACCTGCTCGACCAGGATGCTCCCCTCAACAACCGTATGGTCTTCGCCCGCGCCGCCTTCGCGGCGGCTGCACGTTTCGCGCGCGATCATGCGCCCTCCTATGCCGGGCTCGGGCTTGCGGAAAGCGTGCTCGGCAATCCGGGCGAGGCGCAGGTCGCCTTCCTGAACGCGGCCCTGATCGAGGATCGCAGCCTCTATTGGGCCCTGGCCGCCATCGCAGCACTCCGCGGCGGTAACGAGGCCGTGGCCCTCGCCATGTTCGACGCCATGCAGGCGGCGAAACGCCAGGACGACGATCCGGCCAGCCGCTTCGTGCGCGCGGTCTATATGACCGAAGATGCGACGGAGACCACCCCGGTCACCGCCCTGCCCTACCCGACCGGCAGCACGGGAGTGGACGACGATCTGGTCTGCGAGGGCGGCTCCGACGAGGCGGCATGCCGCGACCTCAACATCGTCGCCAATCTCTATTTCGTGCGCCGCCAGTCCTCGGAAGCGACCGTACGCGGCACGGACTTCTTCAACGATCTGACCGTCCAGCTGGGCGCGGAGCGCAACCAGAGCTGGGAGAAGAGCCCCGGCCAGGACTGGCAGATGAGCATCCTGAACGAGGTCACGATCTCGATCCCCGAGATCCAGTATGCGGTGCGCGTGACCCCGCAGGCGAGCAACAGCCGGGTCTATGTCGACGCAGCGCCCTCGGTGGTGACCTCGATCGGCAACACCTCCGAGATACACGAGGGCGGCAATCTGACCATCCTCTTCAATGCCACCGGCGATGCCGAACAATACACCGCCGAGACCGGCATCACCCTTCATATCGAGCCGGACCGGGCCACGCCCGATTATGCAAGCCTGCAGCTGCAGTTCGAATTCAGCTCGATCGCCCGTTTCGAGCCGTCGGTGCTGGCCCAGGTGGTCAACGTGTCGAAGAACACCTATCAGATCGCCGGCTATTTCCCCTATGGCCGGCCGGTGGTGCTGGGGACCATCGCCAACACCACGCAGCAGCACACCGGCAGCGGCCAGAGCGGGCTGGACCGCATTCCGCTGCTGGGGGGCGCCTTCGGCCAGTCCGACGATCAGACGGTCACCTCGGATACGCTGATCCTTGCCCGGCTCTCGGTCCCGGCGGCGTTCCATGGGTCCCACGAACAGCGGGTGCTGGAGGCCATGCGGGGCATGGGCGTGGAGGTGGCGGCACATGACACGATCCTGCGCCGCCGGATCGTCCATCTGGCGCCCGACCCGATGGATGTCCTGCCGGCCTTCCTCAAGACCGGCACCCTTACGGGCGCCGGTCCGGAAGGGTGAGCAGGCCTCAGATCTGCAGGACGACCCGGCCTTCGATTTTGCCGGCCCGCATGCGATCGAAGACATCGTTGACGTCTTCCAGCCGCGCGGTCGAATAGGTCGCCGCCACCTTGCCCTCGCCGGCGAAGGTGAGGCATTCGGCAAGATCGGCCCGGGTGCCGACGATCGATCCGCGGATGGTGCGGCGGTTGAGCACCATGTTGAAGATCGAGATCGGGAAGGTGCCGGGCGGCAGGCCGCAAAGCGCCATGATGCCGCGGCGGCGGAGCATGTCGGCAGCCTGGGCGAAGGCCTTCTCGGAAACCGCGGTGACCAGCACGCCATGGGCGCCGCCCTCGGTCTCGGTGATCATCTTCTGCACGACCTCGGGGTCGCGGGCATCCAGCGCCACATCGGCGCCCAGCCGGCGGGCGAGTGCCAGCTTTTCATCCCCGATATCGACCGCCGCCACATGCAGCCCCATCGCCTTGCCGTATTGCACGGCCAGATGACCGAGGCCGCCGACGCCCGAGACCACCAGCCACTGGCCGGGCCGGGCCTCGGTCTCCTTGATGCCCTTGTAGACGGTGACGCCGGCACAAAGGATCGGGGCCGCCGCCTCGAAGCCCAGCGCCTGGGGCAGGTGGCCGACATAGGCCGGGTCGGCAAGCACATAATCGGCAAAGCCGCCGTCGACGGAATAGCCGGTGTTCTGCTGATCGCCGCAGAGGGTTTCCCAGCCGGTGATGCAGTGCTCGCAATGGCCGCAGGCGGTGTGCAGCCAGGGCACGCCCACCCGGTCGCCCTCTTTCACCGACCGCACCCCGGCGCCCACGGCGGCGACATAGCCCACGCCTTCATGGCCGGGGATGAAGGGCGGTTCCGGCTTCACCGGCCAGTCGCCCTCGGCCGCATGAAGATCGGTATGGCAGACACCCGAGGCCACGACCTTGATCAGGACCTGCCCGGGATCCGGGCGCGGCACGGGAACCTCGTCTATGACCAGCGGCTGGCCGAAAGCGCGCACCACGGCCGCCTTCATCGTGTTCGGCAGAGACATCTTCGCGTTTCCTCCATCGGTGAGACGTCCGGACGGTTTGTCCGCCCCCCTTCACGCGGACGCAGCCGGCGGGGGGTCTCGTTGTGGATGGTCTGGAAAGAGAGATGATCGCGCAGGTGGCGCAACACGATCAGCATAGCGCGTTCCGGGCGGAACCGCACGCCCGCTGCCCCGGGGCGTATCAGGATCCGGCAGTCCGGAGACGATGACGGGGGCGGCGCACGGGAACACCGCCCCCGCAAGTTAAGCACCGCATCCGCGAGGGATATGCTGACGCGGTGGGGGAAATGGCGGGTAGGGACGCCCGACACCATTCCGACGGATCTATTGGCAAAGGCCGTGCCAGTTGATGTTTCCCCCCGGAAACCGCGGGACAGCGCCGGGTGGACGGCCCCTTCGACAGCGGGCGCCGTCGCCCGCCTGTCGCAAGACGCGACAGTTGTGCGACAGCTGTCGCAAAAGGCCGCAATGCCACTGCGTCCCCGGGCCGCCATCCTGATGCGCAAACCCTTGCATCCCTTGCACAACTGCCGCCGCCGGGGCATTCTGGAGGGATAGTGTTGCGGCAAGGCAGGCGCCCGCCGCCGCAACCGGGACCGGGGTGACGGCGGCCACAGCCATAACCGACGGTCGATGAACATCAAGGGGCGCCGCGGGGAGAACGACCGGATGTCCCAGCAGTCCGGGCTGCAGATGCAGACGCTCACCGGCGTCCGCGGCCAGTTCCGCGATGCCGGCCACCTGCCTGACGGATCCGTGCCCGAGGTGATCGGCCGGTCCTGGCAACGCTGCGCCTCTCGCGGGCTGGCGATGAACCGGCCGGCGCGACAGGATCCGCTCGGCCTGGCGGCGCTGCGCCGCCAGCGGGAGCGCAATCACGACCTGCTGCGCCTTGCCACCCCCGAACTCGACCTGCTCGCCCATGCCATGGCGGATGCGCGCGGCGTGGCGATCCTGACCGATTCCCGCGGCCTGATCCTGGATGCACGCGGCGATGACGGCTTCGCCGGCCGGGCCCGCCGGGTGTTCCTGCAGCCGGGCGCCTGCTGGTCGGAAGAACATGAAGGCACCAATGCGGTCGGCACGGCGCTGGCCGAAGGCGGCCTGGTGGAGGTCGACGGGGCGGAGCATTATCTGGACGAGAACCGCTTCCTGGTCTGCACCGCGATGCCGGTCTTCGATCCGTCCGGGCGGATCGCCGGGCTGTTCGACCTGTCGGCCGATGCCCGCCGCCCGCAGACCCATGCCCGGACCCTGATCCGCCTGGCGGTCGCCAATCTGGAGCATCGCTGGGCGATGCAGGCCGCCGAGGCCGACGGCGCCGATCTGCTGGTGCGGCTGCATTCCCACCCCTCCTGGCTCGGCACCCCGCATGAGGGGCTGCTGGCCTTCCGCGACGGGCGGCTGACCGCGGCCAACCGCATCGCCCTCGGCCTGCTCGGCGTCGATGCCTCGACGATCGGCGAGACCGACTGGGAAGCCCTGTTCGACGGGGCGATGACCGGCGAGGCCCGGCTTCTGCACACCCGTGCCGGCGGCGTGCCGATGCATCTGCGCGTCTCGCGCCCCGCCCCCGCGGCACCGCGCCGCCGCCCGGCGCCTGGCCCCGTCGCCGAGGCCCAGGCCGTGACCGTTCGCGGCGGCATGGTGTGGGACAGCGGCACCGACGCCCTGCTCGCCCGCGCCGTGCGGGCCGCAGATGCCGATATCCCGGTGCTGCTGCAGGGGGAAACCGGTACCGGCAAAGAGGTCTTCGTGCGCGCGCTGCACCGCCGGTCCAGCCTGACCGACCGGCCCCTGGTCGCCGTGAACTGCGCCGCCATTCCGGAAGGCCTGCTGGAAAGCGAGCTGTTCGGCTACGAGGACGGCGCCTTCACCGGCGCCCGGCGGCGCGGCTCCACCGGCCGCATCCGCCAGGCCGAGGGCGGTATCCTGTTTCTGGACGAAATCGGCGACATGCCGCTTGGCCTGCAGGCGCGGCTGCTGAGGGTGCTTCAGGATGGTGAGGTGCTGCCGCTGGGGGCCGGCAAGCCGGTTAAGGTCGATTTCCGGCTGGTCGCCGCCACCCATCAGGACCTGAAGACGGCCGTGGCCGAAGGGCGCTTCCGCAGCGACCTCTATTACCGCCTGAACCATCTGTCGGTGACCCTGACGCCGCTGCGCGACCGCCGGCCGCTGGACGGCATCGTCGACGCCGTCTTCGCCGCCACCGGGGCCGCCACACGCGCCATCCGCCTGTCGGACGAGGCCCGCCGCCGGCTGATCGGCCACGGCTGGCCCGGCAATCTGCGCGAGCTGGCCAACCTGCTGCGCACCCTGGTCGCGCTGGCGGATGACGGAGCGGTGATCGAGGCGGAAGACCTGCCGGAAGACATCCGGGCAGAGGCAAAACCCAACCCCACCAACCCCACCGACCCCATGGCCGGGGCCGGGGCCCCGGCACAGCCGTCTCAGGCCTCTCCGGTCACGCCGGCGGTTTCGGCGTCGCCAGGCCCCGCCTCCCTCCGCGCCCTGACCGATGAGGCGGTCTTCCGCGCCCTGGCGGGGACGGGGGGCAATATCAGCGCAGCCGCCCGTGTGCTGGGCATTCACCGCGCCACGCTTCACCGCCGGCTGAAGGCTTCGGGCTGACGAAGGCCGGGGGGCACCCGGCCCCGGTTATCGCAATGGCGCCCCCGTTATCGCAATGGTGGTAGTGCCGCCACCAGATCCTCCAGCCGCCGCGGCAGGGGCCCGGCCGGCAAGAGTCCACGGGATGCCAGGGCAGAGGCCAGACGGCGCAGCATCGGCAGGCGCAGCCCCAGCCCCGACAGCAGCACCTCGTCTTCGAAAACCGTGTCGGGCGCCCCGTCCAGGACGATCCGGCCACGGCCGAAAACGGCGACACGGTCGGCCCAGCCATTGGCCAGATCCATGTCATGGGTGGCGATGACCACGGCGGTGCCGGTGCCCGCCACCGCATCCAGGCGCTGCATCAGCTCGTCCACCCCCGCCGGATCCAGCCCTGCCGTCGGCTCGTCGAGCAGCAGAATGCCGGGACGCATGGCGAGCAGCCCCGCGATCGCGACCCGCTTGCGCTGGCCGAAGCTGAGCATATGGGTGGCCCGGTCGGCGAGATGGACGACACCCATCATCGCCAGCGCCTCGGCCGTGCGCTCCCGGGCCTCGGCTGCCGTCAGCCCCAGATTGAGCGGGCCGAAGCTCACATCCTCGGCGACGGTCGCCGCAAAGAGCTGATCATCCGGGTCCTGAAACACCAGACCGACACGGTGCCGCAGCCGGGTCAGGCCCTTGCGGTCGTGGGTGACCGGGGTGCCGTCCAGCACGACCTGCCCCTGATCGGTGCGGATCGCCCCGGCCAGCGCCAGCAGCAGGGTGGATTTGCCGGCGCCATTGGCGCCCAGAATGGCCAGCCGGCCGCCGGCCGGGATCGCCAGATCGACATGGTCGAGCGCCGTGACGCCGCCCGGATAATGATGGACCAGACCGCGGGCTTCGAGCATCAGCCGATCCAGACCGCCCCGGCCGCAGCAAGCACCAGACCACCGGCAAGCAGGGCAAGCCGCGCCGGGGCCGCAACCGCCTCGGTGCCGGCAAAGCGCAGACGGCCGTCATAACCGCGCACCGCGAGCCCGGCATTCATCCGCTGCGCCCGATCCAGCACGCGGGGCAGAAGCCCCGCAAGCAGCCGCCCGCCCGAGCGGATCTGCCGGCCCCAGCCGGCATGCCCCAGCCGGGCCGCCTGGGCACGCTGCCCCGTCTCAAGACAGTCCAGCACCAGCCAGACGATGCGGAACATCATCATCGCCAGATCCGAGATGTCGGGGGCGAGCCCGCGACGCTGAACCATCTGCAGCAGCGAGGTCAGCGGCGTGGTCAACCCAAGCCCGATCAGACAGGCGACGCAGGTGATGCTTCTGAGGCCGGTGAAAGCGGCAGCAGACAGCATCTCGGGCCCGGCGATGCCCACAACCGGCCCCACCACTTCCGGCCCGGCCGCCCAATGCAGCGTGATCATCTGCACGGCGGTGCCGGCCAGGATGAAACCGGCCGGCACCACGGCCGCGGCGCGCAGATCCCGCGGGGCCACCCGTGCCGCCCCCAGCACCAGGCAAAGGACCAGCGTCAGGATCACGATCTGGCCGATCCAGCCGGCCGCGATCAGCGAGACCAGCATCAGCCCGATGAAGATCAGGGCCTTTTCGGCAGCCGGTCGTCTGCGCCAACGGTTGGTCTGCGCGGCACGATCGATGGCCCGCATCAGGCGCGGGGTCCGTCGGCACGTGCCGGTGCCGCCTCGTCCGCGGCCGGGTCCGCCTCGCGGCGGCCACGGCGCAGGCCGAAATAATAGCCGAGCAGACCGGCGCCGATCGCCGCCTGCAGGGCGAAGAGCAGGCTTTCGATCTCGCCGCTCGGCGGCTCCCACAGCGGCTGGAACCAGGGCACATAGTCCGGCGCGATCTCGCCGATCACCAGTTCCGCCTGACCGTCGGCCCCGGCGAATTCCACCGTGCCGGGCGGATGGATCAGCAGCGGTGCGATCGCCAGCATCACGACCAGGGCAAGCAGAACCAGATTGCGCTTCATCATGACGCCACCCGCCCGCGGAACAGATCCAGCGCCTTCAGTTCCGAGCGGCTGTAACGGCCGAGCATGTTGAACACCACCACGGTCAGCAGCCCCTCGCTGATCGCCAGCGGCACCTGGGTGAGGGCGAAAATGCCCAGGAACTTCGATGCCGCCCCGGCGATGCCGCCGGCCGGATCGGGAAAGGCGAGCGCCAGCTGCAGCGAGGTCACCACATAGGTCGCAAGATCGCCGAGCGTCGCCGCGACGAAGATCGCGAGCGCGGCCCCGGCCCCCATGCGGGTGAGGCCGTGGAACAGCCCCCAGGCCACGAAGGGCCCGGCGATCGCCATGGAGAACACGTTGGCGCCAAGGGTGGTGAGCCCGCCATGGGCGAGCAGCAGGGCCTGAAACAGCAGCACGATGGTGCCGAGCACGGTGGTGACCGTGGGCCCGAACAGGGTGGCGGCCAGCCCCGTTCCGGTCGGATGGGAACAGCTGCCGGTGACCGAGGGCAGTTTCAGCGCCGAGAGCACGAAGACATAGGCGCCGGACGCCGCCAGCAGCAGCTTCACTTCCGGCGTTTCGCGGACCAGCCGGGTGATGCGGCGGGCACCGTGAATGACGAAGGGTGCCGAGACCGCCGCCCAGAGGGCAGCATGGGTCGCCGGCAGATAACCTTCCATAATATGCAAGGGCCGATCCTCCGAAGGCGTTGGCCACGTGCGGCAAGGCCTTCGGAGAAATCCCGGCAGGTTCCGGGGACCCCGCCCCCGTCCGAACACCCCGTTCGGAGAGTGGCCCTGTCAGATGCGAAGGCAGGTTTCCTGGCTTGCGGGTCACCATCCGTCGCCGGCCTTCCCGGTTGCCCAGTGGCCTGACAGCCCGGAACCTCAGGTCCCGGGCGGGCGACGAACTCTCCGCCTACAGTTGCGGGGGCAGCCATGGCTCCCGGGCGCGCAGCGCCCGTGCCCATGTTCCCTTTTACACCGCCCTCCCCCGTCAGGAGCGAGAGGCGGACCTTCATGGGGGGTGATTCTGATCTGTGGTTGTATCGGGTGTCAAGTCGCCGGCCTGCGGGTGGGGTCGGCACCGGACATCCCCGCCTCAAAAAAAATCTCGGGCCGCACGGCATCGCTGTCGAAATCGCCATGGCCCGGGGCTCATCATTCCGGACGGGGAAGAGCGGCCCGCGGGGTGCGGGCACGGCGTGCCGTCCGCAGATGAGGGATGCGAACGATGCAGTACATGATGGTGATCTACGAAACCGCCGAAGCCCATGCGAAGCAGAAGGATCCGGCCCGGGCCGGGGCCTATTGGGGCGGCTGGGGCGCCTATGTCGAGGCGATCCGCGCCTCGGGCATCATGCTGGAAGGCCACGGGCTGCTGCCGCCCGAGACGGCGACGACGCTGCGGATCACGGACGGGCGCCGCGAGGTGCAGGACGGCCCCTTTGCCGACACCAAGGAGCGGCTCGCCGGCTATTTCGTGATCGAGGTGCCGGATCTGGACACGGCCCTCGACTGGGCCGCCCGCTGCCCCGCGGCGGCCGAGGGCGCGGTGGAGCTGCGGCCGGTGATGCCCTCGGCGCAGGAACCCGGGGGCGCGGCGTGACCGGCCCCGACGCGGCACACAGGGCGGTCGAGGCGGCGGCACGGCAGTCCCGTGCCCGCCTCGTCGCCTTCCTGGCCGCACGGTTCCGCGACCTGGCCGCGGCAGAGGATGCCGTGGCCGATGCCTTCCGGATCGCGCTCGACCTCTGGCCCCGGCAGGGTGTGCCGCACGCGCCGGAGGCTTGGCTCGCCACGGTCGCCCGCCGCCGGATCACCCATGCCCTGCGCCATGGGGCCGTGCGCCGGGCGGCCGAACCGGCCCTGACCCTGCTGGCGGGGGAGGCGGAGGATGCGGCGATGGCGGCGCGCCCCCTGCCCGACGATCGCCTGGCCCTGCTGTTCGTCTGCGCCCATCCCGCGATCGCCCCCGAGATGCGCGCGCCGTTGATGCTGCAGGCGGTGCTGGGGCTGGATGCCGCCCGGATCGGATCGGCCTTTCTGGTGGCACCCGCCACCATGGGGCAGCGGCTGGTCAGGGCCAAGGCGCGGATCCGGAGTGCCGGCATCGGCTTTCAGCTGCCCGAGCCGCAGGATCTGCCGGAACGGTTGAGCCATGTGCTGGATGCCGTCTACGCCGCCTTCGGCACCGGCTGGGAGATGGTGGCCGGCGGCGATACCCGCGGCGCCGACCTGACCGGCGAGGCCCTGTGGCTGGGCCGGCTGCTGGTGGAACTGATGCCGGCCGCGGCCGAGGCGCGCGGTCTTCTGGCCCTGATGGCCCATTGCGAGGCACGCCGCCCGGCAAGGCGCGACGCCGCCGGGCGCTATGTCCCGATCGATCTTCAGGACACCACGCTCTGGCGGGCGGATCTGATCGCCGAGGCCGAAGCCCAGCTGGCCGCGGCCGCAGCCCTGGGGCGCCCCGGCCGCTATCAGCTGGAGGCGGCGATCCAGTCCGCCCATAACGCACGCGCCGACCCCGCCGGCCGGCCGCAACCCGGCCCCGACATCCGCCTGGCCCTCTATAAGGCCCTGATGGCGATCGCCCCATCCGCGGGGGCCGCCGTTGGCCATGCCGCCGCCCTGGCCGGAACGGCGGGCCCGATGCACGGGCTTCATGCCCTCGACGCCGTCGCCGGGCTTGAAACCTATCAGCCCGCCTGGGCGCTTCGGGCCCATCTGCTGGCGGCGTCGGGCGATGCCGCATCGGCCCGCGCCGCCTATGCCCGGGCGATCGGCCTGGCCGAGGACCCGGCCGTGCGCAGCTGGCTTGCGGCTGCGGCCGCCGGCCTCAATGACGGGGCGTGACCGACGGATCGTCGGCATCAATGACGGGGCGTGACCGACGGATCGTCGGTCCAGGCACTGCTGCCGTCGCGGGGGGTGAAGAACAGGATGTCGAGGGCGGGCGTGTGCAGGACCGCGCCGTGGGTCATGGCCCTGGGCACACAGAGGACGTCGCCGGGCCCGACCTCCAGCTGCATGTCTTCCCCACCCGTGCTGATGGTGCCCGTGCTGATGGTAAAAGTGGCGCGGCCGGCCAGGATCACCAGGATTTCGTCGCCGCCGTCATGGCGTTCCCAGAAGCCCTTCACGCTGCCTGCATCGATCCGGATCACCCCGGCCATCACCGGCCCGTCGGCCAGATGATGATCGAGCAGGCGAAAATCGCCGCCCGGCACCAGTGTCGCGAGTTCCTGGGCAATCGAGAACACGGCCGGCTTCATCGGAACACCTCGTTCATCGGGGGGCTTGATCGGTCGCTTTCAGAATACGAAGATTCCTTCGGTTTCTGAATTCGCATCCGGAGCCCCGCCGATGCCGCCTGTCCCCCCCGCCACAAGCCCGCGGAAACGGCCGGTTCAGGCCCGATCGCGCGCCACCGTTGAGACGATCCTGGACGGCGCCGCTCACATTCTGATCCGCGACGGCTTCGACCGTGCCACCACCACCCGCATCGCCGAGGCGGCAGGCGTGGGCATCGGCTCGCTCTATCAGTATTTCCCGTCCAAGGAAGCGGTGGTCGCGGCGCTGATCGACCGCCACGCCGCAGCCCTGACCCGGGTATTCGACGACCTGGCGCCGCGACTTGCCGGCAGGCCGCCGGCCGAGGCGGTGGCGATGATCGTCGCGGCCGCGACCGATGCCCACCGCCTGCACCCGGCCCTGCACCGGGTGCTGAACGAACAGGTGCCGCGGATCGGCGACATGGCCCGGATCAGGGACGTCTCGGCGGCGATCACCAGCCATGTCGCCCGCTGGATCGCCACCCTGCCCCTGGCCCCCGGTCGGGACCCCGCCATTCTTGCCGTGCTGGTGGAGCGGAGCATCGAGGCCGTCGTCCACGGCGCCCTCGCCGACGGGCATGACCGCCTGCCCCGGGCGCTGCATGACGAACTGGTCACCATGCTCGCCCGGCATCTGGCGCCGGAGACACCCCGCCAGGATCAGCGCATTTCGAAGGCTTCCTGATGGAAGCGGCCGCGGGCAAGACCGAGACGGGCAAGCCCGCGACGGAGGCTGCGGCCGAACCCGGCCGGGCCGCAGAACCAGATCGAGGCCTCGCGCCAGCCCGGCACCAGCCCCGCCAGACGGCCGGCATCAAGCCGGCCGTCGCGACCGCTCGCCAGGACATGCAGCCGCACCCCGGCCGCCGTCGCCAGCGCCTGAAGTCGGGCGACGAAATCCGGCGCCGGCGCCGCCGCGCAATAGACCAGATCGACCGGCCGCCGCTCGGGTGCTGCCGCCAGCGCCTCCAGCCGTGCAAGGAAGGGCGTGATGCCGATACCGCCGGCCACCCAGAGCTGGGCCGGCTGGTGATCGATGAAGTCGAAGCGGCCATAGGGCCCTTCGACGGTCACCGGATCGCCCTGCGTCAGCCGGGCCGGCAGGGCCCGGGTATGATCCCCCAGCGCCTTGACATGGAAGCGCAGCCGCCCGTCGCCCTGCCAGGCGGAGGAAATGGTGAAGGGATGCGGGCCTTCGGCGGCATCGAAGGTGACGAAGGCGAACTGCCCCGCCCGATGCCCCGGCCAGCTGCCCGAGAGGGCCAGATCGACCTCCAGCACATGGGTGGCCGGATCATGGGCCAGGCGGGAGACCCGGCCGGCCACGCGCCGGCGGATCCCGATCCGGCCGAACAGGGCCAGAAGGGCCGAGACGGTGCCGGCCGCCAGCAGCAGGGCCACCACGATGCCGACCGGCTGGGCCCACTGATCGAAGGTGAACAGCACCGCGGCATGGAAGACCAGCACCAGATAGGCCAGGGCCAGCAGCCGGTGGACCTGAAAGACCCGGCGATAGGGGAAGCGCCGGATCAGCGCAAGCAGGATAAGTGCCGCCGCCGCATAGAAGGCCCATTCGCCGACGCTTTCCGCAAAGCCGCGCCAGCTGCGCAGGGTGGCTTCCAGGGTGCCCGGCTCGACCGGCACCCGGTTGCGCGCCGGCCGGTCGAGCAGCCCCCAGCCCACCGCCCATTTCGGCGCCTGGGCCCACAGCCAATGGATGACGGCCGCGACCAGCGCCGTGATGCCCAGCCATTTGTGCAGCCGATAGCCCTTGTCGAGCCCGCCGAGCAGGCCTTCAAGGCGCACCGGCCGCATCGCCAGCACCAGGGCCAGGCTCATCGCACCGATCGCCAGAATGCCGGTGCCCTGCATCATCGCCGGGCGGATGGCGAAAATCTCTGCGGGCGCCTGGAAGATCTGCCCGGTGGCGAGCCAGAGGCCGGGCAGGACGACAAGGAAGGCAATCAGCAACCGCTTGGGCGCGGACATGGGACGGGTACTCCATCAGGCGACGTCATCACCCCTTTTTACGCCGCCTGACTGGGAAACCTACGGGGCACGCATGCGACCCGGTGCCGCATCGCGGAGATTGGCCTCCACCTGCGCCATGACCTTGAGCGTGACCGCGAGATCGGCATCGGCAACGCCCCGGAAGATGCTCTCGCGCAGCGTGGTGAGGTCGCCGCCGAGCCGTTCCGCCAGCTCCCGCCCGGCCGGGGTCAGGCGGACGAGCCGGGCCCGGCGGTCGTCGCTATCCTCCACCCGCTCGACATGGCCGTCGGCGACCAGCTGGTCGATCACCCGGACCAGGGTCGGGCCCTCCAGGTTCATCACCTCGGCCAGCCGGCCCTGACGGGTGCCGTCGCCCAGCCGCGCCAGATAGCGAAGCGGCAAGGCCCTGGCCTCGGACAGGCCGTGACCGTGCAGCGCCTGATCCAGCAGCCGGCGATAGAGCCGGGCAATCAGCACCAGATGCATGCCGAAGCGCTCCATGCGGCCCGGGCGGCCGAGGGTGGCGTCGTCGGTGGCGGTGCCGTCGTCAGTGGTTCGGGCCTCGTCCGTCATGCCACTCCCTTCCCGACCGGCCCCAGGATCCTGCCGCCCGCCTTCAACGCCGCGGCCGCCAGCAGAAGCGACCGGCCGAGATCGGGATCCGCAGCCGCCGCGGACAGGGCCTCCAGCTCACGCGCGGTGCCTGCCGGATCCTGGGCGAAGCCCGCCAGCGCCGCAAGCCCCGGCCGGCCTTCGGGGTGGGCGGCCAGCAACGCCACCGCACGGGCCAGCACCAGGACGGCGAGCGGCCGCCCGGGCAAGGCCGCCATGCCGCCGGCCCGGCCCAGATGCAGCATCAGCCGCAGAATGCCGCGGGTGCTCCGTGCCGCATGGCGGGCAGCCGCCGCTTCGGTCGCAGGGCCGGTGATCAGCCGGCGCAGATCGTCGCGCAGCAGGGCCGCAACCCGCGCCGCCTGACCCTCGGGCCGGCGCGGCAGGGCGATGCAGGTCCCCGCCACCAGCGCCGCCCCCAGGATCAGGGCGGCGGAGCCCGCCAGGATCTCGGACGCCCCGGCCGCCGGCATGCCGGCCTGAGAGGCGAGCAGAAAGCACATATTGGCATCCAGCGCCGGCAGGGCGGTGCGGGTCGAGGCGCGCCCAAGCCCGCCGATCAGGAAGATCGGCGCCATGGTCAGGATCAGCATGGCCGTGCCGTCCAGATACGGCTGAACCAGGAAGCGATAGCCGGTCGCGAGCGCGACGCCGGTGACCACCCCCAGGAACATCGGCGGCGCCACCTTCTGCGGCAGCGGCATCGATCCCAGCACCATCGAAAAGATGCAGACCCCAAGCGCCGCAAGCTCTGCCGCCGGCCAACCGGTGGCGAGACCCGCGGCACCGGCAAGGAAGCCGGCGCCACCCGCGACCGCCCCCATGCGCCAGGCGCCCCGCCAGTCGCGATCGGCGCCGAGCATGGGCAGGTCGGATGTGGGCAGGGCCCTGTCGGGCAGCGCCCCCGCCAGCCGCCGGCGGGCCACCTCGAGCCGGATCTCGGCCGCATCGGGATGCCTGTCGTCACCCCCGCCAAGGCGCCGGCTTTCGGCCGCCGCCATCACGTCGAGACAGGCGAAGATCAGCGCATCGACATGGCGGCGCCGGCGATAGCCCTCTGCCGAGCCCGCCGTCACCGGCGCCGTCATGGCATCGAGCCGGGCCATGCGTGCGAGCAGGCGATGTTCCGCCGCAGCCAGCTCGGTCTCGGCCACATCCTTACGGCAGAGACCGGAGAAATCCCGCACGGCCCCCACCAGACGGTCGAGACCGTCGAGGAAATCCGCACGGCGCGCGGGCGGCGTGAAGAGGCCGGTCACCAGGGTCACCACCACCACGCCGATCAGCGTGCATTCCACCCGCGCCATGGCGAGCGCGATCGACTGATCCGGCGCAAAGAGCGATGGCAGCACCACCACGGCCGCGGTCATGCCAGCCATCAGCGGTGCATAGGACGCCGTGCCGCGGATCAGCCGCGTGGCACCGGCGCCGGCAGCCATCCAGACCCCGAGAGCGACCAGCGTCGGCAGGGGATCCCCCGCAAACGTGACCGCCGCCAGCCCGAAGCCCGCCCCCATCAGGGTGCCGAGGATGCGAAAGATGCCGCGCTCGATCAGCAGGCCGCGCGCGGACTGGGCGACCACCCAGACCGGCATCGCCGCCCAATAGGCGTTCTGAACATGCAGCAGGGCCGCGATCGAGAAGGCGATCAGGGCGGCGGCGGCAAGGCGCACCGCCTGGAAGAGCCCGGCCCGATCGAGCCCGAGCCGCGCCGGCCAGCCTTCAACGGCGAGAGACATCATACCGACCCCCGATGATGAGCATGGGAGTCAGATTATCATTAGGTAGGTGAGCTATCTTTATGCACTTTGCGCAGAGGACACATGCGGGCGATGATGGACGCCGCACCCGGGCCTTCCCTCCCCCAACCTGGTGGACCTTATGACCGGCACCATCCGTATCGGCATCGGCGGCTGGACCTTCGAGCCCTGGCGCGGCCGCTTCTATCCCGACGGGCTGCCCCATAAGCGCGAGCTGGAATATGCCGCCGGCCGGCTCAGTTCGATCGAGGTCAACGGCACCTATTACGGCACGCAAAAGCCCGAGACCTTCGCCCGCTGGCGTGAGGAGACGCCCGAGGATTTCGTCTTCGCCCTCAAGGGGCCGCGTTTCACCACCAATCGTCGGGTGCTGGCGGAGGCCGGGGCGTCCGTGGAACGTTTTCTTGAAGGTGCGGTGGCGCTCGGCCCCAAACTGGGCCCGATCAACTGGCAGTTCATGCCTACCAAGGCCTTCCTGCCCGAGGATTTCGAAGCCTTCCTCGACCTGCTGCCGCCGGAGCGCAACGGCCTGCGCCTCCGCCATGCGGTGGAGCTTCGCCATCAGAGCTTCGCGGTTCCGGAGCTGATCACCCTGGCCCGGACCCGCGGTGTGGCGATCGTGATCGCAGGCGATTCGGAGCATCCGCAGATCGCCGATCCCACCGCCGACTTCGCCTGTCTTCGGATCATGGGCACGCATGAGGACGCGGAGACCGGCTATACGCCGGAGGAGCTTGACCTCTGGGCCACCCGCGCCCGTGCCATCGCCGCCGGGAACACGCCCGAGGGCCTGACGATGGTGGGGCAACCGCCTGCGACGCCCACGCCACGCGACGTCTTCCTCTATGTCATCTCGGGCTACAAACCCGCCAATCCGGCAGCCGCCATGGCATTGATCGAGCGGCTGAGCCGCTAGCTTCCAAGGTCGAAGCCGGTCACCGCCAGCACCGCGCCATTGACCAGCAGCTCCACCGCATGATGGCCCGGATGATGGCGGCGGGTGGAAAAGTCGCGGATCACCTGGGAGCGGGAGAGTTGCAGCCGCTCGCCCGGGCCGAGATCGACGGTGCGAAGCTTGAAGACCTTGCGGGAAATGCCGGTCGGGCGGACATAGCCGATGGCATAGTCGATCACCAGTCGTTGCGGTACCGCCGCGGTGGAGACCAGATCGACGGCAAGGGTGATGCGATCGCCCGGGCGGATCCTGGCCGGGGTGATCGCCGCCGCCTCTACCCGCAGCTCTGCGGGCCGGTCGGCACCGACCAGCGCCAGCGCCCGCGCATCGCCGGCCTTGATCCGGCTGCGCAGGCCGTGGCGGATGATCCAGGCGATATGCGGATGATCCCGGTCCCAGCCGGCAAGCCGATCCAGCAGCCAGTCGGGATGGTCCTTCGAGACGTCGTTCAGGTGGTTGGCGACCGAGCGGCGGACATAGATCGCGGGGTCGGTCTTCAGCCGGTCGAGGATCGGCCAGGTCAGCGCCGGATCGGCGATCACCGCCTCAAGCCGGAAGGACCAGGGCAGGCGCGGCCTGGCCCCCTCGCTCGCCAGGCGGCGGACATGTTCGGATGCATCGGCGGTCCAGCCGGTCATCACCCCCAGCACATGGGCCGGGTCGCGGCGGATGAATGGGCGGATGCCGAATTCCGACGAGCCGAACCGGGTGAAGAAGGCGAGCGCATCCAGCGCCCGATCCGTGTCGTCGGAGGCAAACCGGGCCACCCAGTCGGGCAGGATCAGGGTCGCGAAGCCCGATCCCATGCGCGGCGCCAGGTCGCGCAGCACATCGAGCGCCCGCTCAACCGGCAGGTCGAGTGCCGCATGGATCGCCCCGCTGACCTGACCGAGCCGGGCCATCAGGGCCAGATCGTCGAGGTCACGCAGCGCCGCCTCAAGAAAGCGCGCACGATCGAAGGCGGGCGAGAGATCGGCCAGATGACCGGCGATCGCCTCGATCCGGGCACGGTCGAAGATGTCTTTGAGGGCCGGCTCTTTGAGATCAGGTCGGGCGGCGGTGTCGGTCATGGCATCCGGGTGCGGTTCGGTGGTGCTGGAACCGGCATCCTGCCATGGGAGGTGACAGAAACCTGTCAGGAGGTTTCACCTGCGCCGGGCAAACCCCGCATCTCAGGCCAGCATGCGCTCGCGGATCCGGCAGACCATCAGCAGACCCTCGCCATCGACCCCGCCGGCCTCGGCCAGGCCGCGGCGGTCGATCAGCAGGGCGTCGAGCGGTGCAAGATCGACCGTTTCGCCCCGGATCTGCACGCCGACCTGGCCGCTGACGCACAGCAGCAGCACGACCTCGGACACCACGGCCAGATCGACGGGGCCGGCGACCCGCATCCGCTCCATTTCGTGGACGAACCCCGCCCGCCGGGTCATCAGGTTGAGATCGGTGATCGGCCCGTGGATCAGCCGGGCGGTGGTGGGCTGATCGGCGGGAAAGGCGAAGGGCTCGGCAGCGGGGTCCAGGCTGCAGCTGCCGACCCCTGCCACCGACAACTCCATCCCCGCGCCGCGGATCACCGCAAGCGACCGGTCGATGCCGGGGAAGACGGAGAACGGGCCGTCGGTGGCGACGGTCGCCATGCTCAACCGCCAATCGAAGCCGTCGAGCCCGGCATCGGCGGGCGAGATCGCGATTTCCACGGTCTCGCCGCCGCCGTTCTTCCAGGGCATGCGCCGATGTCCGGCCGCAGGCAGCAGACGCATCGGGGCCATGACCGTTCCTCCGTCTTGCCCGGCCGCCGGCGGCCGGTCTCAGTTCCCCAGGATCGCGGGCAGACGCAGCCCCTGTTCGCGGGCGCAGTCGAGCGCGATGTCATAGCCGGCATCGGCATGGCGCATCACGCCGGTCGCAGGGTCGTTCCACAGAACCCGCTCCACCCGGCGCGCAGCATCCTCGGTGCCGTCACAGACGACGACCATACCCGAATGCTGCGAAAAGCCCATACCCACGCCGCCGCCATGATGGAGGCTGACCCAGGTGGCGCCGCTCGCGCAGTTGAGCAGGGCGTTCAGCAGCGGCCAGTCCGACACCGCATCCGAGCCGTCCTTCATCGCCTCGGTCTCGCGGTTGGGGCTGGCAACCGACCCCGAATCCAGATGGTCGCGGCCGATCACCACCGGTGCCTTCAACTCGCCCTTCGCGACCATCTCGTTGAAGGCGAGACCAAGGCGGTGACGATCGCCCAGGCCGACCCAGCAGATCCGCGCCGGCAGGCCCTGGAAGGAGATCCGGTCCCGCGCCATGTCCAGCCAGCGGTGGAGATGGGTGTTGTCGGGCAGCAGTTCCTTCACCTTGGCATCGGTCTTGTAGATGTCTTCCGGATCCCCGGAGAGCGCTGCCCAGCGGAACGGGCCGACGCCGCGGCAGAAGAGCGGGCGGATATAGGCCGGCACGAAGCCGGGGAAGGCGAAGGCGTTTTCCAGCCCCTCATCCTTCGCGACCTGGCGGATGTTGTTGCCATAGTCGAGGGTCGGCACGCCCTGGTTCCAGAAGTCGAGCATCGCCTGGACATGGACCTTCATCGAAGCCCGTGCCGCCGCTTCCACCGCCTTGGGATCGCTTTCCCGCTTCGCCCGCCATTCGGCGATGTTCCAGCCGATCGGCAGATAGCCGTTGATCGGATCATGGGCCGAGGTCTGGTCGGTGACGATATCGGGGCGGACGCCGCGGCAGACCAGTTCGGGCAGAATCTCGGCGGCATTGCCGAGCAGACCGACCGATTTCGCCTCGCCGGCCTCGGTCCAGACCCGGATCATCTCCAGCGCCTCGTCGAGGGATTCCGTCTTCGCATCCAGATAGCGGGTGCGGAGGCGGAAATCGATCGAGTCGGGGTTGCACTCCACCGCCAGGCAGCAGGCGCCGGCCATCACCGCCGCCAGCGGCTGGGCACCACCCATGCCGCCGAGCCCGCCGGTCAGGATCCAGCGGCCCTTCAGATTGCCGTCATAATGCTGGCGGCCGGCTTCGACGAAGGTCTCGTAGGTGCCCTGAACGATGCCCTGGGTGCCGATATAGATCCAGGATCCGGCGGTCATCTGGCCGTACATGGCCAGGCCCTTGCGGTCCAGTTCGTTGAAATGGTCCCAGGTCGCCCAATGCGGCACCAGGTTGGAATTGGCGATCAGCACCCGGGGCGCATCTTTGTGGGTGCGGAACACGCCCACCGGCTTGCCCGACTGAACCAGCAGGGTCTCGTCATCCGAAAGCGTGCGCAGCGTGGTCGCGATCCGGTCGAAATCTTCCCAGGTGCGGGCGGCGCGGCCGATGCCGCCATAGACCACCAGCTCGTTGGGGTTCTCGGCGACGTCCGGATCGAGGTTGTTCATCAGCATGCGGAGCGGGGCCTCGGTCAGCCAGCTCCGGGCGCTGATCTCAGGTCCGCGCGGCGCCCTGATCTCGCGGATGTTGTGGCGCGGATTGCTCATCGGATGTGCTCCTCGGGCGAAGTGTAGGCCGGGTCGGTCTGGGGGCGGCAGGGGCTGAAAGGCGGACATCGCCGTCAGGGACGGGTGGTCCTGAGGATGGTATGCAGGGCGGCGAAATCGCCGTTGAGCGGCCGGTCGTCGGCATAGGGGGCCACGCGGGCCCGGATGCGGCGATAGAGCGCATCGGTGCGCGGCGCCCGGGCGAGGGCCGGGGGTTGCAGATCATAGGCCTGGGCGGCGGCCAGCAGCTCGATCGCCAGGATGCGCTCAAGATTGTCGAGCACCGCCAGCGCCTTGCCCGCGGCCGGGGTGGCGTGGGTCAGGATGTCTTCCTGAAGCGCCGAGGTGATGCCGCCATCCAGGCTGGCCGGGGCGGCGAGCCGCCGGCATTCGGCAGCCAGCGCCGCGGCGGTGTATTGGGCGATCATGAAGCCCGAACACACCCCGCTGTCGCCGGCCAGAAAGGCCGGCAGCCGGCTGACCAGCGGGTTGACCAGCCGGTCGACCCGGCGTTCCGAAATCGCGGCAAGCTCTGCCGCCGCCACCGCCAGCCCGTCCATGGCCAGACCGAGCGCCGCCCCGACCGCATGGGCCTGGGAATGCACCTCGGGGGCCTCGGGCGTGCCCGACACCGCCGGATTGTCGGTGACGCTGGCCAGCTCCCGATCGACCACCACCGCCAGCTGCTCCACCTGGTCGCGCACCGCGCCATGGATCTGGGGCACGGCGCGCAGGCTGAGCGGATCCTGCGTGCGGCTGCCGGCGGCGGCGGCCAGCAGCTCGCTGCCGGCAAGCCAGGCATCGAGCCTGGCGCCGACGGTCTGCAGCCCCGGAGAGGTGCGCAGGGCCAGCGGCGCCGGGGCGAAGGCCCCCGCCTGGGCGCCCAGATTCTCGTAGGCGAGCGTCGCCGCGGCATCCGCCCAGTCCATCGCCCGGTCCATACGGGCCAGCGCCAGACAGGCGAGGCCGGTGGCACAGGGCGTGCCGTTGACCAGGCTCAGGCCTTCCTTGGCTTCCAGCACCAGCGGTTCCAGCCCGACAGCGGCCAGGGCCTCGCGTCCGGTCAGCAGTTCCATCCCCTTGCGGGCCGTGCCGTGGCCGATCAGCACCAGACCGATCTGGGCCGCATGGGTGAGATAGCCGACCGAGCCGCGCGCGGGGATCACCGGCAGGATATTGGCATTCAGCAGCGCCAGCAGTGCCGCGACCGTCTGCGGCCGCACGCCCGAATAGCCATGGGCAAAATTGGCGATCTGGGCAGCCATGATCGCACGGGTCTCCGCCTCGGGCAGCGGCTCCCCCACGCCGCAGGCATGGCTGAACAGGATGTTGCGCGACAGGCTCTGCTGGGCGGAGCGGTCGATGATCACGTCGCAGAGCGCACCGACGCCGGTATTGATGCCATAGCCGCGGATGCCGCGGTCGACCAGGGCATCGACCACCCGGCGCGCCGCCTCGATCCGTGCCCAGGCGGCAGGCGACAGCTCCAGCCCGGCCCCTTCGGCAATGGAGGCGAGGTCGCGCCAGCCGAGGACGCGGTCGAGGATGATGCGGTTCGCCTGCACGAGCGCCTCCGCGGTCACGTCCCCCGAAAGAAAGCCGTCCGGCGCCGCCGGATCCTGCATGGGATCAGTCATGGCCACCTCCGGTCCGACGCTGGACGAAACGGGCGACATAGTCGTTGGCGGGGTTGGTCAGGATCTCGTCGGGGCTGCCGACCTGGACCAGGCGGCCATCCTTCAGGATCGCGATCTCAGAACCTATGCGCAGCGCCTCGTCCAGATCGTGAGTGATGAAGACGATGGTCTTGGCGAGGTTCTGCTGCAGCTGAAGCAGCTGGTCCTGCATGTCGGTGCGGATCAGCGGATCAAGCGCCGAGAAGGCCTCGTCCATCAGGATCACGTCGGTATCGGCGGCCAGGGCCCGGGCAAGGCCGACGCGCTGCTTCATGCCGCCCGACAGCTGGTGAGGATACTTGTCTTCATAGCCGGACAGGCCGACCGCCTCGATCCACTGCATGCCGATCGGCCGGGCCTCGGCGCGCGACAGGCCGCGCACCCGCTGGCCGTAGACGACGTTCTGCAGCACGGTGCGATGCGGCATCAGCCCGAAGCTCTGGAACACCATGCTGACCCGATGGGTGCGGAAATCCCTGAGCGCCTTCGCTCCCAGATCCAGGATGTTGCGGCCGTCGAAACGAACCTCGCCGGCGGTGGGCTCGATCAGCCGGTTGATGTGCCGGACCAGCGTCGACTTGCCCGAACCCGACAGCCCCATGATCACGAAGATCCGGCCGGCGCCGATGGTCAGGCTGACATCGTCCAGGCCGACGCTGCAGCCGGTGCGGGCCAGCACCTCGGCCTTGTCGAGACCCTCCTTCGCAAGCCGGAGCGCGGTTCCGGTGTCGCGGCCGAAGATCTTGTAGACATTGCGGATCTCGATCTCAGCCATGACGGGCATCCTCGTTGCGCGGCCGGCCGAAGCCCTGGGTGATGCGGTCGAGCACGATGGCCAGGATGACGATGCCGAGCCCCGCTTCCAGCCCCTTGCCGACATCGAGCGTCTGGATGCCGTTCAGCACCTGCTCGCCAAGGCCGCGGGCGCCGATCATGGAGGCGACCACCACCATCGACAGGGCCATCATGATCGTCTGGTTGAGACCGGCCATGATGGTCGGGGTTGCGAGCGGCAGTTCCACCCCGAACAGGATCTGGCGCGGACTGCCGCCGAAGGCCTGGGCGGCCTCGATCACCTCGCGGTCGACCTGACGGATGCCGAGATCGGTGAGCCGGATCAGCGGCGGCACGGCGTAGATGATGGTCGCCAGCACCGCCGGCACCTTGCCCAGGCCGAAGAGCATGATCGCCGGGATCAGATAGACGAAGCTCGGCATGGTCTGCATCACGTCGAGCACCGGCAGGGTGATGCCGCGCATGATCCGGCTTTTGGCGACCCAGATCCCGACGGGGATGCCGATGACCACCGAGACGAGTGTCGCCATCAGCATCAGGGCGAGCGTCTGCATGGTCAGGTCCCAGAGCCCGAGCACGCCCACGACCAGCAGCATCACGGCGATCATCACGGTCGGCGCAATCCGGCGGGTCGCCTGCCAGGCAAGCCCCGTGAACACCAGAAACACCACCCACCAGGGCAGGCCGCGCAGGATCTGCTCGATGACCAGGATGCCCTGGAGGATGACGTTCGACACGGCCTTGAACACGAAGCCGTAATCGACCACCAGCATGCGGACGAAGTCGTTGATCGGCCCGCGAATGGAAATGTGGAGGGACTCGGGGAACATGGGCTGGCTTCCTTGCCGCGGGTGAAGCGGAGGATGGCACGGTCCACCACCGGGCGGGGGCCGGCGGTGGACCGTGCGGGAGGCAGGGATGGAGACCGGGGCGGGAGGTCGGGACGGGGCTCAGCCCGTCACTTCACCGCCGCCTCGATCTTCGCCCGGACCTCGGCCGGAACCCAGCCGCCCCAGACATCGCCCTTGGTCGCCAGGAAGCGTTTCGCGGCAGCCTGGGCATCGGCCTTTTCGTCGACCATATAGGCCAGGCTGGCATTCACCTCGGCCAGCGGGAAGGTCGCCTTCTCCAGCATCTCGACGATCTCGGGCGCCGCCTTGGCGAAATCGGCGTTCAGGCCATAGGCAACCTCGACCGCCGGGAAGGCGCAGCCGCGGTCACGCTTGCCGGTGGCGCTGGTCAGCTCCGTCCAGCAGGCCTCGTCATAGGCCGGTTCCTTCAGCTGGACCAGATCGTACTTGCCCATGATCGCGGTCGGCGTCCAGTAGTAGAACAGGATCGGCTCGCCGCGCAGATAGGCGGCCGAGATCGCCGCATCCAGCGCGGTGCCGGTGCCCGGGCGGAAGTTCACATAATCGTCGGTAAGCTTGTAGGCTTCGAGCTTGGCCGTGTTGACACCCTCGCAGGTCCAGCCCGAGGGGCAGTTCAGGAAACGGCCCTTCGACGGCTCCTCCGGGTCGGTGAACAGCTTCACGATCGCCGGATCCTTGAGCTGCTCCACCGTCTCCAGCTTGGGCGCGGCAGGGGCGATGCCGCGGGTGGTGTCGCCCTTGATCATATAGGCCGGGACAAACCAGCCCTCGCTGGCGCCGACGAAGGTCTTGCCGACCGAGACCACCTGGCCGGCGGCGGCGGCATTGTTCCAGACGTCGCTGCGGCCGATCCATTCCTCGGCGAAGATCTGGACGTCGTTATTGGCGGTCGCCTGCTCCAGCGTCACAGAGTTGCCGGGGATCGCGTCAACCGCGCAGTCATAGCCTTCGGACAGGATGGTCTTCATCACCTCGGTGATGAAGGCGCCGCTTTCCCAGTCGATGCCGGCAAAGGTGACGGTCTTGCCGTCCCCGCAATACGAGGCCTGGGCGCTGCCGGTGGAGACCGCGAACACGGCGGCCGTGGTGGCGAGCGCGAGCTTGAGCGTGGTGAAGGTGAAATTCGACACCGTGCGTTCCCTTTTTTATCGCTTGGCGTACCCGGTCAGGATCTTCGGTCGTCGCCTCCTCACCGGACCGCACGGGCAGGGGCCGCCGGGCCGGGGGTGCGCTTTGGCCTGAGCCCCCCCTCAGTTCCCCGGGGCGCCACAGGCAAGTTGTATATGCAAGATGACCCATTTCCCGAAGGGACGCAATCCTGTATGGTCGAAAAACATGCAACTTGCCGCATGCACACCATACAGGCAGCCCCCATGACCCAGATCGGCATCCAGATCGAGGCGACCCGGCCGGCGCCGGCCGGCGAAGACGGGCTGCGCGACTTGCCGCTTTACGAGCAGCTAAAGGCCCGTATCAAGTCACGCATCGCCAGCGGCGACTGGCCGGCCAATCACCGGGTACCGTCGGAGAACGAGCTGGTCGAGGAGATGGGGGTGAGCCGCATGACCGCGCATCGCGCCCTGAGAGAGCTGGCGGCCGAAGGCGTGATCCTGCGCGTTCAGGGCAAGGGATCCTTCGTCGCCCCCGCCAAGCGCAGCGCCCCCTTCCTGGGCGTGCGCAACATCGCCGACGAGATCGCCGAACGCGGCGCCGCCCATACGGTTTCCATCACCCTGAGCCAGAAAGAAAATTGCGGGCCGGAGCTTGCCGACGCGCTGGAGGTCGCGATGGGATCGGAAGTCTTCCACACCGTCATCGTCCATCGCGAGGACGAGGTGCCGATCCAGATCGAGGACCGGTTCGTCAACCCGGCGGTGGCGCCCGACTATCTGGCCCAGGATTTCAGCAGTATCACGCCCAACGCCTACCTTACGGCACTCGCCCCCATCACCCGCACCGAACAGTCGGTTGAAGCGATCCTGCCCAAGGCCTGGGAATGCCGGCTGCTCGCGATTGCCCGCGCCGAGCCCTGCCTGATGGTCCGCCGCCGGACCTGGTCGGGGCCGCGGGTGGTGACGGCGGTGCGCCTGCTCTACCCCGGCACACGCTACCGGCTGGAGAGCAGCTACTGACGACGCGACGGGCGATCCCGTCGGAATCGCCCGCTTGCCTATACAACTTTCGACGAGATGTTCAGGCACTGCGCCGGTGCAGAACCGGCCGCGGCAGGGCCTGCTCAAGATCCTCCAGCAGATCCGCCGGATCCTCCAACCCGACCGACAGCCGGATCAGCCCGTCGGAAATGCCATAGGCGGCCCGCTCCTCGGGCGTATAGGTCGAGTGGGTCATTGAGGCGGGGTGCTGGATCAGGCTTTCGGCATCGCCCAGCGACACGGCCCGGCCGATCAGCCCCAGCCGGTTCATGGTCTCGCGGCCGGCCACGAGGCCGCCGGTCAGCTCGAAGGCGATCATGCCGCCCGGCAGCGCCATCTGGCGCCGGGCCAGATCATGCTGCGGGAAATCTTCCAGCCCCGGATACCAGACCGACGCCACGGCCGGATGGGCGTTCAGCATCCGCGCCACCGCAAGCGCACTCGCCGAATGGCGCTCCATGCGCAGCGCCAGGGTCTTGAGCCCGCGCAGGATCAGCATGGCGTTGAACGGCGCCATCACCGCGCCGGTCATGTCCTTCAGCCCCTCCAGCCGGATCCGGCCGACGGTTTCGGCATCACCGACCACCAGCCCTGCCACCAGATCACCATGTCCCCCCAGATATTTGGTCGCCGAATGCACCACCAGATCGGCACCGAGCTCGATCGGCCGGGTGAGACGGGGCGTGGCATAGGTGTTGTCGACCACGGTCACGGCGCCCGCGGCACGGGCGATCTCCGACACCCGACCGATGTCGACCAGCCGCATGTTCGGATTGGCCGGGGTTTCGAAATACACCACCCGGGTGCGTGGGCCGATGGCGGCGGCAAGGTTTTCGGGGTCGGTGAGATCGACATGGGTGATGGTGACCCCGAAGCGCGCCAGACCATGGCGCATAAAGGCGAAGGTACAGCCATAAAGCGTGCGGTCGACGATCACCTCGTCCCCCGGCGAAACCAGGGTCCAGAGCGTGGCGGTGATCGCCCCCATACCCGACGCCAGTGCCAGCCCCGCCTCCGCCCCTTCCAGATCGGCCATCCGGCGCTCCAGCAGGTCGAGGGTGGGGTTGGAGATGCGGGAATAGACATGGCCGGGGCGGGTGCCGGCAAACATCTCGCCACCCGCCTCGGCGGTCTCGAACACGAAGGTTGAGGTAAGATGAAGCGGCGGGGTCAGCGCACCGTCATTGGCAGCCGGATCGTAGCCTGAATGGATGGCGCGGGTCGAAAAACTGCGCGATGTGGTCATGGGGGCGTCTCCCTCTGTATCTCGGGGCATGATGCGCCGCCTCGCCTGGCATTTGATTGCCATTTTCACCCTGAATCGGCAGTCTTCGGGTCAGATATGCCAGGAAAGGAATGGCCATGGACGACAAGGACCGCCAGATCGTCCGCATCCTCCAGACCGAGGGCCGGATCACCAATCTGGAACTGGCGGACCGTGTGGCGCTTTCACCCTCACCCTGCCTGCGCCGGGTACGGGCGCTGGAAGAGGCGGGTGTCATCCGGGGCTACGGCGCCCGGGTCGATGCCAAAGCCTTCGGACTGGGCCTCACCGCCTTCGTCCATATCCGCCTGGACCGGCACAACCGAGCCGTGGTGGACGGTTTCGAACGCCGGATCGGCGTGATCGACGAGGTGGTGGAATGCCATCTGGTCACCGGCAAATCCGACTATCTGCTGCGGGTGATGGTGGCCGACCTCGCGGCTTATGAGGATTTCGTCCGCAACCGCCTGCACGATATCGAGGGCATAACGTCGATCGAATCGATCTTCGTCTACAGCTCGGTCAAGGATGCCGGCGCCTGGCCCGATCCGGGGTGACGCCGGCCTTCGGCCAAGATGCCGGCTATCCGGGCCGGATCCCTGCGGTAAGGTGCTTGCGAGACATCGACCCGCCTGAAGACGCGAGGAGCAGAATTCATGGCAGAGGGAACCGACCGTCGAGAGGGCGCCGCCGCGGGCGCCGACCAAAGGGTCAGGATCACCCACATCACGTCGTATCGTTACGATCGCGCCGTCATACTGGGCCCCCACAGGCTGATGCTGCGACCACGGGAAAGCCGGGAGCACAGGCTGCTTGCCTTCGATCTCGACATCTCACCGGCGGCCCGGGTCGACTGGTCACATGATGTGGCGGGCAACGCCATCGCATCCGCCCTGTTCGAAAGCCCATCCGACACGCTGACGATCCATGCCCAGGCCGTCGTCGGGCTCAGCGCGCCGGCCTGGCCCGTCTTCCCGATCGCAGCCTCGGCGATCCGCTATCCGTTCTTCTATTCTGCGGATGACTGGACCGATCTCGGCGCACTCGCCCTGCCCCAATATGCCGACGCAACGGGGCGGCTGTCCGATTGGGTCGAAGGCTTCGTGATGAGCAGGCCGACCGACACCCTCTCGTTGCTGAAGGACCTCAGCAACGGCGTTGCGGCGCAGATTGCCTATGAAAGCCGCGAAACCGAAGGGACACAGGGGCCGCTCGAAACCCTGGACCGGGGGTGGGGATCCTGCCGCGACTTTGCCGTGCTGTTCACCGAGGCGGCCAGAACGCTCGGCTTTGGGGCGCGGCTCGTCTCGGGCTATCTCTACAACCCGGCCGGCGACCAGCTGGGATCGACGGCGGCGGGATCGACACATGCATGGGCCGAAGTCTTCGTGCCCGGCGCCGGCTGGATCCCGTTCGACCCGACCAACCGGGCGGTGGGCTCGGCCAATCTGATCCCGGTTGCGGTGGCGCGCAACATCCAGCAGATCCTGCCCATCGCCGGAAGCTTCGCCGGCGCGGATGTCGACCGACCGGTCATGGATGTCGTCGTGAAAGTCGAAGATCTGCAGACGGCCGCCCCGGGCAGGTGATGTCACAACCATTCAAGACGTCGGTTCACACCTCCCCTAGCCTCGTGGCGACTGGCGGCCGCGCATGATGGCCGCCCCCCGGATCGGGAGGACGACATGACCGAAACCGTCGGATTTATCGGGCTCGGCGTGATGGGCCAGCCCATGGCGCTCAACCTGGCACGTGCCGGCACACCACTGGTGGTATGGAACCGCACGCGGGAGAAATGCGACGCCCTGGCCGCCGCCGGCGCCGAAGTCGCGGCAAGCCCGGACGAAGTCTTCCGCCGCGCCGAGGTCGTCATCCTGATGATGATCGACGAGGCCTCGACCGATCTGGTGCTGGGCCGCAGCGTCGCGCGTTTCCGGGCCAATGTCGCAGGCCATCTGATCGTCAACATGGGCACGCTGCCCGCCGGATATTCCTGCGCGCTCGCGGCTGAAATCCGCACCGCCGGCGGGCGCTATGTCGAAGCGCCGGTCTCCGGCTCCCGCGCGCCGGCCGAGGCCGGGCAGCTGGTCGCCATGCTGGCCGGTGCCCCTGAAGACGTCGCCCGGGTCGAACCGCTGCTGGCACCGATGTGCCGCCAGACCGTGGCCTGCGGCGCCGTGCCCCAGGCGCTGCAGATGAAGCTGGCGGTCAACCTGTTCCTGATCACCATGGTCACCGGGCTGACCGAAGCCTTCCATTTCGCCGAGGGCCATGGGCTCGATCTCGACCGCTTCGTCGAGGTGCTGGATGCAGGCCCGATGGCGAGTGCCGTGTCGCGGATGAAGCTCGCCAAACTGCGGGCCGGCGATTACAGCGTCCAGGCCTCGATCCCGGACGTGTTCAAGAATGCCCGGCTGGTGGCGGAAGCGGCGCGGGCGGCAGAGATCGCCTCGCCCGTCCTTGATGTCTGTCACGGCCTGTTCGGCGAGACGCTCGCCGCCGGCCATGACAGCCTCGACATGGCGGCGGTGGTGAAGGCGATCCAGGCCCGGACGGCGGCTCAACGCGCCGCAACCGCCCCCGCCCAGCGGGCCGGGGTGAGGCCGTAGCCGCGCTTGAAGGCGCGGCTCATATGGCTCTGATCGGCGAAGCCCGCGTCCAGCGCCGCTTCCGACAGAGCAAGGCCCCGCTGCATCGCCGCCCGTGCAAGGTCCAGCTGGCGCATGGTGCGATAACGGCTGGGGCTGGTGCCGAAGGCGCGCCGGAACTGGCGGGCCAGCGTCCAGCGATCCAGGCCCGAAACGGCTTCCAGAGCGGCGGCGGCATGGCGGGTTGCCGGGTCGTCGGCGATCAGCCGGCGCACCTGCTCCAGCGCTTCGACCGGCAGCCGGCCGCCTGTGCCCCTCGGCGACGCCGACCGATCCAGCCGGCCCAGCATGTCCGCCAGCCCGGTGACGAGTTCGACGCTCTCCAGATCGCCCAGCGGCACATCCAGATCGACCAGCCCCTGCCGCAGCACCGGATCGATCGCCGCCGCCGTGACCACCGGGTCGGCGACGAAAGGCAGCGGCCGGCCGTCCAGGGCCGCCAGGATCAGCGCCGGATCGACATAGACGATCCGATAGCCGAAGCCGTCCGGCGTGCCGGCGGCGCCGTCGTGAAGCTCGTCGGGGTGAAGCACATGCATCTGCCCGGCCAGGCAGGCCCGGCGGGTGCCACGATAGCGGAAGCTCTGCACGCCATGAGTGGTGATGCCGATCGCATAAGTGTCGTGGCGATGGGGCGCGAAAGCCCGACCGTCGAAGGCCGCGGCCAGACGCTCCAGGCCAGGCGCGCCCGCACCCAGGCGCAGCCGGATCCCGCCCTCGGCGGCGGGGGCCGTTTCAAGCCCCGGCAGCGGGGCAGTCGGGCTGGCAGATAGGTCAGTCATACTGCCATACTATCCCCGTCTTCGCTCAGCGTACAGGAGCCGGCGCGATGGCCGATCTCTCCAGCATCACCCTGCCCGGGCCTGCCGCCCTGCCCGAGCTTGCAGGTTTCGCCGCCGCAAGCCTCGCGATCACCTTCAGCCCGGGCCCCAGCACCATCGCCATGACGGCAACCGGCAGTGCCTTCGGCCTGGCCCGCGCCCTGCCCTATGCCCTGGGCAGTGCGCTCGGGACGATCTCGGTCATGGCGGCAGTCGCCGCCGGCCTCGCCTCGCTGCTGCTGGCGGAGCCGGCAGTGGCGACCATCCTGCTGATCATATCGGCCGGCTATATCCTGTACCTGGCCCTGCGCATCGCCACCGCCCCGCCTCCGGGCCTGCCCCAGGCCGGCAGCCGCCCGCCGGGACCGGCCGGCGGGGTGGTGCTGGCCGTCACCAACCCCAAAGCCTGGCTCGCTTTCGCCGCCCTCTTCGCCGGCACCGGTACCACGCCCGGCGAAATCGGGCCGCGGATCCTGATCCTGACAGCCTCGATCATCGCCAGCCATGTCGTCTGGCTGCTGCTCGGCGCCGGCTTCGCCCGTCTGCTCCGCCGGCCGCGGGTGTCGCGGACGGTCAATCTGGTGCTGGCGGTGCTGCTGGTGGGATCGATGGTGGTGGCGGTCAGGGGGTGAGGCCGGGGGGTCAGCCTGCCAGCTCGCCGGTCGCCACGACATTGGCATAGGCAAAGCCCAGCGCCGCCATGAAGGCCGCATGGACCTGGGCAGCCGGGACGATCACGCCGCCGAACTCCTGGTCGCGGGTGGCGCAGGCGTCATGGGCGACGGTGACCTCGAAGCCCAGATCGCGGGCGGCGCGGGCACCGGCATCGATGCACATATGGCTCATGGCGCCGGCGATCACCACGTGGTCCACGGCCATCTCGCGCAGCAGCGCGTCCAGCCCGGTCTCGCGGAAGGCGTTGGGAAAGTGCTTCAGCACCACCGGCTCACCCTCCGCCGGAGTGACACTCTCGTGGATGCGGGCGCCATCGGATCCGGCGACGAAGAAGGGGGCGCCCTCGCGGGTGAATTCGTGGCGGACATGCACCACCGGCTCCCCCGCCGCGCGGAAGGCGGCGATCAGCCGGGCGACATTGGCCGCTGCGGCCTCGATGCCGACCAGCGGCCAGCTGCCACCGGGGAAATAGTCGTTCTGGACGTCGATCACGACGAGGGCGCGCTTGCCCATGACGGCTGCCTCCTGACCCTTGATCCGCCCCGGACCATCCGGACGGTGATGGACAGGCTAGCCGCAGCCGGGCAGGCTTGGGATCGGCGGAACCGACATTCAGAGGGGCGAAACCGACAAATGACCGACACGCTGCCGGAGCCGGTCGAGATCGGCCTGCTGCTCTACCCGGACGTCCAGGAGGCCGCGATCCACGGGCTGAGCGACCTGATCCTGATCGCCGACCGGCTGCGGGCCGAAGACGAGGCCACGGGTCCGGCGCTCCGCCTCAGCCATTGGCGGGCGGACGAGACGGGAGAGGTGCGGCGGGTGTTCGACAGCCATCCGGGCCGGCCCGGCCGGCCGGCGGCCTTGATCCTGCCGCCCAGCCTGGCGCCGCCGATCTCGCCCGAAGCCGCCGCACCGCTGGCCCGCTGGCTGACCGCCCGCCATGGTGACGGCGCCGTGCTGTGCTCGGTCTGTGCCGGCGCCTTCCTGCTGGCCGAAACCGGGCTGCTCGACAGCCGCCCGGCCACCACCCACTGGAATTATCACGACCGCTTCGCCAGCCGCTTCCCCGCCATCCGGGTCGATACCGCCCGGCTGCTGATCGACGACGGCGACCTGATGACCGCGGGCGGGGTGATGTCGTGGACCGATCTGGGCCTGGCCCTGATCGCCCGCCTGCTGGGGCCGGCATTGATGGTGCGCACCGCCCGCTTCCTGCTGATCGACCCGCCCGGCCGCGAACAGCGCGCCTACAGCCTGTTCGTGCCGCGGCTCGACCATGGCGATGCGGCGATCCTGAAGGTCCAGCACTGGCTGCAGGCAACGGGGGCACGCGAGGTGCGGCTGCCCGATCTGGCGGCGCGGGCGGGGCTGGAGGAACGCACCTTCCTGCGCCGCTTCCGCAAGGCCACGGGCCTGCGGCCGGTGGAATACTGCCAGCATCTGCGCATCGCCCGCGCCCGCGAGCGGCTGGAACGGAGCGCAGAGACCGTCGACCGGATCGCCTGGGAAGCCGGTTACGAAGATCCGGCATCTTTCCGCAAGCTGTTCCAGCGGATCACCGGGCTGACGCCGGCGGCGTATCGGGAGAGGTTCGGAGCGGGCGCCGGGCGCTGATGGCGAAGCCGGACATGGTGCGAGAGGGGGGACTCGAACCCCCATACCTTTCGGTGGTCGATTTTGAGTCGACTGCGTCTACCGATTCCGCCACTCTCGCGTGCCGGTGCAGCTCGTGCCGCATGAGCATAGCCAAGTGCTGCGGCAATGCAACAGATCCCGAAGATCCGTCGCCTCGACGTGCCAACGGAAGTTGCAGGGCGGTTCCGGCAGGTCGGTTATCTGCCCGTCGCTGTTGACAAAGGACGCGCGACACATATAGTCGCGGGGTCCCGGGCAGCGGCGGCGATCTCACAGTCGGCGCCGACCCGGTCGCTTTCGTCCGCAACCCAAGGCGGGACACCCGATGATCGCAGACGGCAGGTCACTGCCCAAGCGATGTGGGGAGACCGGTCGGCGGGTGACCCGCGGGTGTAACCACTCCAACTGTTCCGCGCCGCGAGCCGGCCGGGCGGACCGCCTGACGGCGGACCACCGGATGGGCGGCGTGATGACGACTATCGGGAAGATCGATCATGTTCGCGGTCATCAAGACGGGCGGCAAGCAGTACAAGGTCGCGGAGAACGACGTCATCGCCGTGGAGACGCTGGGCGTCGAGCCGGGCGCGACGGTCGAGTTCGAGCCGCTGATGGTCGGCACCGCCGATGGCGTGAAGATCGGCGCCCCGGTCGTTGCCGGCGCCAAGGTCACGGCCGAGGTCGTCGACCTGGTCCGCACCCGTCGGGTGCTGATCTTCAAGAAGACCCGGCGCAAGGGCTATCGTCGCCTGAACGGTCATCGTCAGAGCCTGACGAAGATCCGCGTCACCTCGATTTCGGCCTGATCCCGTCACCGCGGCATGAATGTCCGCGACGGGTCCCAGACCTGACAGCTCTCCCAGCAACTTTCCCCGTTCGCGGCAATCCGGCCCCGGACGGGCATCACGGAGGTTTCCGAGATGGCTCATAAAAAGGCAGGCGGCAGCTCCCGCAACGGTCGCGACAGTGCCGGCCGGCGCCTCGGCGTCAAGAAGTTCGGCGGCGAAGCCGTGATTGCCGGCAACATCCTCATCCGTCAGCGCGGCACCAAGTGGTACCCCGGCCGCAATGTCGGCATGGGCCGCGACCACACCCTGTTCGCCCTGACCGACGGCACCGTGACCTTCAGCCGCGGCCGCGACGACCGGACCATCATTCACGTCGAGCCGGCGCAGGCCTGATCCAGGCCGGCCGCCCGACGCGAGACATGCCGGATCTGATGCGTGCCACTGCCTGAAGGCATGGCTGGTCGTCGGTTCCGGAAATGCGACACGAGGGGGATGGCTCGGCCATCCCCCTTGTTTGCGTTCCCGCCCATCCTCATTTTGCAGGCGAACGGCGATCCCAGCGACGATCGGGACCGTCCGCCCTTCGAAAGTCGCCCCCGGTGAAGTTCCTCGACCAGGCCAAGATCTACGTGCGCGGCGGCGACGGCGGCAATGGCTGCGTCAGTTTCCGGCGAGAGAAGTACATCGAGTTCGGCGGCCCGGACGGGGGCGACGGCGGTGATGGCGGCCGCGTGATCGCGGTGGCGGTCGAAAACCTCAACACACTGATCGATTTCCGCTACCAGCAGCACTTCAAGGCCGGCCGCGGTGTCCACGGCATGGGCCGCAACCGCCACGGCGCCCGCGGCACCGATGTCGAAATCCATCTGCCGGTCGGCACCCAGATCTGGGACGAGCATGGCGAGCGGATGCTGATCGACCTGACCGAGCCGGGCATGCGGGTGCTGATCTGCGACGGCGGCAGCGGCGGCTTCGGCAATGCCCGATTCAAATCCTCGATCACCCAGGCCCCGCGCCGGGCCAATCCCGGCACCGAGGGTACCGAGCGCTGGCTGTGGCTGCGGCTGAAGGTCATCGCCGATGCCGGGCTGGTCGGGCTGCCCAATGCCGGCAAGTCGACCTTTCTGGCCGGCGTCACGGCGGCACGCCCCAAGATCGCCGATTATCCCTTCACCACGCTGCATCCCAATCTGGGCGTGGTCCGGACCGGCGACGAGGAATTCGTGCTGGCCGACATTCCCGGGCTGATCGAAGGCGCCCATGAAGGACACGGGCTCGGCGACCGCTTCCTGCGCCATGTCGAGCGCTGCGGCGCGCTGCTCCACCTGCTCGACGTCACCGCCGAGGATCCGGTGAAGGATTACCGGATCGTGCGCGGCGAGCTGGAAGCCTTCGGCCACGGCATCACCGACAAGCCTGAAATCGTGGCGCTGAGCAAGATCGACGCGGTCGACGACGATACCCTGGCGCTGGTGAAGGACTATGTCGAGGAAGAGCTCGGCCGGCCGGTGCTGGCGCTCTCCGGCGTGTCGCGCCGGGGCGTGACCGAGGCGCTGCACGCCCTTCTCCCCCATGTCCATGCGGTGCGCGAGGCCGAACGCGAGGCGCGGGAACGCCAGCGCCGCGAGTTCGGCGTGATCGAGGATCCCGTCGACGCCTCGGCCCAGAAGCGCGCGCCCCTGCTGCGCCTGCCGCCGCCGGAAGACGCCCCGGCCGAAGGCCGTGCCCGTGCCGGCAGCTCGGATCTCTTCGACGAATACGAAGACCTGGTCGACGGCCTGGAAGCCGATCGCCTGGTCGTCACCGCCTCGGACGACGAGGACTGGGACGATTGGGATGACGAGGACGAGAGCGACGGGGACGAGAGCGACGGGGACGAAGACGAGATCGACATCGACGAGGATGACGACCTCGACGACGAAGACGATCTCGACGAGGACGACCTCGATGACGAGGACCTCGACGACGACGACCTCGATGACGAGGACGACGATTTCGACGACGAAGATTTCGAAGACGAGGACGAAGACGGGCCGGCGGATGACGGCGAGGATGGGGACGCCCCCGCCCGCGGGAGGAAACGGTGACGATCGCCGGAACCGACCTGGCCGACACACCCGCCGCAGCGGGCCTGCGTGCCGCGAAGCGCGTGGTGATCAAGGTCGGATCCGCCCTTCTGGTCGACGAAACCACCGGCCGGCTGCGTGACGCCTGGCTGCGCAGCCTGGCCGACGACATCGCGCGGATGCGCGCCCGCGGCCAGGAGGTGATCGTGGTCTCCTCGGGCGCGATCGCGCTTGGCCGCCGGCTGCTGGGGCTCGGCCAGGGCGTGCTGCGGCTGGAAGAGAAGCAGGCCGCCGCCGCCACCGGCCAGATCCGTCTGGCCCATGCCTATGAAACCGTCCTCGGCCCCCACGGCATACAGGTCGCCCAGGTGCTGCTGACGCTGGAAGACAGCGAAGCCCGCCGGCGCTATCTGAATGCGCGCGCCACCCTCGGCACCCTGCTCAAGCTGGGGGCCGTGCCGGTGATCAACGAGAACGACACCGTCGCCACCGCCGAGATCCGCTTCGGCGACAACGACCGGCTGTCGGCCCGGGTGGCCGAAATGGCATCGGCCGATCTGCTGCTGCTGCTGTCGGACATCGACGGGCTTTATACCGCCGATCCCGGCATCGACCCCACGGCGCGCCACATCCCGCGGGTGCCGCGGCTGACCCCGCGGATCATGGCGATGGGCGGCGGCTCGCGTTCGGCCGTCGGCACCGGCGGCATGGCCACCAAGCTTGCCGCCGCCCGGGTCGCCGGTGCGGCAGGCTGCGCCATGGTCATCGCCCTCGGCCGCCATATGGGCCCGGTGGGCGCGGTGGAAGCAGGCGGCCGCGCCACCTGGTTCGACCCTGAGACCCCCCCCCATACCGCCCGCAAGCGCTGGATCGGCGGCAGGCTGAGCCCCCGCGGCACGCTGACCGTCGACGAGGGTGCGGTGAAGGCGCTCGCCCGCGGCGGCAGCCTGCTGCCCGCCGGCATCCGGCTGGTGACCGGCCGCTTTCAGCGCGGCGATGCCGTGGCCGTGGTCGACCCCGCCGGCCGCGAGATCGCCCGCGGCCTGGCGGCCTATGGCGATGCCGATGCCCGCGCCATCGCCGGCCATCGCTCGGCAGAGATCGAGCAGATCCTCGGCTTCCGCGGCCGGGACGAAATGATCCATCGCGACGACCTCGTCTTCCATGGCGGCGACATGCCCGCCACGACCGGAGACGACACGGAGGAGGCCCAAGCGTCATGACCGACACCCTGAGCACCGCCCCCCGGACCGTTTCGGCCGCTCCGGTCGCCACCCCGGCCGAACCGGCAGGCAGCCATGCTCCGGTGGACGCCGCCGCCCTGATCGCCGATATGGGCCGCCGCGCCCGCACGGCGCAGCGCGCACTCGCCCAGGCGACGCCCGAGGCCAAGACCGCCGGGCTGATGGCCGCGGCCGCGGCGATCCGCAACGCCGTGCCCGCCATCCTGGCCGCCAATGCCGAAGACATGGCCGCCGGCCGCGCCCGCGGGCTGACCGGCGCCCTGCTCGATCGCCTGGCGCTCGACGACGGCCGCATCGCCGGCATCGCCAAAGGCGTGGAAGACGTTGCCCGCCTGTCCGATCCGGTCGGCCACGTCATGGAGGAATGGGACCGGCCGACGGGGCTGCATATCGCCCGTGTCCGGGTGCCGCTGGGCGTGGTCGGCGTGATCTACGAAAGCCGCCCCAATGTCACGGCCGATGCCGGTGCGCTCTGCCTGAAGGCCGGCAACGCCGTGATCCTGCGCGGCGGTTCCGAGAGCTTCCGCTCCTCGCGCGCCATCCATGCCGCCATGGTCGAGGGCCTGACCTCGGCCGGCCTGCCCGCCGATGCGGTGCAGCTGGTGCCGGTTACCGACCGGGCAGCGGTGGGCGCCATGCTCGCCGCCTCGGGGCTGATCGACGTCATCGTGCCCCGCGGCGGCCGGTCGCTGATCGAGCGGGTCCAGACCGAGGCCCGGATGCCGGTCTTCGCCCATCTCGAAGGTCTCTGCCACGTCTATGTGGACGGCGCCGCCGATCCCGAAATGGCCAGGGCGATCGTGATGAACGCCAAGCTGCGCCGGACCGGCATCTGCGGCTCGGCCGAAACGTTGCTGATCGATCGGGAAGCCGCCCCCCGGATGCTGGCGCCGATCGTGACGGCGCTGCTCGACGCCGGCTGCGAGGTCCGCGGCGACGACGCAGTCCAGGCGGCCGACCCCCGTGTGGTGCCGGCCAGCGAAGAGGACTGGCGGACGGAGTATCTGGACGCCATCATCTCGGCCCGGGTCGTCGACGGGGTCAGCGGGGCGATCGATCATATCGAGGCCTATGGCTCTCACCACACCGACAGCATCGTGACCGACGACCAGGCGACCGCCGACCGGTTCCTGGCCGAGGTCGACAGCGCCATCGTGATGCACAACGCCTCCACCCAGTTCGCCGATGGCGGCGAATTCGGCATGGGGGCCGAAATCGGCATTTCCACCGGCCGCATGCATGCCCGCGGCCCGGTGGGGGTCGAACAGCTGACCACGTTCAAATATGTCGTTCGCGGCCAGGGCACGCTTCGCGCCTGAGCGGGCGGTCCCCGATGCGGCCCTGGGCGACCCGCTGTGGCGGGCCGCGGGCCGCCGCCGGGGCATGACGGTGGGCCTCTATGGCGGATCCTTCGATCCGGCGCATGAGGGCCATGTCCATGTCGCGCTGCGAGCCCTGAGGCGGCTGGGCCTCGACGAGGTCTGGTGGCTGGTGAGCCCGGGCAACCCGCTGAAGCTGAAGGCGGGGCGGGTGAGCGCGCCGCTCGCCGACCGGGTTGCCGGTGCCCGGTCCCTCGCCCGGCATCCGCGGCTCAGGGTCACCACGATCGAAAGCCGGCTCGGCACCCGTTTCACCCTCGACACGGTGCGTGCCCTCAAGGCCCGCCGCCCCCATATCAGATTCGTCTGGATCATGGGGGCCGACGGCCTGGCGGAGCTGCACCGCTGGCGCGGCTGGCGAGAGCTGATGGCAGAACTGCCGCTGCTGGTGATCGATCGTCCCGGCTATGGCGCCCGGGCAGCGGCCGCCCCCGCCGCCCGGCGCTTCGCCCGCCACCGCCTGCCCGAGGCCAGGGCCCGCGCCCTGCCCCGGACGGCACCGCCGGCCTGGGTTCTGCTGCATGGCAGGCTGGACCCGCGTTCGGCCACCGAAATCCGCGAGGGCAGGCGGCCGCGGCCAGCGGCCGCCCCACCTCGCCAGCCCCCACCTCGCTAGACCATCGCGAAAAGCCGCGATGCCTGTTATGGTTACACCATGGCGCCTGCGGGGTTCGCGGTCGGCCGCTCCGGCGACCCGCCGCTCCTGACCCCGCCCCCGCCAACGCTTGATGAGGTTCGCTCTGTTGCAGACCGACAGTCCCATCACGGTGCCCGCGACGCCGCCGGCACCGCTCAGCGCAGACCAGGTGCTCGATCTGGTCCGCGCGTCGCTCGACGACGACAAGGCCGAGGACGTCGTGATCATCGACCTGGCCGGCAAGACCGATTTCGCCGACTACATGGTGGTCGCGAGCGGCCGGTCGAGCCGTCACGTCGCCTCGATCGCCGAAAAGCTCGAGATGCGCATCAAGGCCTCCGGCGATCAGCTGCCGGTGACCGAGGGCCTGCCCCTGGCCGACTGGGTTCTGGTCGATGCCGGCCCGGTGGTGGTGCATCTTTTCCGGCCGGAAGTGCGCGCCTTCTACAATCTGGAGAAGATGTGGGGCGCCAGCCTGCCGGGCGACGGCGCCCAGCGCGTCGCCGAGTGACGGGCGCCATCCGGCGCGGTGTCACCGCGCGGTCCGGGCCGGGCCGCGCGGGGCTGCACCTTGCGCCCCTTGACCTTCTCACCCGCAGGCCGGAACAGAACCCGGCACGCACGGTCAGGCCTGCGCCATGAGCCTGATGCTGAAGGTGACGCTGGTCGCGGTCGGCCGCGCCCGCGGCGGCCCGGAAGCGGCCCTGGTCGAGGATTACGTCCGGCGCCTGCGCTGGCCCTTCACGCTGGTGGAGGTCCAGGCCCGCAAGGCCACCCTGCAGGGTGAGGCGCTGAAAGCCGAAGAGGCTGCGGCGATCCGCGCAAAACTGCCCCAGGGCGCCGCCCTGGTGGCGCTGGATGAACGCGGCCGTCTGCTCGACAGCCGCGGCTTCGCGGCAGCGCTCGGCGGTTTTGCCGAAAGCGGCCGGCGCGAGGTCGCCCTGGTCATCGGCGGTGCCGACGGGCTGGACGCCTCGCTCCGCGACCAGGCCGATCTCGTCCTCGCGCTCGGCCGCCTCACCTTCCCCCACATGCTGGTACGTGCACTGATCGCCGAACAGATCTATCGTGCGCAGACCATCCTCGACGGCCATCCCTATCATCGGGACTAGACCGCCGAGCCAGCGCCAGAGACCCGGGGGATCCATGGAATTCGACATGCGCCGCATGGCGGCACCCGACCGCTACAAGATCCTGGGATCGACCATCACCCCCCGCCCGATCGCCTGGATCACCTCGCTGTCGACCGAAGGCCGGGTGAACGCCGCCCCCTACAGCTTCTTCAACTGCATGGGCCACGAGCCGCCGATCCTGGCGATCGGCATGCTCCGCCACCCCGAAGACCGGTTCAAGGACACGCCCGCCAACATTCTGGCGACGGGCGAATTCGTTGTGCATCTGGTCTCGGAAGCGGTGGCGCCGCAGATGAACATCACCTGCATCGATGCCCCGCCCGGCGTGGACGAGCTGGCGCTGGCCGGGCTCGACACCCTGCCCTCCACCGCCGTGCGCCCGCCGCGGATCGCGACCGCCCCGGTCGCCTTCGAGTGCCACCTGCACACCGCCGTCACCACCGGCCCCCGCCAGGCCATCATCCTGGGCGAGGTGCTGGTCGCCCATGTCCGGGACGATGCGATCCTGGATGCCGCCCGCCACCATGTCGACACCCCCGCCCTTGGCCTGATCGGCCGCATGCATGGCGGCGGCTGGTATGCCCGCACCACCGACCTGTTCTCGATCGACCGGCCGAGCTGGCAGGACTGGGCCCCGGAGCATCCCGAGGCCGTGGCCCGGGCACGGCCCGATGCGGCATCTGGCCCCGAAGACTGAGGAGCGGGTTCCCCAACCGCCGGAGCGCCGGTGACAGCCGGGGCGCCCGTGACAAGCCGGGGGCATGTCCCCCCGGCCTGTGATCCGGGCCCCCAACCCCCTATATGTAGAGCGGAAAACCTGATAGAAGCAGGACCGTTCACGACCGCCTGCGCCGATGTTGCCCGAGGATCCGAGCCCCATGACCACCGCCCATACGCAGCCGCCGCGCCCCGTCGTTCTGTGCATTCTGGATGGTTGGGGTTATCGCGCGCCCGCCGACGACAATGCCATCGCGCTCGCCAACACCCCCAATTGGGACCGGCTGACCTCGGAACAGCCGATGGCCTTCCTGAACACCTCGGCCGAAGAGGTCGGGCTGCCCGCCGGCCAGATGGGCAATTCCGAAGTCGGTCACCTGAACATCGGTGCCGGCCGGGTGGTGATGCAGGAACTGCCCAAGATCGATACCGCGCTTGCCGACGGCAGCCTGGCGACCAACCCGCGGATGACCGGGTTCATCGCGGCGCTCAAGGCATCGGGCGGCACCGCCCATATTCTGGGGCTGGTGTCGGATGGCGGCGTACACAGCCATCAGGACCATATCGCCGGCATGGCGAAGATCATCGCCGGTGCGGGTGTTCCGGTCCGCATCCACGCCCTGCTCGACGGCCGCGACACCCCGCCGAAGAGCGCGCCCGAGTTCATCCGCCGGCTGGAAGCCGCGGTTGCAGGCGCCGGCGACATCGCCATCGCCACCGTCGGCGGCCGATATTGGGGCATGGATCGCGACAAGCGCTGGGAACGGGTGGTCCGTGCCTATGACGTGATCGTGAAGGCCGAGGGCGGCCGTTTCGCCACGGCGGAGGAAGCGGTCGCCGCGGCCCATGCCGCCGGCACCACCGACGAATTCGTCGATCCGGCGGCGATCGGCGACTATGCCGGCGTGAAGCCCGGCGACGGGCTGCTGATGGCGAATTTCCGCGCCGACCGCGCCCGCGAGATCCTGCATGCCCTGATAGACCCCGCTTTCGACGGCTTCGAACGGACGATCCGCCCCGATTTCGCCGCCGTGCTGGGCATGGTGGAGTATTCCTCGGCGCTGGCGAAGATGATCCCGGCCCTGTTTCCGCCCACCCAGCTGAAGAACATTCTGGGCGAGGTGGTGGCCAAGGCCGGGCGCAAGCAGCTGCGCATCGCCGAGACCGAGAAATACGCCCATGTCACCTTCTTCCTGAACGGCGGCGAAGAGCAGCTCTACGAGGGCGAGGAGCGTATCCTGGTCCCCAGCCCGAAGGTTGCGACCTATGATCTGCAACCTGAGATGTCGGCGCCGGAAGTGACCGCGAAGCTGGCCGAGGCGATCCGCTCCAAGCGCTTCGACCTGATCGTGGTCAACTTCGCCAATGGCGACATGGTCGGCCATAGCGGCGTCCTTGCCGCGGCGATCAAGGCCGCCGAGGCGGTCGATGCCGCCCTGGGCGAGGTGGTGGCGGCCCTGGACGAGGTCGGCGGCTGCATTCTGATCACCGCCGATCACGGCAATGCCGAGCAGATGTTCGACCCCGAGACCAACGGCCCCCACACCGCCCACACCACCAATGTGGTGCCGCTGGTGCTGGCCGGGGCCGGTGCGCCCAAGGGGGTGAGCCTGGCTGACGGCCGGCTGGCCGATCTTGCCCCCACCGTGCTGAAGCTGATGGGGCTGGCCCAGCCCGCGGAGATGACCGGGCGGGTGCTGATCCACGACGCCGCCCCGGCCCGCCGCGCGGCCGGCGCCTGATCCCATGTCCCGACGCGACCGTCGCCGCCGCGCGGCCGCGGTCGCGCTTTCCCTGTCCCTGATCCTGCCCGGCCCGGTCTGGCCGGGCTGGATACAGACGGCGCGTGCCGAGGATCCGCCGAGCGGCCGCGACCTTCAGGCCACCGAGCGTGCCCGCGACGAAGCCCGCGCCCGGCGGGCCGAGCTGGAACGCCGCGCCGCGGATGCCCGCGCCGAAGCCGAAGCCCTGGGGCTGCAGGCACGGGAAGCGGCGGCCGCCGTTCAGCGCCAGGAAGCCGCCCTTGCCGAACAGCGCGACGCCCTTGCCCGGCTGGAAGCCGAAATCTCGGCGCGCGAGACCGAGCTGCAGGTGGAACGCGCCCATCTTGGCCGGCTGACCGAGGCCCTGATCCGGCTGCGCCGCCAGCCGCCCGAAGCGATGATCGCCCGCGACGGCCCGGCGACCGCCCCCATCCATGCCGGCATCCTGATGGGCGCCACCCTGCCCGAGATCGAGGCGGAGGCACAGGCGCTGCGGAGCAAGCTTGCCGACCTCGCCAGTGCCAAGGCCGAGGCCGAGCGCCAGCGCGAGCGCATCGCCGCCACCCGCACCATGCTGGAGGGGGAACGGGTCCGGCTTGCAAAACTGATCGAGGACCGCCAGGGTCGCGCCAGCGCGCTGGACAGCGAGGCGACCCAGGAGGCGAGCCGCGCCCGCCAGCTGGCCGAACGGGCCGACGGCATCCGCGACCTGCTGGTCGCCCTGGAAGCCGAGCGCATGCAGAACGGCCCGGTGGTCAAGCCGGCAAGCCCCGAGGCCCGGGCCGGGGTGATCCCGCGGGCGAAGCCGAAGCCGCCCCCACCGCCGCCGCCTCCCCCACCGCCGCCGCCCCCGCGGCAGGTTGCGGTCGCCACGCCCCCGCCACCGCCTCCCGCACCGACAGCGGCCCCGGCGACCAACCCGGCCACCAACCCCGGGGCGCCGCCGCGCGATCCGGTGATGCCGCGCGTCGCCGGCACCCCGCCCGAACGCCAGGTGGCCGCCATCCCCGCCCCCGGTGCCGGCATCGCCCGGCGGCTGCCGGTGTCGGGGCGGATCGTCTCGCGCTTCGGCGATGTGCATGAAGGCCAGGAGCGGCCGGGCATCACCTATGCAACACCCCCCGGTGCCACCGTCCTCACGCCCTTTGCCGGGCGGGTGGCCTTCGCCGGGCCGTTCCGCCATTATGGGCTGCTCTTGATCGTGGAACACGGCGACGGATATCATACCCTTCTCGCCGGCCTCGGCCGGCTCGACGCCCGTGTCGGCGATCGCGTCACCGCCGGCGATCCGATCGGCGCCATGGCCGACGGGGGCGGAACCGCCTATCTTTATCTCGAGGTTCGCCGTGGCGGCGATCCGGTCGATCCGGCGCCGCTTCTCGCCCGCGCCAACGGAGGCTGAAGCCGCATGACGGCAGGGACGACAGGTCGAACCAGGAATGAGGCCGGAGCACCGGCAGGCGGCAGACGGTCGACAGGAAAGGTCGGGACGACGATGCGACGCGGATTCGTCACGGGGCTGGTGAGCCTCGTGGTCCTCTCCCTGCCCCTGGTGGGCAGCGCCGCCAACCGGGACAGCTACAACCAGCTCAATCTGTTCGGTGAGGTGTTCGAGCGCATCCGCCGCGACTATGTCGAGCCGGTGGACGACGAGAAGCTGATCGAGGCGGCCATCAACGGCATGCTGCAGTCTCTGGACCCGCATTCCAGCTATCTGGATGCCAAGGGTTATCGGGACATGCAGGTCCAGACCCGCGGCGAGTTCGGGGGCCTCGGCATCGAGGTCACCATGGACACCCAGCTGGGCCTGGTGCGCGTGATCTCGCCGATCGACGGCAGCCCCGCCGACAAGGCCGGCGTGAAGCCGAACGACCTGATCGTGGCGATCGACGGCGAGCAGGTGCAGGGCCTGACCCTGGCCGATGCCGTGGAGCGCATGCGCGGGCCCGCGGGCAGCAATATCGTGGTCACGCTGCGCCGCGAGGGCCTCGCCCAGGATTTCGACGTGAACATCACCCGCGCGGTGATCCCCGTCGATGCGGTGCGGGTCGAAGCCAAGGGCTCGATCGGCTATATGCGGGTGCGCAGCTTCAACGAGCGGACCGACGAGCAGCTGGAAGACGGCATCGCGAAGCTCGAGCGCGAGACCGGCCATATGACCGGGCTGATCCTCGATCTGCGCAACAACCCGGGCGGCCTGCTCGACCAGGCGGTGGCGGTGTCCGACGCCTTCCTGGAACAGGGCGAGATCGTCTCCACCCGCGGCCGCGATCCGCAGGCGGTGCAGCGCTTCAATGCGCGTGCCGGCGACGTGATCCACGGCCTGCCGATGGTGGTGCTGATCAATGGCGGCTCGGCCTCGGCCTCCGAGATCGTGGCCGGCGCGCTGCAGGATCATGGCCGTGCCGTGGTGCTCGGCACCAAATCCTTCGGTAAGGGCTCGGTCCAGACGCTGATCCCGCTGCCGGGTCACGGCGCCATGCGGCTGACCACCTCGCGCTACTACACCCCCTCGGGCCGGTCGATCCAGGCCAAGGGGATCGAGCCGGATGTGGTGGTCGATCAGCCGATCGTTTCGCCGCTGGGCGTGGTGATCCATCCGCGCAGCGAGGCCGATCTGCGCGGTCATCTGGAAAACGACCAGGAGCCGACGACCCCGGCCACGGCGCTGCCCGACGATGCGAAACCGGAACAGGTGCAGCCGGGCGCTGCAAAGCCGGGGGATGCAAAGCCGGGCGCCACGGCCCCCGGCGCCCAGCCGGCGGCACCGGTCGGCAACCCGCCGGTGCCGGGCAGTGACGAGGATTATCAGCTGCAGCGGGCGCTGGAACTGCTGAGGGGCGTTGCCCTGTTCAACCGCCAGCGGGACAACGCGCTCGCCCTGAACGGCTGATCATCGGACGGCCGGGCGCGACGGACGGGGACGGATCATGGCCGCAGGATCCAAACGCAGGCGCGACCAGCCGACCGCCGCAAGCGGCCGGGGTGATGGTGCGCGCACGATCTGGACCATCACCGGCCTGCTTGCGCTTGCCGGTGTTGCGGCGGCCGGGCTGATCGCGCTTGCCGCCGCCCGGCCCGATCCGGAAACCGAGGCGCAGAAGCAGGCGGAGCGGAATCTGCCGCAGATCGTGCTGCCGATGCCGGCCTTCACCGACCCGGCCCCGCGCGGCAACCCGATCCAGGCCAGCCGCGAGGAACCGTTGGCCCGCGATACGCTGGCGACGGTGCGCGAAGCGGCAAACCAGCCGCCCGCAACCCCGCCGCCACCGCCGCCGCCCACCGCACCGGATGCGGCGGTGACCATGACGCCGGCCCCCGCCCCCGGCCTGACCCAGGAAAGCACCCAGGGCCCGCTGCCGGTGCGTGGCACCGACGGAGAGGCGCCCTGGCAGGTTTATGCCCGCCCCTTCGATCGCAGCGACGCCCGCCCCCGGGTCGGGCTGGTGATCGGCGGGCTGGGCTTTTCCGAGACGGCGACCAAGGCGGCCATCGATCTGCCGGGCGCGGTGACGCTGGCCTTCTCCCCCTATGCGCCGGAACTCAGCCGCTGGATCGGCCTTGCCCGTCAGGCCGGCCACGAGGTGATGATCGAACTGCCGATGGAGCCCGACGGCTATCCGCGCAACGATGCCGGCCCCGCCGCCCTGCTGACGACGCTGGAGCCCGCCCGCAACCGCGAGCGGCTGCAATGGACGCTGAGCCGGGTGACCGGCTATGTCGGGGTGAAGCCGCTGATGGGCGACCGGTTCATGCGCTCCCCCCAGCATCTCCGGCCCGTGCTCGACGAGCTGCAGGAGCGGGGCGTGATGATGGTGGTGCAGGAAGAAAGCGACACCGATGTCGGCGCGGCACTCGCCCGCGAGATCGGCGTGCCGCGGGCGACCGCGCGGCTGACGGTCGACGCCGTGGCGACGCCTCAGGCGATCGATCAGCGGCTGAATGCGCTGGAAAGCCTGGCCCGGCGCGAGGGCAAGGCGCTGGCCGTGGCCGATGCCTGGCCGGTCACCCTGGAACGGGTGGCCAACTGGATCCGCACCATCGAAAGCCGCGGCGTGGCCTTCGCGCCGGCAACGGCCCTTGCCGAGGCGCCGGGCCTTGCCCCCGATGGCGGTGCGGCCCCGCCGGCCGTGTCGGGCCCCGCCTCGACACCCGCCACCTCGACACCGGCCACCTCGACACCGGCCACCTCGACACCGGCCACCTCGGCGCCTCCCGGAAGCGCCCCGGCCGCCGACGCCCATGCCCCGGGCGGCGCGGCCCATGGCAGCGGGCATTGAGCAAGTGACTGCGTCGCGCACAGGCATGTGGCGCACCCTCTCTCCCCAAGATCCCCCCCAAGATACAGTCGTCCCGGAGAACATCATGGCCGCGGATCCCGCCGATCTTCCCTATCGTCCCTGCGTCGGCATCATGCTGCTCAACCCCGCCCGCGAGGTTTTCGTGGGCCAGCGCATCGACACCACGGCCGAGGCCTGGCAGATGCCCCAGGGCGGCATCGATCCCGGGGAAAGCCCCGAGGTCACCGCTCTGCGCGAGCTGAAGGAAGAGATCGGCACCGACAAGGCCCGGATCCTCGCCGAAACCGCCGACTGGCTGACCTATGACCTGCCGGCGGAGCTGATCGGCAAGGTCTGGGGCGGCAGGTATCGTGGCCAGCGCCAGAAATGGTTCGCCATGGACTTCCTCGGCACCGATGCCGATATCGATCTTGCCACCGAACATCCCGAATTCGACCGCTGGCGCTGGCTGCCGGCGCAGGACCTGCCGCGGATGATCGTGCCGTTCAAGCGCGCCCTTTATGAACAGGTGCTGGCCGAATTCGACCATCTGCTGCGCTGAGCGGCGGCAGGCGGCGGGCATGTTAACCACCTTCAGGTGACGTGCCCATTGACGCGGGGGGCGGGCTCGTTCACCGTTATATCCATCCAGATATAACGGAGCCCCCCATGAAAGCCTTTCTGACCGGCCTGCTGCTTGCCGCCCTTGCCGTCACCACCAGCCAGAGCCGGGCAGAGGCCGCGGACCGGCCATTGCTGGTCTTTGCCGCCGCCAGCCTTGCCGAGGTGATGGATGAAGCCGGCAAGGGTTTCGTGGCCAAGGGCGGAGAGGCGCCGCAGGTCTCCCTTGCCGGATCGGGCACGCTGGCCCGGCAGATCATCGCCGGGGCGCCGGCGACGCTGTTCATCTCGGCCCATCCCAAATGGGTCGACGAGGTCGAAAAGGCCGGGCTGACCCGCGAGATCCGCCCCTATGCCGCCAACCGGGTCGTGCTGGTGGTGGCGAAGGACAGTGGGGCCACCCCGCCCGCCGATGACGGCGATGCCGCCTTGTCCGCCGCCATCGATGCGGTGATCGGTGCCGACGGCCGACTGGCGATCGGCGATCCGGCAAGTGTGCCGGCCGGGCAATATGCCCGCGACGCCCTTACCTCGCTCGGCATCTGGTCGAAGATCGAGCCGCGCACCGCGCCGGTCGAGAATGTCCGGGTGGCGCTGTCGCTGGTGGCCCGTGGCGAGGCGCCGGCCGGGATCGTCTATGCCTCGGATGCCGCAGCCGAACCCGATGTGAAGGTTCTGGCGGTGCTGCCGGAACGGCTGCACCAGCCGGTGCGCTATCCGGCGGCCCTGCTGGGCGGCGCCGATGAAGAGGCCGCACCGTCGGCGGTCGCCTTCCTTGACTACCTGACAGGTCCCGAAGGGGCGGATATCCTGCGCAGGCACGGATTGGAGCCGATCGCGAAGTGACCTGCACGCCCCGAAACATCGGCAGGACGACGGCATGACCGGCTGGCCCGGCCTGGACTGGATGGGCCTGGACTGGTTGGGCGCCGCCGAACGCGATGCCATCCTGCTCAGCCTGCAGGTGGCCTCGGTGGCGCTCGCCTGTCTGCTGCCCGTGGCGGTGATGCTGGGCTGGATCCTGGCCCGCTGGAAATCCGAGGCACGGGTGGTGCTGGACGTCATCGTCCACCTGCCGCTGGTCATGCCGCCGGTGGTGACCGGCTTCCTGCTGCTGCTCGCCTTCGGGCGCAAGGGGCCGATCGGCGCCGTGCTCGACCAGGTCTTCGGTCTGGTCTTCGCCTTTCGCTGGACCGGCGCCGCCCTTGCCGCGGCGGTGATGGCCCTGCCCCTGGTGGTCCGCCCGATCCGGCTGGCTTTCGAAGCGGCGGATCCGCGGCTGACCGAGGCGGCCTCCAGCCTGGGTGTCCCGCCCTGGCGGTCGTTTCTGACCATCACCCTGCCTCTCGCCCTGCCGGGGATCCTGGCCGGCATGATCCTGGGCTTCGCGAAATGCCTCGGCGAATTCGGGGCGACCGTCACCTTCGTGTCGAACATTCCCGGCGAGACCCGCACATTGTCGCTGGCGATCCAGACCCTGCTGTCCGCCCCGGGCGGCGACGGGCCGGCGCTGCGCCTGGCGCTGGTCGGGATCGTGATCGCCGTCGCCGCCCTGATCCTGGCCGAGATCGTGACCCGGATCATGCGCCGCCGGCTCGGCCTCGACCTGCCGCGGTCGCGACGGTCGCGAGGCCCGGCATGACGATCGCCATCCGCATCGCCCATCGGCTGACCGCCGGCTTCGCGCTCGATATCGACCTCGCTTTGCCGGCCCATGGCGTCACCGCGATCTTCGGCCGCTCCGGTGCCGGCAAATCGACGCTGCTTTCGGCCGTGGCCGGCTTCCTTTCCCCCGAAGACGGCCGGATCAGCATCGACGGTACCACCCTGTTCGATCGCGCCACCGGAACCAGCCTTGCCCCGCACAGGCGGCGGGTGGCGGTGGTGTTTCAGGATGCCCGCCTGTTCCCGCATCTCTCCGTCCGGCGCAATCTGGACTATGCCCGCCGCCATGGCCCGGCGCAGCCGGCCATCGGGCGGTTCGATGCGGTGGTCGATCTTCTGGGACTGGAGGCGCTGCTGGAACGCAAGCCGCGCACGCTCTCGGGCGGGGAGGCGCAGCGCGTGGCGCTGGGCCGTGCGCTGCTGGCGGAGCCCCGGCTTCTGCTGCTCGACGAGCCGCTTGCGGCGCTGGACGGCGCCCGCAAGGACGAGATCCTGCCCTTCCTCGACCGGCTGGCGCGCGAGGGGGAGGTTCCCATGCTCTATGTCAGCCACGCCCTCGACGAGGTCATGCGGCTGGCCGACCATCTGGTGCTGATGGAAGACGGGCGCGCAATCGCGAGCGGCAGCACCACCCGGGTGACCGCCGATCCGGCCCTGGCGCGAATCGCGGGCGAGGCTGCGCGGGGCGGCGTGCTCGATCTGCTGGTCACCGGCCGGCCGGATGGCGACGGCCTGCTGGAACTGGCCGTGGGCCGGGGCCGGTTGCGGCTCGCCGCCGGTCAGACGCCGCCGCCGCCAGGCAGCATGATGCGCCTCAGGGTGGCAGCACGCGACGTCGCCCTGGCATTGGATGGTGCGGCGCTCGATGCCGCCGGGCTCAGCATCCGCAACCGCCTGCCCTGCCGGGTGACCGCGGTGACGCAGGAAGCGGACGGGCTGGTGGCCGTGGCCCTGGAGATCGAGGGCACAGACACTGACGGAGGCGAGAGCGGCCGTCTGCTCGCGCGGATCACGCCTGCAGCGGCGCGGGATCTGGGGCTGGCGCCGGGGCGGCCGGTGCTGGCCCTGATCAAGACCCTGGCTCTGGGGACATAGGGCCTGAGGAGACAGGATCTGAGGATACAGGGCTGGCGGGCCCCGCCAGATCGGCGAAGCGGGCAAGAGGCGCCGCGGCGGCCGCCGAGGCTGCCTCCAGCGCGGCCCGATAGGCCGCCAGCACGGCATGGCCGGTCTCTGTCAGCAGAGCACCGCCACCGCCGGCGCCGCCGGCCTGACGCTGGACCAGCGGCGCGGCGAACTCGGCATTCATGGCCTCGATCAGCCGCCAGGCGCGCGCATAGGACATGCCCATCTCGCGGCCGGCCGCCGCGATCGATCCCAAAGCCTCGACATGGGCCAACAGGGCGGCCTTGCCCGGACCGAACCGGCGGCCGCCCGGCAGATCGATGCGCAGGGACAGGGTGCCAGGGGGCAGATTGGCAGGGGGCAGGTTGGCAGGCGCCGCCTCGGCCATCAGGCGGCGCGCCGCTCCAGCCAGCCGACCTTCTTGCGCATCAGCCACCAGGATGCATCGCCCAGCAGCCGGGCCACCCGGCTCTGCGGATCCAGCCCGGCCGCCTTGCAGGTCATCATGACCGCGCGCTCGACATGCGGGCGCTTGTACATGCCATAGGCACGCCGGCTGTAGGCGGCGATGCAGGCGGAGCGGTCATAGGGTCCGGCAAGCCCGTTGGCGCAGTGATAGGCATAGGCCAGCTCGTCATCCTCGGTCTCGCGGATGCGGCTGAGCGCGATCATCAGCCGGCGGGTCGGGCCCAGCTGCTCCCGCTCCAGATAGCGGTTCAGGTGGTTGTAGAACAGCTTGTAATGGCGCAGCTCGTCCGCCCGGATGCGCATGGCGATGGATTTCAGGACCGGTTCTTCGGTCGCGGCCGCCATGGCGCCATAGAAGGACGAGGTGCCGACCTCGACGATGCAGCGGGCGACCAGCTCCCCCGAACGTGACCCGCGGATCGACTGCTTGGCGTCGAGCGGCAGGGTGATGTCACGCGTGAAGCGGGCGAAGGCGTCATCGAAGTCGAAGGTCGGATCGGCGTATTCGGCCCAGCGGCGGAGGGCACGGCCGTGCTGCACCTCCTCTTCCGCCCAGTCCTTCGCGGCCTGGCAGAAGTCGGGATCATCGGCGAACACGCTGCACAGATAGGCCGCGTAGTCGTAACCGTTATGCTCAACCAGCGCGGCCGCCTTCACGGCCTTCAGGATCTCGGGGTCGACCTTCGAGGGGTCGAAGTGCTCCCAGGCGATGTCGTCGATCGTCCAATGTTTCATAGGGCTTACCCGCGTCAATCCGGTTCACGCAAGGCAGGGACAGGGGGCCAGATTTCCCTCCCCGCCGCTCGTATGCGGAGCGTTGGCGGCGCATCTCTTAACAAGTGGTGAACGCTTCACCAAGGTCAAGGCCACATCATCTATTGCCATCCTGACCGAAAAGGCACCGGTTGCGGGTGACAAAAAAAGAGCGACCGCCCCCACGGGACGGTCGCTCTTTTTTCACGGAACCCGCACGGCATCGCATGATGCCGGCAGCCCCTATGTCGTCATGCGCCGGACGGTCAGGCGACCGCCTGGAGCAGGGCCTCGGCCTCGGCGATCTTACGCTCGGCGGAGAGGCGCTCGGCCTCGTCGCGCGCCAGCGAGAGATCCTCACGAGCCGCCTTGGCACGGGCCTCGGCGTCGCCGCGGTTGACGTCCTTGAGGTTGAGGGCGTCCTCGGCGAGCACGATGCAGCTCGCTTCGGTGACCTCGACCATGCCGCCGGCGACGAACAGACGATCGACGACCGTCTGGCCCTCATAGACCTCGATCACCCCCGGACGCATGGTCGCGATCAGGGGTGCGTGGCCGGGCAGGACACCGAAATGTCCCTCCGACCCGGGGACGACGACCATGTCGACGTCCCGGGCCAGGAGCAGACGCTCCGGCGACACCAGCTCGAACCTGACCTTGTCCGACATCGGTCAGCGCCTTTCTCGTAGGTGGGCGGGCCGTTAAGCGTGACGAAAGGCTGCGGCTCAGGCCGCGGCCTTCGCCATCTCGCGGGCCTTCTCGATCGCTTCTTCGATCGAACCCACCATGTAGAACGCTGCCTCGGGCAGGTCGTCGTGCTTGCCGTCCACGATCTCCTTGAAGCCCCGGATGGTATCCTCGAGCGAGACGAGCTTGCCCGGGAAGCCGGTGAAGACTTCGGCGACGTGGAAGGGCTGCGAGAGGAAGCGCTGGATCTTACGCGCACGCGCGACGACCAGCTTGTCCTCTTCCGACAGTTCGTCCATGCCCAGAATGGCGATGATGTCCTGCAGCGACTTGTAGCTCTGCAGCACGCGCTGCACTTCGCGGGCCGTGCGGTAGTGCTCGTCGCCGACGATGCGCGGGTCGAGCATGCGCGAGGTCGAGTCGAGCGGGTCCACCGCCGGGTAGATGCCGAGCTCGGCGATCTGACGCGACAGCACGGTGGTGGCATCCAGATGGGCGAACGAGGTGGCCGGCGCAGGGTCGGTCAGGTCGTCGGCCGGCACGTAAATCGCCTGCACCGAGGTGATCGAGCCCTTGCGGGTGGAGGTGATCCGCTCCTGCAGACGACCCATTTCGGTCGCCAGCGTCGGCTGATAACCCACCGCCGAAGGAATACGGCCGAGCAGCGCCGACACTTCCGAACCCGCCTGGGTGAAACGGAAGATGTTGTCGACGAAGAACAGCACGTCCTGGCCTTCCTCGTCACGGAAGTACTCGGCCAGCGTCAGGCCGGTCAGCGCGACGCGGGCACGGGCTCCCGGGGGCTCGTTCATCTGACCGTAGACCAGGGCCACCTTCGAGGCGCCCAGATCGTCCGGCTTGATAACGCCCGAGTCGATCATCTCGTGATAGAGGTCGTTACCCTCGCGGGTACGCTCGCCGACACCGGCGAACACCGACACGCCACCATGGGCCTTCGCGACGTTGTTGATCAGCTCCATGATCAGCACCGTCTTGCCCACGCCCGCACCACCGAACAGGCCGATCTTGCCGCCCTTGGCATAGGGCGCCAGCAGATCGATGACCTTGATGCCGGTGACGAGGATCTCGGCCTCGGTCGACTGCTCCGCAAAGGCGGGCGCCTCGGCGTGGATGGGGGCAACGCGGCTGTTGTCCACCGGGCCCTTCTCGTCGATCGGCTCGCCGACGACGTTCAGGATGCGGCCCAGCGTGGCGGGACCGACCGGCACGCTGATCGGCGCGCCGGAGTCGACCACGTCCTGGCCACGGATCAGGCCTTCGGTGCCGTCCATGGCGATGGTGCGGACCTGGTTTTCACCCAGGTGCTGCGCCACTTCCAGGACCAGCTTGTTGCCGTTGTTGTCGGTGGTAAGCGCGTTCTGGATCGCCGGCAGGTCGCCGTCGAACTGCACGTCGACAACGGCGCCGATGACCTGCGTAATCTTGCCGACCTTGTTCTTCATGCTGTCGCTCCCGTCGGAACTCTCTAAAACCTGCGGGCGGAGACCGGTACCGGCCGCCGCTCCCGGGACCGTTCTTTACAGCGCCTCGGCGCCGGAAATGATTTCGATCAGCTCGCGCGTGATGACCGCCTGACGCGTGCGGTTGTATTCCAGCGTCAGCTTGCCGATCATCTCGCCGGCATTGCGGGTGGCGTTGTCCATCGCCGTCATCCGCGCGCCCTGCTCGCTGGCCGCATTCTCGAGCAGACCCTTGAAGATCTGGACCGAGATGTTGCGCGGCAGAAGGTCGGCGAGGATCGCCTCCTCCTCGGGCTCGTACTCGTAGACAGCGCCGCTGCCCGCTGCAGTTGCCTGGGTATCGTTCGCGGCCTCGGCGGTTGCGAACGGCACCAGCTGCTGCAGGGTCACCACCTGATTGATCGCCGACTTGAAGTGGCTGAAAATCAGGGTGGCGACGTCGAACTCACCGGCTTCGTAGAGCGCGATCACCTTGTCGCCGATGGCCTGCACCTCGGAGAAGGCCAGACGCTTGCGCCCGATGCCCTCGACGGTGTCGATGATCAGGCTGCCGTATTCGCGGCGCAGCTGGTCGCGGCCCTTGCGGCCCACGCACAGCACCTTCACCGTCTTGCCCTGGGCGGTCAGGATCTGGATCTGACGCTTCGCGGCACGCACGAGGCTGGTGTTGAAGCCGCCGCACAGGCCGCGATCCGCCGTCGCCAGGATCAGCAGATGCACCTGATCGCTGCCCGAACCGGCGAGCAGCTTCGGCGTGGTGTCGGTCACGATCACGCGCGAGGCGAGCGAGCGGAGCACACGCTCCATGCGCTCGGCATAGGGACGCGAAGCCTCGACCTGCTCGGTGGCACGGCGCAGCTTCGACGCCGCGACCATCTGCATGGCCTTGGTGATCTTCTGCGTCGCCTTGACGCTGTTGATGCGGACTTTGAGGTTCTTCAGGTTAGGCATTCGGCTGACCCTTGATCGACCCCGGAGGTGGATCCTGTCCGTCGCGGCCCGGAACCCCGGACCTGATGTGCCCGGCCGCGGCCGGTCCGCCCGGACCGGGTCCGGACGACGCCGCCCGCATCAGCCGGGATGTCCCGGCGATACGGGCGGCGCCCTTCAGGCATCCGCCGGATCAGGCGGCGAAGGTCTTGGCGGTGCGGTCGACGACCGCCACCAGCTTCGCTTCCACCTCGTCCGAGAGCTTGCCCTCGGTCGCGATGGCGTCGAGGATCGCCTTGTTCTCGCCGCGCAGGTCGGCGAGCAGCGCCTGCTCGAACTTGCCGATCGAATTGACCGGGATCGCGTCGAGATAGCCGCGCACGCCTGCGAAGATCACGCAGACCTGCTCTTCCATCTTGAGCGGCGAGAACTGGGGCTGCTTCAGCAGCTCGGTCAGGCGCGCACCACGGGCCAGAAGCTTCTGGGTCGCGGCGTCGAGGTCCGAACCGAACTGGGCGAAGGCCTCCATCTCGCGGAACTGCGCGAGGTCGAGCTTGATGCGGCCCGCGACCTGCTTCATCGCCTTGGTCTGCGCGGCCGAACCCACGCGGGACACCGACAGACCGACGTTAATGGCCGGGCGGATACCGCGATAGAACAGCTCGGTCTCAAGGAAGATCTGGCCGTCGGTGATCGAGATCACGTTGGTCGGGATGTAGGCCGACACGTCACCGGCCTGGGTCTCGATGACCGGCAGCGCGGTGAGCGAGCCCGAACCCCGCTCCTTGCTCATCTTCGCAGCGCGCTCCAGCAGGCGGCTGTGGAGATAGAACACGTCGCCGGGATAGGCCTCGCGTCCCGGAGGACGACGGAGCAGCAGCGACATCTGGCGGTAGGCGACGGCCTGCTTCGACAGATCATCATAGATGATCAGGGCGTGCATGCCGTTGTCGCGGAAGAACTCGCCGATCGCGCAGCCCGAATAGGGGGCCAGGAACTGCAGCGGCGCCGGATCCGACGCGGTGGCAGCCACGACGACGGTGTATTCCAGCGCGCTGTTGTCTTCCAGCGTCTTCACGATCTGGGCGACCGTCGAACGCTTCTGGCCGACCGCGACGTAGATGCAATACAGCTTCTTCGTCTCGTCCGAACCGGCGTGGGCGGCCTTCTGGTTCAGGATCGCGTCGATCGCCACGGCGGTCTTGCCGGTCTGGCGGTCGCCGATGATCAGCTCGCGCTGGCCACGTCCGATCGGCACCAGGGCGTCGATCGCCTTGAGGCCGGTCTGCATCGGCTCGTGCACCGACTGGCGCGGGATGATGCCCGGGGCCTTGCTTTCGACCAGAGCACGCTCGGTCGCCTGGATCGGACCCTTGCCGTCGAGCGGGTTGCCCAGCGGGTCGATGACGCGGCCGAGCAGGCCACGACCGACGGGCACGTCCACGATCGCCTTGGTCCGCTTGACCAGCGAGCCCTCGGTGATGTTGCGGTCTTCGCCGAAGATCACGATACCGACATTGTCGGCCTCGAGGTTCAGCGCCATGCCCTTGGTACCGTCGGCGAACTCGACCATCTCGCCCGCCTGGACCTGGTCGAGGCCGTAGACGCGGGCAATGCCGTCACCGACCGACAGCACCCGCCCGACCTCGGCAACCTCGGCCTCGGTGCCGAAGCTGGCGATCTGCTCCTTGATGATCGCCGATATCTCAGCGGCGCGGATGTCCATCATCCAACCCCTTTCATGGCGAGTTTCAGACTGTGCAGCTTGGTGCGGATCGAGCCGTCGATCATGCGCGAACCGACACGCACGACGAGACCTCCGATGAGGGAGGGATCGACGTCGGTCCGGATCGCGACCGCACCGCCGACCGCCTGCTTGAGCGCGGCTTCGAGCGCGCTCTTCTGCTCATCGGTGAGGGCATGGGCGGAGGTCACCTCCGCGATCACTTCACCGCGCGCCCGGGCGACGAGCGCCTCGAAGGAGCGGATCATGGCCGCGAGAGAGAAGAGCCGCCGCTGGCTCGCCACATAGCCGACGAAGTTCCGGGTGAGCTCGTTCATGCCGAGCTTGTCGGCGATCGCCGTCACCGCCTTGACCTGGTCGTCTCGCGACACGATCGGGCTGCGCACCAGCCGAGCGAACTCTGCGCTCTCGTCCAGCAGCTGCCTGAATCGGGCGAGATCGCCGGTCACCGCATCGAGCGCTTCACGCTCCTGCGCCAAATCGAACAAGGCGGTCGCATAACGCCCCGCCAGTCCGGTCGCATCCGCTTGCGCACCTGCCACTGGGACCGTCCCTGAAGCCTGTCGTGAAAAGAAAAGCGACGAGGCCCTGCGGTCACGTAATGGAACGCGCGAGCAGGACCAAGGCCACGACACACGCCGTCCGTGGACGCCGTCATGCCGAGGGCAGGCGATACCTAACACAAGGACCCGGGAGGTGCAACCCGCGTTGCGACAGCGAAAATCGCCGTTGTGCCTGTGACGCGCATCCGGGGCTTGCGGCCGCCCGGTACCGGTTACCACCCCGGGGGATCAACCGTCGGATCAACCGCCCGCGCGGCAATAGGTCGCAACCGGATCCTTGGAGAGCGTCAGAGAAAACTCTGCGGATCGACGTCGATCTGCACACGCACCGCACCGCGCACCGGTACGAGATCGCGGGCACGGGCCATGGCGGCGGGCAGGTCCGCGGCACGATCGGCCATCACCAGCAGCCGTACCCGATGGCGGCCCCGCAACAGGCTGATCGGCGCCGGTGCCGGCCCCAGCAGCCGCGCACCGGGCGGCAGCGTCCGGCGGAGCGCACGGGCGAAGACGTCGGCCGTGGAGCGGGCATCGCCCGGATCGGGTGCCGAGACCACCACCGCCGCCCATCGGCCGTAAGGGGGGGCGCCGGCGGCCCGTCGCTCCGAGGCTTCCGCGTCGAGGAAACCGTCGCGATCACCGGCGATGAGCGCGCGGATCACCGGATGGCCGGGATCATAGGTCTGCAGCAGCACCCGCCCCGGATGTTCGGCCCGCCCCGCCCGGCCAGCGACCTGGGCGAGCAGCTGATAGGTCCGCTCCGCCGCCCGCAGATCGCCGCCGGCAAGCCCCAGATCGGCATCCACCACCCCCACCACCGTCAGCCGGGGAAAATGATAGCCCTTGGCCATCATCTGGGTGCCGATCAGCACGTCGATCTCGCCCGCCTCCATACGCGCGATCAGATCGGCGGCCTCGACCGGGCTGGCGATCGTGTCGCTGGTCATCACCGCCACCCGCAGTTCGGGCATCAGGCTGCCGACCTCTTCGGCCAGACGCTCCACGCCCGGCCCGCAGGGGGCGAATTTATGTTCGGCCCCGCAGGCGGGGCAGGTGTCGGGTTCGGGCTCCTCGTGGCCGCAATGATGGCAGACCAGGCGCGGGCCGCCGGCACGGAAGCGATGCTCGACCAGCCAGGCCTCGCAGGACGGGCAGCGCATCCGGTGCCCGCAGGCCCGGCACAAAGTGAGCGGCGCATAGCCCCGACGATTGATGAACAGCATCGACTGCTCGCCGCGTTCCTTCGCGGCAAGCATGGCGTCTTTCAGCGGCTCCGAAACGAAGCGGGTGGCGGGCAGGCGCTCGGCACGCATGTCGATCGCCTCCACCGCCGGCAGTACGGCGGCGCCGTGGCGCGCCGCCAGGCGGCGGCGGCGATAGCGGCCGCGCTCGACATTGGCGAGTGTTTCCAGGGCCGGCGTCGCCGAGGCCAGAACCACCGGCACGCCTTCCAGCGCGCCGCGCATCACCGCCATGTCGCGGGCGTGATAGACGACGCCGTCCTCCTGCTTGAAGGCGGCATCGTGTTCCTCGTCGACCACGATCACGCCCAGCGCCGGAAACGGCAGGAACAGCGCCGAACGCGCCCCCACCACCACCGGAGCGGTCCCCTCGGCCACCGCCCGCCAGGCGCGGCGGCGATGGGCCTGTCCCAGATTGGAATGCCACACCACCGGCGGCGCACCGAAGCGACCGCGAAAGCGTTCCAGCCACTGGCTGGTCAGCGCGATTTCGGGCACCAGAACCAGGGCCTGGCGTCCCTGGCGGAGGGCGGCGGCGATCGCCTCGAAATAGACCTCGGTCTTGCCGGAGCCGGTGACCCCGTCCAGCACTTCGACCGCGAACCCCGCCCCCACCGCCGCGACCAGGGCCGCGGCGGCCGCGGCCTGGTCGGGGCCGAATGCGGGGCCCGGCCGGTCGGGGTCCGGCAGATCGAAGGCCGGCGGCACCGGCCGGTCGACCGGCACCAGCGCCCCGCCGTCGATCAGCCCGCGGACCACACCATCGGACACGCCTGCCGCGGCGGCGAGCGCCGCCACCGTCGGCGGGCTGCCGCCCTCTTCCGCCATCACGCGCTCCAGCGTCTCCAGCACCGCCCGCCGCTGGGGCGTCAGCCGGCCCGCGGGCGCGGCACCGGTCGCCACCAGCCCGGTCTCGGGCCGCGGCGGATCCAGCGCGTCGTCGACCGGCAGCACCATGCGCAGCACGGCCGCGGGCGGCGAGACGGTATAGGCCGCAACCGCATCCACCAGCCGGCGCAGCGCCTCGGGCACCGGCGGACAGTCGCGCCGCGCCGTCACCGGCTTCAGCCGCCCGGCCGCAAGGTCGCCTTCGCCGGGCCCCCAGACCACACCGGTGATCGTGCGCGGCCCCAACGGCACCTGCACCACATCGCCGGGGGCGAGCGTCATACCGGGCGGGACAAGATAGTCCAGCCGATCCAGCCGGCGCCCCGCCGGGCCGCCCATCGTCTGCAGCGGCAGAACGGCCACGCGAGACGCATCGGCAGGGGCATGGTCGGGAAACAACCCGGCGGACGGGTTCGGACTTGTATCCGGGGCGGTCATCGCATAAGCAGCAGTCGGGTGCGGACGGGTCGGGCGGATGGCATCATGCAACTGGCGGCGGCGCAAGGCTTTCGTTAAACTCCGCGCCAAACCGGCGGACCCACCATCCCTTGCCGGAAGACCCGGACCGGGTTTTCAGGCATCCCCGACCGCCACGGAAGTGTCCGCCCGAACGCCGGCTTCCCCTGTCTTCGCCCGGTCAGGGCGGTCCGTCACTTCCATCGGCCCGTCACCCGACCGCCGATACCCTGGTTTCCAGAGGCCCGCATCATGAAGTTCTTCGTCGATACCGCCGACGTTGCCGAAATCCGCGATCTCGCCGCCACCGGCCTGGTCGACGGCGTCACCACCAACCCGACGCTGATCGCCAAGAGCGGCCGCAAGTTCGTCGAAGTGATCGAAGAGATCTGCGCCGTGGTCGCCGGCCCCGTCTCGGCCGAAGTCACCGCCCTCGATCACGAGAAGATGCTGGCCGAGGGCCGGTATCTGGCCCGCATCGCCCCCAACGTCACCATCAAGGTGCCGCTGACCATCGACGGGCTGAAGACCTGCAAGGCGCTCTCGGACGAGGGCACCCCGGTCAACGTCACGCTGTGCTTCTCGCCCGCCCAGGCGATCCTGGCCGCCAAGGCCGGGGCCCGCTTCATCTCCCCCTTCGTCGGCCGCTATGACGATATCGGCGCGCGCGGTATGGAGCTGATCGAGCAGATCGTCGAGATCTACGCCAACTATCCGACCTTCCAGACCGAGGTGCTGGTCGCCTCGGTGCGCAATCCGCTGCATGTGGTCGAAGCCGGCCGCATCGGGGCGGATGTCGTGACCGTGCCGCCCTCGGTCCTGCGCCAGATGTACCAGCATCCGCTGACCGACAAGGGCCTGGCCGCGTTCATGGCCGACTGGGAGAAGACCGGCCAGACGGTTCTTTGAACCACGGCCATCTGAACCCGGCGCATCATCCGATGCCGAGCGGCGCGGCCTGCGGCGATGACCCTGAGGGTCGACCCCGCAGCCGCGCCGTTCCATATTGAAGGGCAAACCCCTTCCCGCCACCCCGAGGCAGACCGACCCGCCAAGATGACCAGCAGCTCCGACACCGCCGCCCCCGCCGCCGGCCGCCCGATCCAGGACGCCGACGTGCTGGCGCATCTCGCCCGCCACCCGGATTTCTTCCAGCGTCACCCCGAAGCCCTGGAAGCCCTGGTTCTGCCGGGCCGTCGCCACGGCGACGGCGTCGTCGACATGCAGCGCTTCCAGATCGACCGGCTGGCACGGACGGTGGACGACATGCGCAGCAACCAGAAGCGCCTGATCGGCACGGTTCAAGCCAATGCCGAGATCGACCAGCGGGTCCGCCAGTCGGTCCTGGCCCTGGTCGAGGCGCAGACCGTCGATGCCGTGGTCGACCGGCTGGTCCAGGCCGTCCCCCAGGCGCTGGGCATCGAATGCGCGCTGGTTGCGGCCGAAGGTGATGCCAGCCGGATGCCGGCGGGTGTCACCGCCCTTCCCCCCGGCACGATCGATCGCCTGCTGGGCGCCGGCCGGCCGCTTCGGCTGCGCGGCCGGATCGAGGCCGATGCCCGGGCACCGCTCTGGACCGAGAACGATACCGTCCGGTCCGACGCCGTGGTCCGCCTGGAGACCCGCGCCGACATGCCGCCGATGGTGATGGTGCTGGGCAATGGCCGCGAAGCCACCTGGCATGACGGTCAGGCGAGCGATCTGCTCGATTTCCTGGCAGCCGTGGCCGCCCGCTGCCTGGCCCGGTCGTGGCCCAGCGCCTGACGCAGGATCCGGCCGCGCCCCTGCCGGCGGATATCGCGGCGGCGGTCGAAGACTGGCGGCGCTGGCTGGTGGCCGAACGGCGCGCCTCGGCCAATACGGTCGCCGCCTATGACCGCGATCTGACGCAGTTTCTGCGCTTCATCACCGACTGGGCCGGTGGGATCGGTGATCTTTCCGCACTGGCCGCCATCGACATCCAGGGGTTTCGCGCCTGGATGGCCCGGCGGCGCGCCGACGGCCTGAAACCCGCCTCCACCGCCCGGGCGCTGGCAGTGGTGCGCGGGTTCTATCGACGGCTCGATCGGGTGCACGGCCTGCCGGCGCCGGGGCTCGCCGGTCTTTCGGCGCCGAAACACGTCCGCCCCGCACCTCGCCCCGTGGCGGCGGCAGATGCCCGCCGGCTGATCGCCGCAGCCGCCGATATCGGCGCCGAAACCGGCCGCGACTGGGTGGCGCTGCGCGAACGCGCCCTCTTCGCCCTGCTCTGGGGGGCGGGGCTGCGCATCGGCGAGGCGCTGTCGCTGGACGGGCGCGACTGGCCGGCGCCGGGCAGCAGCCAGCCGGCCCTGGTGGTGCGCGGCAAGGGCGGCAAGCAGCGCCGGGTGCCGCTGATCCCGGCGGTGGTCGGCGCGGTCGAGGCCTATCGTGCCGCCTGCCCGCATCCGCAGACCCCCGACCGGCCGGTCTTCACCGGCGTGCGCGGCGGCCGGCTGGACCGGGCGGTGGCGGAACGGCACATGGCGGCGGCGCGGCGCGCGCTGGGGCTGGATGCGACCGCCACCCCCCATGCGCTGCGCCACGCCTTCGCCACCCATCTTCTGGATGGCGGCGCCGATCTTCGGATCATCCAGGATCTGCTGGGCCATGAGAGCCTGGCGACCACCCAGCGCTACACGGCGGTTGCGACCGAACGGATGATCGCCGCCTATGCCGCCGCGCACCCCCGGGCACGGCTGCGCAGCGGCGAGGACGAAACGGACGGCACGGACCGCCCCCCTCAGACATAGACCAGTTCGGTCATCATGCCGGTGGCCATGTGGTAGAGGCTGTGACAGTGGAACAGCCAGCGGCCGGGATTGTCGGCGGTGACCGCAATGGTGATCGCACTGCCCGGCACCACCTGCACCGTGTCGCGCAGGATACCGCCCACCGGCCGGCCATCGATCGCCGTCACCCGGAAATGATGGCCGTGAAGGTGCATGGGATGCGCCATGGCCGAGCGGTTGACCATGGTCACCGCCAGCACCTCGCCGGGCCGGACCTGCACCGGCCGGCGATCGGCCCAGCTCCGGCCGTCGATGGTCCAGCGATAGGGCATCATCCCGCCATCCAGCACCATCTCCACCTGCCGTGCAGGCCGGACCACCGCGGCATCGGCGGGCATCAGGATCCGGTCCAGCGTCGCATCGACCGGTGCGGCCGGTCGTGCCGCCCGGTCGGATAGTCTGGCGACCGCCGCCCCCGGCGTGGCGAGCAGAATGCCGGTGCGGATGGTATCGCCCTCACGCGTCGCCAGCAGCGGCACCACCCCGCCTTCGGCCGGCATGTCGACCAGCAGATCGACCCGCTGCCCCTGGGCAAGCGGGACATCCGCGACCTCCTGCGCCGGCACCTCGTTGCCGTCCACCGCCGCCACGCGGACGGGATGGCCGCCCAGATCGAGCCGGAAGGCGGTGGCCGTCGCCGCATTGATCACCCTGAGCCGGACCCGCCCGCGCCGCTCGGTCCGCACCACCAGCGGATCGTCGAGCGTGCGGTCCTCGGCCAGGAAGGCATCGTAGTCGACATCGTTGAGATCGGGGCCCGCCGCAGCCTGGCCCATAGTCCCGTGGTTCATGGCACCGTGGGTCATCGTGCCGTGGTTCATGCCTCCATGACCCGCCGCCGCCATGCCGGTCAGGCCGGCCAGGATCTCGTCCGGCGTCCGGAAGCTGAAGTCGTGGAGCATGACCACCACCTCCTGCCGGTCGGCGGCGAGGTCGGCGGCACTGCGCACGATCAGGGGCGCCGCCAGCAGAAGCTGTTCCTGAAGGCCGGCATGGGAATGCATCCAATGGGTTCCGGGCCGGGCCGCGAAATCATAGGCCGCCTGCCCGTCGGGCGGAATCAGCCCGGCATAGCCGGTATCGGTCACGCCATCCTGATCCGGCGGCGGGGTCAGGCCGTGCCAGTGGATGATGGTCGGCTCGTCCATCCGGTTGTGGAGGGCGAGGTGAAACCGCTCGCCGGGCATCAGTTCCAGCCCGTTGCCGCCGTCGGGACGGCGGAGCCCCCAGACCGTGGCGGCGCGGCCGCGGATGTCGATGACCCGGCTTGTGGCCGAAAGCCGGTGACGCGGCGCATCGGCATAGGCCGACGGCAGCAGGACGCGTCCGGCCGCAGCCAGGGCCGCAGCGGCGCCCGCCGCACCGAGCAGGCGGCGGCGGGTGATGTTCATGGACATGGAAAATCCCTTTCCGTCCGGAGATCCGATATCTGAAGAGAGGCCCCGGGGCGGGGCGCCTTCAGACGATCGGCGGACGGAACGGACCGGCCGGGTTGCGGCCGTCGGGCAGGAAGATGGCCGGAAGCGATGGCCGGCCGGCATGGCCGAAGCCGACCGGGATCTGCAGGGCCGGCAGGGCTGCCGGCGCACACAGCATCGCGCAGGCGGCCATGCAGGCGCGATGCTGGCGATCGGGCGCCCCGCCATGATGGTCGGGGCAGGGGCCGGCGGCCATGACCGCCATCGCCGGTATCGCCTCTGCCGCAGGCGATACCGCCATACCCCCACCCGACCAGGCGGTCAGGGCCAGGGCAAAAACGGCGAGGGCGGCAAGGGCGACGAGGGCGAAGCGGCGCATGGGCGTGTGTCTGCGGGGGGGTATCAGCGGGCGAGCAGCGCTTCGGGGCGGTCGCCGGCCGCCACCCGCAGCAGGCGCATGCGATCCGGCACCACCAGCATGCGGCCGCGGCGTTCCACCACCCCATCCTCCTGAAGCTGAGAAAGCACGCGGGCCACCGTCTCGCGCGCCGTGCCGACCCGCGCCGCAATGTCGCGCTGGGCCGGAAGACGGTCCACCACCCAGCGGCCCGGGGCGCCGGCATTGCCGTCCGAAGGCCTGGCCAGACGCAGGATCTCCACCGCCACCCGCTCGACCGCACGCAGCGTGCTCAGATCCATGATCCGTTCGTCGCAGGCGCGGATGATCCGGGCCAGACGCAACATCACCTTGCGCGCGACCGTCGGCTCTTCGGTCACCAGCCGGTCGAAGAGCTGGGGAGAGAGTGCGGCAAGCCGGCAATCGGTGGCCGCGACCACCCGCGCCGAGCGCGGCAGGCCGTCGATCGCCGACAGCTCGCCGAAATAGCCGCCGGCCTCGATGCGGGCAAACGAGACTTCGCGGCCGGTCAGGGCGTAGTTGATGACGTCCACCACGCCTTCCAGCACCAGAAAGACGTCGCGATTGCTGCTGCCGTCATCGGCATCCAGCACCACCGCACCAGCCCCGTGACGCATGGTGCGCACCTGCGCCGCCACGGCGGCCAGGCTGTTGCGCGGCAGATCGGCGAGCAGATCGACACGGGCCAGCTCTATGGCGAGAGTCGTCATCGGCAACAGGGCTCCTGGCGGTATGCGATGCGGCGGCGAACGGACCCCGGAGCCGGCGTGGAAATGCCCCGGGCGACGCCTCGGGGACAGCCGTGCGGGGGCGGACGGCGGTCTGCACCGCCCGGCCACTCTGCCGTTACTCCGAGACGTTAACCGTGGCCGGAAGGCCTGTCCACCTCGTCTCTGCGGCGATGCGAAAGTAATCGTCGCGTCGCGGCAAGTTATTGAGACATCCGTCACATCGCGTCTCGCGATACCCGGGACATCAGGGTCCGGGCGCGAATTCCGGCAGCATCAGCTCCACCGCCCGGCGTCCCTCCGGAGCCGTGCCCTCGACCCGGAGCTTTTCGGGGATGCGCCCCTGCAGCCGCCCCTCGACAGGGCCGAGCAGATCGCCGAACAGCCCGTCGCAGAGCATCGACCAGTAGCCGGAGAGGGGGATCGGGTCCACCGGATCGTCGATCCATTCCGACCCGATATTCGGCGGCTCGTAGGCGATCGAGTCCAGCTCCCACTGTCCGCGGCAGATGGTGGGACGCGCGCCATCCCGCTCGGCGTCAGGGCCGGCGAACAGCATCAGCATCTGCCCCTTCGCCCCGGCGCGCATGCCGAGGCCGATGCCGTCGACATAAGCCACCCCGCGCCAGAGACCGAGCGGCGGGCCGTCATCCGCCGCCGGATCCCCATCCCCGTCGCCATCCGGCGCCGCCGCATCGGCCGGTCCGGCACCCGGCAGGGCCCTGACGGCCAGATCGACCACCACCGGGCGGCCGAGCGGGGTGCGGGGCGGCACCGCCTCGCCCACGACGCCGATCGACCCCACGGCCAGGGCGGCGAGATCGACATCATAGCGCCGGCCCGGTTCCAGGCAGTGGAAACCCGCGACCACCGCCGTGGGCGGCATCGGCACCGGGGCGGCTTCGGCGGTCGGCACCGGTGGCAGGGCGGGTTCAGGGGCAGAGGGTGGGGCCGGGTCGTCCGCGATGGCGGGCGGGGCTGCGTAGCCATAGGTGCCCGGCGCCATCGGCGCCAGGAAGCCGATACAGTCCCGCTCCGTCACCCGGAAGCGCTCCACCGGCAGCGGCCCGAACCGGCTCGGGATCACGGCCAGAGGCTCGACCGCCAGGCGGATCGGTCCCTCATCGTCCTTGAAGGCGAAAAGATCGTCGAAGCGGGGAGAGCGGGTCTGCGCGCCCGAGGCCGCAAGCGCCCCGACGTAAAGCCCGGCCATGGGTTCTGCCTCGTCGGCCGGTGCCCAGAAGGCGCCTTCGGCATCGACCTCGCCATCCGCGCGCTGATGATGACGCGCGATGTCCGGCGCATTGTTCACGCCATAGCGCGCCGCCCGGAAGATCAGGCGGCCATCGGCCACGGGAATCCGCATCCACCGCCCGGACGGAGCCGGTGGATCGGCCTGATCATCGGTGCCGGTATCCGGGACGGCCTGCATCTCTTCCGCCGGGTGAGCCGGGGCCTGGGGCGCTTCAGCCTGGGGGGCCGACGCCTCGTCCGCAAGGGCGGCAGGCGCCAGCATCAGGGCAAGCAGCAGCAGAGAGGCGCCCCGCAGCCGGCGGCCATCGATTGTCTGGTCCCGGGAGGCGGTTCTCATGCCGTCGATCCCATGTCTCCACACGCGCGGCTGTGCCGCAAGGGCAGGACAGCCGCGAAGGACGATACCCGGCTTCTTCCGAAATCAGAAGACCCCGCGACGGAAACGCCGGCACCCGGGCGTAGAGGGGGTGAGCCTGTCCATCAGAGCGGAGACATCCGATGACCAGCCACCACCGCCGCCTTCTCCTGACCGCCTGCCTTGCCCTTGCCGCCGGCCTGCCCGGCCATGGCGGCGCAGCCGAACCGCCGACCTTCACCTCGATCGATACCGACGGGAATGCACAGCTCAGCCGCGAGGAATGGGGCAGGATGGTGTCGGCCCAGATCGCGGCCGGCGAAAGCCGGGCGGCGAAGCGCCTTGCCGAACTGCCGGAAGGGCGACGCACCGACATGCTCGACCGCCGCTTCCGGTCGCTGGATGCCGATGGCGACGGTAGCCTGTCCCAGGCGGAATGGGACGCCCGCAAACCCGAGTGAGGCATGGAGGACCCCGAAGACGATGTCCTGATCGGCCGCGTGGCAGCGGGGGATCATACCGCTTTCGCCCTGCTGATGGCGCGCCATATGCGGCGTGCCATCGGCATCGCGCGGGGCGTCGGCCGCAATCCCGCCGATGCCGACGAAATCGCGCAGGATGCCTTTCTGCGGCTCTGGACCCATGCCGGCCGCTTCGATCCGGCACGCGGCAGCTTCACGGCCTGGTTCGCCCGGATCGTGCTGAACCTCACCCTCGACCGGCGACGGCGACCGGCCGCGCTGGCGCTGGAGACCGCCGATGCCGTCGTCGATACCGCACCCGACGCCCTTACCCGCCTGATCGGGGCGGAACGCGAGGCCCGGCTTCAGGCCGGGATCGACCGGCTGGACCCGCGTCAGCGCGCGGCGATCGTGCTGTTCCATTACGAAGGCATTGCCGGCCGCGACTGCGCCCGGATCCTGGAGATCAGCGAAGATGCCTTCGAGAGCCTGCTTGCACGGGCGCGCCGCAAGTTGCGACACGCCCTCACCCCCATCGACCCGGACGCCCGGGCCAGCCGGAAGGAGATCGGATCATGACCCCAGACAGCTTCCGCCGGCTGCTCGATGCCTGGGGTGCCGATATCTCCCGCTGGCCCGAAGACCGGCAGGCGGCGGCACGCGCCTGCCTGGAGGCGCATCCCGATCTGCTGGTTCCGCTCGCCAGGGCGGCCGCACTGGATGCCGCCCTCCTGAACACGGCCCCGCAGATCCCCGACCGGGAGGTCGCCGCGGCGATCGCGGCCGTGGGGCATCGGCTTAAGACATCCCGCCAGGGGGCCGGGCGGGCGGGCCGTATCGGCTGGCCGCTGGCCGCCCTGGCCGGCGCCGCGGCCATCCTGCTCGCCATCGGCCTGCACGGCCTGCCCGGCACGGCGGATGGTGCGGCCATGATGACCCTGCTGTTCGACAGCGATCTTATTCTGCTTGATGGAGCCGTCCGGTGATCCGTCCGCTCATCCACCGCCTGCGGCGCCCCCGTGCAGAGCGGCTGGCCCTTGTCCTGTCGGTCGCGGCCAACCTCGCGGTCGCGGCATATCTGCTCCTCGCCGAGCCTGCCCGCCCCTTCGGCCGGGATATGGCGCCGCGCGCCGCACGCCTGGTGGAGATGATCTCAAACCGCCTGCCGCCGGCAGAAGGCGCCAGATTGACGGCTCTTTATGCAGCGCGGCAGCCGGCGATGGCGGCGGAGGACATGGCTTTCCGCCAGGCGATGATCGCCGTCATGACCGAGATCGAAAAGCCCGAGGTGGACCGCGCCGCCCTGCATGCGGCTTTCAACGAAGCCCGATCCATCCGCAGCCGCTCCGCCGATCTGGTGATCGACATCTTCGTCGAGACGCTGGCCGATGCGTCCCTCGAGGCCAGGCGGCAGATCGTCGCGGAAATCCGCAAGGCGCGCTGACGCCGCGCCGGAGCCGGCCCCCCACGCACAAACGCCCGGCAGCGCAGATCGCTGCCGGGCGTTTGTGCGAAGATAATCCCGCGACCATATGGCCACGTGATATTTTCTTTACATGTTGAGCGTGCGGCCGTCCACCGCCAGCGCCGCTTCCTTCACCGCCTCTTCGAGGGTCGGATGGGCATGGCTGGTGCGGGCGATGTCCTCGGCGCTGGCCTTGAACTCCATGGCGAGCACCAGCTCGGAGATCAGGGTGCCGGCATCGGGGCCGATGATGTGGGCGCCCAGAATCCGGTCGGTCTCGGCATCGGCCAGGATCTTCACGAAGCCGTCGGTCTCGCCCACCGCGCGGGCGCGGCTGTTGGCCGAGAAGGGGAACTTGCCGGGCTTGTAGGCGATGCCGTCGGCCTTGAGCTGTTCCTCGGTCCGGCCGACGCTGGCGACTTCCGGCCAGGTGTAGATCACACCCGGGATCAGGTTGTAGTCGATATGCCCCGACTGGCCGGCGATCATCTCGGCCACGATCACGCCCTCTTCCTCGGCCTTGTGGGCGAGCATGGGGCCCTTGATCACGTCGCCGATGGCGCGGATGTTCGGCACATTGGTGCGGAAATGATCGTCGACCTCGATCCGGCCGCGCGGGCCGGTCTCGATGCCCACGGCCTCAAGGCCGAGGCCCTCGGTATAGGGCTTGCGGCCGATGGCGACCAGCACGGCATCCGCCTCGATGGTCTCGGCATCGCCGCCCTTGGCCGGCTCGACCGTCAGCCTGATCGCCTCACCCGAGGTATCGGCGCCGGTGACCTTGGTCGACAGGCGGAACTTCAGGCCCTGGCGGCCCAGGATGCGCTGGAACTGCTTGGAGACCTCGCCATCCATCTCGGGCGTGATCCGGTCCATGAACTCGACGACGGTCACCGCCGAGCCGAGGCGGCTCCAGACCGAGCCGAGTTCCAGGCCGATGACGCCGCCGCCGATCACGACCAGACGGCCCGGCACTTTCTCGAACTCGAGCGCGCCGGTCGAACTCACGATCCGCTTCTCGTCGATCTCGACGCCCGGCAGGTCGACATGGGTCGACCCGGTGGCGATGATCGTCTCGCGGGCCTTGATCGTCTCGGTGCCGCCGTCGTTCAGCGCCACCTCGATGGTGGTCGCGTCGACGAAACGGCCGGCGCCCTTGAAATAGGTGACCTTGTTCTTCTTGAACAGGCCTTCGATACCGCCGGTCAGCTGGGAGACGACCTTGCCCTTGCGGGTCATCATCGCGGCGAGGTCGAGTTCGACACCCGACAGCTTCACGCCATGCTCGTCCAGCCCATGCTTCGTCTCGGCATAAAGCTCCGACGACTGCAGCAGCGCCTTCGACGGAATGCAGCCGACATTCAGGCAGGTGCCGCCCAGCGCGCCGCGCTTCTCGACGCAGGCGGTCTTGAGCCCCAGCTGGGCCGCGCGGATCGCCGCAATGTAACCGCCGGGGCCGCCGCCGATGATGACGACGTCGAAGGATTGGGTATCGCTCATCTCATGCATCCTCAAGAAGTCGGAACGCCCGCCGCCGGATGAAGGCGGCGGGCGCGGGAGGGATCTGCGCGTCGATCAGAGATCGAACAGCAGCCGCTCCGGGTTCTCGATGCATTCCTTGACGCGCACCAGGAAGCTCACCGCTTCCTTGCCGTCGATGATGCGGTGGTCGTAGGACAGCGCCAGATACATCATCGGACGGATCACGACCTGCCCCTTCTCGGCCATCGGACGCTCCTGGATCTTGTGCATGCCCAGGATGCCCGACTGCGGCGGGTTCAGGATCGGCGACGACATCAGCGAGCCGTACACCCCACCGTTCGAGATGGTGAAGGTGCCGCCGGTCAGCTCTTCCATCGTGAGCTTGCCGTCGCGGGCCTTCACGCCGAGCGCGTTGATGGTCGCCTCGACGCCGGCGAAGGACAGCTGGTCGGCATCGCGCACCACCGGAACCACCAGGCCCTGCTCGGTGCCGACGGCAACGCCGATGTCGTAGTGGTTCTTGTAGATCAGCTCGTCGCCGTCGATCTGGGCGTTGACCGCCGGATACTCCTTCAGGCCCGCGATCGCGGCCTTCACGAAGAACGACATGAAGCCCAGCTTCACGCCGTGCTTCTTCTCGAAGCCGTCCTTATAGCGGTTGCGCAGCGCCATCACCTGCGACATGTCCACCTCGTTATAGGTGGTCAGGATCGCGGCGGTGTTCTGGGCATCCTTCAGGCGCTCGGCGATGCGGCGGCGCAGCTTGGTCATGCGCACGCGGGTCTCGCGCTCGCCGGCCGGCTGGGCGGCCTTGGCCGCCGGGGCGGCAGCGGGCCGGGCCGGAGCGGCAGACTGGACCGGGGCGGCAGGCTGGGCCGCAGCGGCGCGCTGCACATCGTCCTTCATGACCCGGCCGTCACGGCCGGTGCCCTCGACCGAACCGGCATCGATACCGGCATCGCCGGCCGCCTTGCGGGCCGCGGGCGACAGGATCTTTTCGGCGGCGGGGGCGGCAGCCGGTGCAGGCTTGGGGGCCTCGGCCTTCTTCGGCGCCTCGGCGGGCTTCGCGGCAGCGGCACCCTGGCCCTCGCCGATCACCCCCAGCAGCGCACCGACTTCGACGTCGGCACCTTCCTCGGCCAGGATATCGGTCAGCACGCCCGATGCGGGGGCATTGACTTCGAGGGTGACCTTGTCGGTCTCCAGCTCCACCAGCGGCTCATCGGCCTCGACACGGTCACCGACCTTCTTGAACCACTGGCCGATGGTGGCCTCGGTAACCGATTCGCCCAGGCTCGGAACTTTGATCTCGACGCTCATCACGATCCCGATTTCGTTCATGTCCCGGCATCGACGGCCGGGAAGCTACAACACGTGGCTTAGGTGGCGTATCCGCGCACGGATGACAAGGCATTAACGCACGAGAAGGGCCGCATGCGACGCATGCGGCCCATGTTCCCGGCGATCAGCCCGCCAGTGCGTCGTCGATCAGCGCCTTTTGTTCTGCGACATGCTTGTGGTGCGAGCCGGTGGCAGGTGCCGCCGCCTCGGGCCGGCCGGCATAGCGCACGCGCTTGCCGGAAGCCCCCATGCTGTCGATCAGGTCGTCCAGGCGCGGGCTCATGAAGAACCAGTAGCCCTGGTTCTTCGGCTCTTCCTGCACCCAGAGCACCTCGGCATTCGGATAGCGCCGCAGCTCTTCCGCGATCGAGGTCGCCGGGAACGGCGCCAGCTGCTCGACGCGGATGATGGCGACATCCTCGATGCCGCGGGCACGGCGCTCTTCCAGCAGGTCGTAATAGACCTTGCCGGTGCAGAGCAGCACCCGACGGATCTTGTCGGCATGGCGCAGCTGATCCACTTCGCCCAGCACCCGATGGAAGCTGGAGCCCGGGCCCATATCCGACAGTTTCGACACCGCCAGCTTGTGACGCAGAAGCGACTTCGGCGTCATCATGATCAGCGGCTTGCGGAACTTGCGGTGGATCTGCCGGCGCAGGATGTGGAAGTAGTTCGACGGCGTCGTGCAGTTGGCGACCTGGATGTTGTCCTCGCCATAGAGCTGCAGGAACCGCTCGGGCCGCGCCGAGGAATGCTCAGGACCCTGGCCTTCATAGCCATGGGGCAGCAGCATCACCAGGCCCGACATGCGCAGCCACTTCGATTCGGCCGAGCTGATGAACTGGTCGATCATCACCTGCGCACCGTTGACGAAGTCGCCGAACTGGGCTTCCCAGACCACCAGCGCATTGGGCTCGGCCAGCGAATAGCCGTATTCGAAGCCCAGCACCGCATATTCCGACAGCAGGCTGTCCACCACCTCGTAGCCCACCGAGGCACCGAGGTTGTTCAGCGGCACATAGCGCTCTTCGGTCTTCTGGTCGACCAGGACCGAATGGCGGTGCGAGAAGGTGCCGCGGCCGACATCCTGGCCCGACAGGCGAACGGGGTAGCCCTCGGTCAGCAGGGTGCCGAAGGCCAGCGCCTCGCCGAGCGCCCAGTCCAGCCCCTCGCCGTTCGCGATCGCTTCGCGCTTCTGGCCCAGCTGACGCTGGATCTTGCGGTGGACGTTCACGCCCTCGGGCACGTCGGTCAGCTTGAAGCCGATCTCGCGCAGACGCTCCAGCGACACGGCGGTAGAGCCGCGGCGGTCGTCGTTCGGCGCCCGCTCATAGCCCTTCCACACGCCCTCGAACCAGTCGGCCTTGTTCGGCTTGTAGGTCCTGGACTGCTCCAGATCCTGCTCGAGGCGCTGATGGAAACTCTTGAGCGCGCCATCGACCTCGTCGCGGGTCATGACGCCGTCATTCACCATCCGGTCGCCATAGATCTGCAGCAGGGTGGGGTGCTGCGCGATCTTGCGGTACATCAGCGGCTGGGTGAACGAGGGCTCGTCGGCCTCGTTATGGCCGTGGCGGCGATAGCAGAAGATGTCGAGAACGACGTCCTTGTGGAAGATCTGACGGAACTCAGCCGCCAGACGCGCCACCCAGACCACCGCCTCCGGATCGTCGCCATTCACATGGAAGACCGGCGCATCGACCATCTTCGCCACATCCGACGGATAGGGCGAGGAGCGCGAGTATTTCGGGCTGGTGGTGAAACCGATCTGGTTGTTCACGATCACGTGGACCGTGCCGCCGGTGCGGTAGCCCTTCAGCTCCGACAGCGCGAAGCATTCGGCCACGACGCCCTGGCCGGCAAAGGCCGCGTCGCCATGCAGCAGGATGCTCAGCACCTTCACCCGGTCGGTGTCGCCGCGCTGGCCCTGCTTCGCCCGGGTCTTGCCGACGACCACCGGGTTCACCGCCTCGAGATGCGAGGGGTTGGCGGTCAGCGACAGATGCACCGTCTTGCCGTTGGCGAGCGTGCGGTCGGTCGACGTGCCCAGATGGTACTTCACGTCGCCCGAACCCTGGACGTCCTCAGGGGTCGCCGAGCCGCCGTTGAACTCGTTGAACACCGCCGTGAAGGACTTGCCCATCACCGCGGTCAACACGTTCAGGCGGCCGCGATGCGGCATGCCCAGCACGACTTCTTCGCAGCCCAGATCCGACGAACTCTCGAGGATCGCCTCGAGCGCCGGAACCAGGGCCTCGCCGCCTTCCAGCGAGAAGCGCTTGGTGCCGGTGTACTTGATGTTCAGGAAGCGCTCGAAGCCTTCCGCAATCACCACCTGGCCGAAGATCCGCTTGCGGGTCTCGGCATCGAAGGCCTGCTCGGGGCGGTCGGCTTCGATGCGCGACTGCAGCCAGGCCTTCTGCTCGGGCGACTGGATGTGCATGAATTCGACGCCGACCTTGCCGCAATAGGTCGACTGCAGCTTGTGCAGGATCTCGCGGAGGGTCGCGTTCTCAAGGCCGAGCACGCCGTCGACATAGAAAGTGCGGTCGAGGTCGTCCTCGGTGAAACCGTAGGAAGCCGGATCCAGCTCGGGATGGCCCGACGGGGTTTCAAGCCCGAGCGGATCCAGATTGGCCACCAGATGGCCGCGCACGCGATAGGCGCGGATCAGCATCAGCAGGCGAATGCTGTCCACCGTTGCGGAACGTTCCGTCGGAAGCTCGCCGGTCTTGCCGTTGACCGGGCCGACCCGCAGCCCGGTCGCGCCGTCGGCCTTGAAGGCCAGGGTGTCGGCATGACCGTTGGTCGCAGTGCCGGGCACGATGCCGGGCGCCCAGGGGGCACCGCGGACTTCGGCCAGCACCGACGCGGCTTCGTCGCCCAGATCGGCGAAGAACCCCTGCCAGCTCTCATCGACCGACATGGGGTTCTGGACGAAACGCGCGTAGAGATCGGCGATAAAGGCGCCGTTGCTCCCGAACAGGAACGAAAGTTGCTCGCTTTGCGCAGCCATCTTGAGCAATGGGAGCGCCGCTTACGCGGCGCCCTCTCCAGGTTTGGGTCTGGTTCGTGGATCCGTCAGCCTCGGAGCACCTGGACCATGGTGCTACCGAGAGCCGCGGGCGATTCGGCGATGACGATACCGGCGGACCGCATCGCCTCGAGCTTGTCGTCGGCGCCGCCCTTGCCACCACTGATGATGGCGCCGGCATGGCCCATGCGACGGCCCGGAGGCGCGGTACGCCCGGCGATGAAGCCGACGGTCGGCTTCTTCACCTTGGACTGCTTCAGGAACTCGGCGGCGTCCTCTTCCGCCGAACCACCGATCTCGCCGATCATGATGATCGCCTCGGTCTCGGGGTCCTTCAGGAACAGGTCCAGCGCGTCGATGAAGTTGGTGCCGTTGATCGGATCGCCGCCGATGCCGATGCAGGTCGACTGGCCGAGGCCGGCGGCAGTGGTCTGCGCGACGGCTTCATAGGTCAGCGTGCCCGAACGGGAGACGATGCCGATCTTGCCCCGCTGGTGGATGTGACCGGGCATGATGCCGATCTTGCACTCACCGGGGGTGATGACGCCGGGGCAGTTGGGGCCGATCAGGCGGGTCCTGGAGCGCTCCAGCGCCCGCTTGACACGCACCATGTCCAGCACCGGGATGCCCTCGGTGATGCAGACCACCAGCTGCACTTCGGCATCGACGGCTTCCAGGATCGCGTCGGCCGCATACGGCGGCGGAACGTAGATCACGGAGGCATCGGCGCCGGTCTTCTCCACCGCGTCGGCCACGGTGTCGAACACGGGCAGGTCGAGATGGGTGGTGCCGCCCTTACCGGGCGTCACGCCACCGACCATGCGGGTGCCGTAGGCGATGGCCTGCTCGGAATGGAAGGTGCCCTGCTGGCCGGTGAAGCCCTGGCAGATCACCTTGGTCTGGGCGTTGACGAGCACGGCCATGGTCAGGCGGCCTCCTTCACGGCTTTCACGATCTTCTCGGCAGCGTCGGCCAGATCGTCGGCGGACATGATCGGCAGGCCGGAATTGGCCAGGATCGCCTTGCCCTTCTCGACGTTCGTGCCCTCGAGACGCACCACCAGCGGAACCTGGAGGCTGATCTCGCGGGCCGCAGCCACGACACCCTCGGCGATCACGTCGCAACGCATGATACCGCCAAAGATGTTAACGAGAATCCCCTCGACATTGGGGTCCGAGAGAATCAGCTTGAAGGCCGTGGTCACGCGCTCGCGGGTCGCACCGCCACCGACGTCCAGGAAGTTCGCCGGCTCGCCGCCATACAGCTTGATGATGTCCATGGTCGCCATCGCGAGACCCGCGCCGTTGACCATGCAGCCGATGTTGCCGTCGAGCTTGATGTAGTTGAGGGCGTGACGCGAAGCTTCCAGCTCGGAGGGATCCTCCTCGCTCTCGTCGCGCAGGTCCTCGATGTCCTTGTGACGGAACAGGGCGTTGTCGTCGAAATTCATCTTCGCGTCGAGCGCGATGACGTCGCCCGCGCCGGTCACGACCAGCGGGTTGATTTCGACGATGCTCGCATCGGTCCCGATCACGGCCTGGTACATGGCGAGCATGAACTTGGTCGCAACCGACACCTGCTTGCCTTCGAGGCCGAGGCCGTAGGCGATCTTGCGGGCGTGGAAGGGCTGCATGCCGGTGATGACGTCGACCGGCACCTTGATGATCTTCTCAGGGGTCTCTTTCGCGACCTCTTCGATCTCCATGCCGCCTTCGGTCGAGGCCATGAAGGTCACCGACGAGGTCTCGCGGTCGATGACGACGCCGAGATACAGCTCACGACGGATGTCGCAGCCTTCCTCGATGTAGACCCGCTTGACTTCCTTGCCCTCGGGACCGGTCTGGTGCGTGACCAGGGTCATGCCGAGCATGTTCTTCGCGGTCGCAGCGACGTCGTCGAGCGACTTCACGACCTTGACGCCGCCGGCCTTGCCGCGGCCGCCGGCGTGGATCTGGGCCTTCACGACCCAGACCGGGCCACCCAGGCTCTTGGCGACCTCGACCGCCTCTTCCGGCGTGTAGGCGACGCCGCCGCGGGGCACCGCGACGCCGTACTTCGCGAGGAGCGCCTTCGCTTGGTATTCGTGGATGTTCATTGAGCCTCTTCCCTAGACCGCTCGATCAGCCGCGGAGGTGCCGGCGCCTGCAGTTATAGCACCCGTCTCCCGGTGCGCAACCGCCGTCCCCCGCGAAATCAAGCGCTTGAAGCCCGCTTGCGGACCTTTTCCGAGACCGTCTCGGCAAGGCTGCAACAGGGCTTCGCGCGCGGTGCCGATCAGACCGACAGCGCCTCGTTCAGCTTCTTCACCGCATCGACCGAGTGCAGGAAGGCAGCCTTCTCTTCCTCGTTCAGCTCGATCTCGACGATCCGCTCGACACCGCCCTCGCCGATCACGACCGGCACGCCGACATAGAGGCCGTCCACGCCATACTGGCCCGACAGCTTCGCGGCGCAGGGCAGAACCCGCTTCTTGTCCTTGAGATAGGCTTCGGCCATCTGGATGGCCGAGGCGGCCGGCGCATAGAAGGCCGAGCCGGTCTTGAGCAGCGAGACGATCTCGGCGCCGCCGTCACGGGTGCGCTGGATGATCTGGTCGAGCTTCTCCTGGGTCAGCCAGCCCATCTTGACCAGGTCGGTCAGCGGGATGCCGGCAACGGTGGAGTAGCGGGCCAGCGGCACCATGGTGTCGCCATGGCCGCCCAGCACGAAGGCGGTCACATCCTCGACCGACACGTTCAGCGCCTCGGCGATGAAGTAGCGGAAGCGGGCGCTGTCGAGCACGCCGGCCATGCCGACGACCTTCTCGGGCTTCAGGCCGGAGAACTTCTGCATCAGGCCGACCATCACGTCGAGCGGGTTCGTGATCACGATCACGAAGGCATCGGGGCAATGGGTCTTGATGCCGTCGGCCACCTGGCCGACGATCTTGGCGTTGATCGCCAGCAGGTCGTCGCGGCTCATGCCCGGCTTGCGGGCGATGCCGGCGGTGACGATGACGACGTCGGCACCGGCCAGGGCCGAATAGTCGTTCGCACCGGTCAGACGGCTGTCGAAGCTGTCGACGGGGGACGACTCGGCGATGTCCAGCGCCTTGCCCTGCGGCATGCCCTCGACGACGTCGAAGAGAACGACGTCGCCGAGCTCCTTGAGCCCGGCCAGATGGGCCAGGGTGCCGCCGATATTGCCGGCGCCCACCAGTGCGATCTTGTTGCGTGCCATCGGGTTTCCTCGCGACTTTCCAGCGTCTGGCGTCGGCCGGGAGCGGGCCGGGCCGCCCGTCCGCGAGGAGCGGGGGGTACGGTCACGCGCGCCGGTCGCGCCGCCGACGCACAGAAGGGCATTCATGCGCCCGTCTGTGCGGATGTGAAATCCGTCCCTCCGTGTACCGCCCGCCAGGGCCACGGATCCCGTATGTCCGGGATCGACGCAGCCATCCGCCGGCCGGCACTCACGCCGCAGATCCACCGGCATTGAAACGCCGGCACCCCTGCGGCACGAAGCTGTAATCTTACCGAAGCAGAAGCCGGTGAACCCGGCGTTTCCGTTCGGAAAATCTCGCGCCGTAACTACTCTCTTTCGCGCGCCGAAGCAAGGGGGCGCACCCCGCTTCGGCCGCCGCATCAGACCAGATGCGGCAGGGCCAGATACTCTTTGCTCTGCATCTCGGCGAGCCGCGATGCGGTCCGGGCGAATTCGAAGGATCCGTCACCGGCCGGGTACAGATCATCGGGCAGGGCCGCCGCCGAACAGACCAGCTTCACCCGGTGTTCGTACAGCTCGTCGATCAGGGTCACGAACCGCGCGGCACGATCCCGGCTGTCCGGCCCCATCGCCGGAATGCCGTCGATGATGACCGTGTGATGGTGACGGGCGATCTCGATATAGTCCGCGGCCCCGAGCGGCCGGCTGCACAGGTCGTCGAAGCCGAAACGCGCAACGCCCCCGGCCGCCTTCGGCACCTCGATCCGCCGCCCCGACACGTCCAGCACCTCGGCCGAGGCCGGCGCGCCGCCCGACAGATCCCGGAAGGCTGCATCGAGCGCCGCGCGCGCCGCGGCATCGGCCGGCACATGATAGACCGGCATCAGCGTCAGTCGATCCAGACGATAGTCGCGGGCGGAGTCGAGCTCCATCACCTCGAGCGTGTCACGGACCAGACGGATGAAGGGGATGAAGCGGTCGCGCTGCAGCCCGTCGAGGTAGAGATCCTCGGGCGGGCGGTTGGAGGTCGCGATCACATAGACGCCGCGGGCCAGCACATGGGTGAACAGCCGGCCCAGGATCATCGCATCGGCGACGTCGCGGACCTGGAACTCGTCGAAGCAGAGCAGCTTCGCCTCGGCCGCCACCGCGTCGGCAATGCGCGGCAGGGGGTCGGGCTCGCGGTTCTGGTCGCCCGTGGTCCGCCAGGCGTGCAGACGGGCATGGATGTCGAGCATGAAGGCGTGGAAGTGGACCCGGCGCTTCGGGGCCACCGGGGCCGCCCTGAAGGCCATGTCCATCAGCATCGACTTGCCGCGACCGACCCCGCCCCAGAGATAGAGCCCGCGCGGCCCGGGCGGCATCGGCGGCGGGCCCTCTTCGGGCGCGCCGCCACCGAACAGCCGGCCCAGCAGGCCGCGTTTCGGGGCCGGTGCCGGGGGTGGCGTCCCCCTGTCCTCGCGCATGCGCCGGATCAATGCGCTCAACCGGTCGGCCGCCGCGGCCTGGGCGGGATCGGCGGCAATGCGCCCCGCAGCCACCAGGGCGGCATAGGCGCGTGCAGGATCTTGGGCGGCGTCGGGCACGGGTGCGGACATTCGTCGACGGTTGGAGGGCGGCCGGCCAGAGGACGGCCGGCGAAGGGCGAGCGGGCGGTGTCGGCCCTGAAGATGGGGCATTCTGCCGCATTGCACAACCCGCAGAGGACGGTTGGCGGCCATGCACCCGGTGCCGGTCGGCGGCATGCCTCGCGCATTGCGCACATTCATGCCACAATGCACCCCGCATCACGATCTTTCCGGAAAGGGCCACGCCCGATGCGTGACTTCCAGCGCCCCGGCCGCTCCGCCGTCTATGCCAACGAGGCGATGGCCGCGACCTCGCACCCGCTCGCGACCCTGACCGCGATCGAGACGCTGCGCGCGGGCGGCAATGCCGTCGATGCCGCGATCGCCGCCGTGGCGGTGCTGGGGCTTCTGGAGCCGCATATGACCGGCATCGGCGGGGATTGCTGGATGCTGATCCAGCGCGCCGGCGATGCGGCCCCGCTCTGCTATAACGGCACCGGGCGTGCCGCCCGCGGCGCGGAGCCTGCGGTCCTGCGGCTGCTGGACGAGGGCGCCGTCGCCGTGCCGCAATCCCATCCGCTGGCCGTCACCATCCCGGGCGCGGTGGAGGCCTGGGACCGGCTGTCCATCGATCATGGCCGACTGGGCCTGGACCGGATCCTGGCGCCGGCAATCGATCTGGCGCGCGCCGGCGCCCCGGTCGCCCCCCGGGTCGCCGCCGACTGGACCCGCCATCTGCCGCTGCTGCAGTCCAACGAGATCACCGCCCAGAGTTTCCTGGCCGGAACCCGTGCCCCGGCGGCCGGCACCCGCATGCCGCAGACCCAGATGTGCCGCACGCTGTCGGCGATTGCGAAGGACGGCGCCCGGGGCTTCTATGACGGCTGGGTGGCGGACGACATGCTCGCCACCCTGAAGGCGCTGGGCGGCCCGCACGAGGCGGAGGATTTCACCGGCCATACCGGCAACTATGTCGCCCCGGCAGCGGGCAGCTATCGCGGCACCCGGGTGTTCGAAACCCCGCCCAACAGCCAGGGGGCCATCGTGCTTGCCCTGCTGGCGATGATGGAACCGGCCGACATCGCCGCCCTCGACCCCGACGGCGCCGCCTTCCACGACCTGATCGCCCGGGCCTCCGAGGCCGGTATCGCCCTGCGCGACCGGTTCCTGGCCGATCCTGCAGACGACCATGGCGCCGATGATGGCGGGCTGGCGCAGATCATGGAGGGGGCCCGCGCCGCAGCTGCCCGCATTGCGGCAGGCGGTCGGGCAGACCCCGCCCCGGAGCGCCCCGGCGGCAGCGGCGATACGGTGTATGTCAGCGTCGTCGATCGCGACCAGACGGCGGTGTCGATGGTCAATTCGATCTTCCATGCCTTCGGCAGCGGCATCACCTGCCCCCGATCGGGCGTGCTGTTCAACAGCCGCGGCACCGGCTTCCGCCTGGCACCGGGGATGGCCGGGCACTACCGGCCCGGTCTGCGGCCGCCCCACACCCTGGTCGCCGGGATGACCGGCGATGGCCGCCGGCCGGTGATGAGTTTCGGGGTGATGGGCGGGCACTACCAGGCCATCGGCCATGCGGCACTGCTGTCGCGGATCCTCGATCACGGACTTGACCCGCAGGCCGCCATCGATCTGCCGCGCTCCATGGCGATGGGCGGGGTGCTGGAGGTGGAGACCGGGGCCGACCCCGCCCTCATGCCCCGGCTGATCGGCCTCGGCCACCGCGTGCGGGCCGCGGCCCAGCCCCTGGGCGGGGCCCAGGCCATCCTGATCGACTGGGACCGCGGCGTACTGATCGGCGGGTCCGATCCGCGCAAGGACGGTTGCGCGCTGGGCTACTGAACCGGCGATACGAGGGGGGGCGCCCGAGAAGTTTTCAACCGAGCCCGCCGGTATACCGGCGGCCGTTGCGTGTGGCCGTCCAAGCTGTTAGCGTGCGGCGCGCTTGCAGGCGGGGGATCTGTGCCATATCTCCGTGCCTGCGCTCATCAACCTCTCTGCCTCCAAGGAACAGACCCATGCGGATCGGTATCGTCGGCGCCACCGGCGCGGTCGGTCAGGAGACGATCCAGGTCCTGAAGGACCGTGGTTTCCCCGTGACCGAGCTTCATCTCTTCGCCTCCGAGCGGAGCGCCGGCAAAACCACCGAAACCGCGTTCGGCACCATCACCATCGAGCCGTTCTCGGTGGAGGCGGCGCGGGGCATGGACATCGTGTTCCTGGCGGTTTCGGGTGATTTCGCCAAGGAATATGCGCCGCAGATCGCCGCCGAAGGCGGTGCGGTGGTGATCGACAACTCCTCGGCCTTCCGCTACGACGATGCGGTGCCGCTGGTGGTGCCCGAGATCAACGGCCGCCGCGCGCTGGGGCAGAAGCTGATCGCCAATCCGAACTGCACCACGGCGATCCTGCTGATGGCGCTCGCCCCCCTGCACGAGGCGTTCGGCGTGAAGCGCGCCATCGTCTCGACCTATCAGGCGGCGAGCGGCGCGGGCGCCGAGGGCATGACCGAGCTGGAACAGGGCGCGCGCCAGTATCTGGCGGGTGAGCCGGTGACGGCGTCGAAGTTCGCCCATCCGCTGGCCTTCAACCTGATCCCGCATATCGACAGCTTCCAGGACAATGGCTACACCCGCGAGGAGATGAAGGTCCTCTGGGAGACGCGGAAGATCATGGAAGCGCCCGAGGTGCTGCTGAGCTGCACGGCCGTGCGCGTGCCGACCATGCGCGCCCATGCCGAAGCGGTGACCATCGAGACGCGGCACCCGGTCACCCCGGCGGCCGCGCGCGAGGTTCTGGCCAAGGCCCAGGGCGTCACGCTGGCCGATGATCCGGCAAACAAGCTCTACCCGATGCCGCTGACCGCCTCGTCGAAGTATGACGTGGAAGTCGGCCGGATCCGCGAGAGCCTGGTCTTCGGCGACACCGGTCTCGACTTCTTCGTCTGCGGCGACCAGCTGCTGAAGGGTGCCGCCCTCAACACGGTGCAGATCGCCGAACTGCTGGTCTGACCGGCTGCTGGTCTGACCGGCCGCACCGGACACCCTGCCAGAAGGCCGGCCTCCCATTGGTGAGGCCGGCCTTTTTCGTGCGGATCGCCCGGGCTCGTGCTACCCAGGAAGAACAGCCCCCGCCCGGCCCGAAACCGGCCGCAGAAGCAGACGGGGCACGAGGGAGTGGAGATCATGCACATCCTGCGTCCGCCCTTCCGCATGGAGGATGATGCCGCCCTGGACTTCGCCGCCAGGCGCGGCTTCGGTCTGGCGGTCGCGGCCGATGGTGGCGATCCGCTGGGGTCGCACATCCCCTTCATCATCCGGCGCGACCCCGGTCAGACCGTGGTGCAGTTCCACCTGACCGCCGGCAATCCACTGGTGGCGCAGGCGGCGGCCGGCGCCCGTTTCCTGATCGCGGTTGCCGGGCCGGACGCCTATGTCTCCAACGACTGGTATGTCTCGGAAGACCAGGTCTCGACCTGGCTTTACGAAGCGGTGCATCTGTCGGGCCCGGCACGGCTGCAGCCGGTGGACGGCAATCGCGGCCATGGCGATGCCCTCCTCGCCACGGCCGAGGCCCGGCTGCCCAAGCCCGCCTGGAGCCTGGAGGCGATGGAGCCGCAGAAGCGCCAGGCCATGCTCGACGGCATCCGGGTCATCGAAGTGCTCGTCGACCGGATCGAGGGCCAGTCCAAGCTCAACCAGCACAAGACGGATGCCGACCATGTCGCCGTCGCCAACCGGCTGGCCCGGGCCGGAACGACCGCGGCAGAGGATCTGGCCCGCCGCATGCGGGCACTCCGCCCGGATCTCGTCTATGATTTTCCAGACGACAACGACATGCCCTGATCAGCCGAAGCGGGTGACCGCCAGCTGCCGGCCCAGATCGTCGGCGCGCACCGACTGAACCGCGCGATAGGCGGCAATCACCGAAGACGCCTCGGGGCGATTGGCGACGAAATTCTGGAACAGCCCGAACAGGCTTGCGCTTCCCCGCGCCGTGGCCGTAGCACCATCACCGGCCCCGGCCGTGTCGTCGAGGACGGTCGAATTGGCCGTGGCCTCGTAGCGCGCGGCTGCGCGGGACGGGCTGGTGACGTCGGCGGAGCCGTAACTCCGGGCTGCAAATCCCGGATCCGCCTGCAGTGCAATCAGGGTCGACAGCGTTCCGGACGAAAACCGCTGCCCGAAACCGGATCCCCGCTGCTGTTCCTGGTTCTGCTGATCGCGCGCCAGCGCCTGTTCGAAGGCACTGCCGCCATCCTCGCGGCCGGTGCCCGAGGGATCGACGCGGCGGATTTCATCCTGCCAGCTTTCGCCCAGGGGCGCGCTGCGCGTGGTCGCCCCACCCCAGCCCGGAACCGGGCGGGCCGTCTCGATACGGCGGATGGCGTCGAGCGCGGACATGGGCGGCCAGAGGCTCCCGAGGGTGGATCAGCGGATAAGGGACGGTCCAGGCATCGGCGGAACAGGCTGTGCGGGACGGAAACACCTGGAATGATCGGAGTTTAGACAATTCCAGACGGTCCCGCCAGTGGCCGTGAGATGTCCTGTCAATGGCGGTCGATGGGCAGGCTGCGGCAAAGGACGGGCCGGCCGTGACAGGACGATGTCACGACCGGCCCGGGGCATGCGCCATCGGGTGAGGGTCAGGGTTCGGGTGAGGGTCAGGGCTGAGCCAGCACCTCCTCGGCACGATGGCAGGCGACCCGTCGCGGCCCCACAGGCCGAAGCTCCGGCCGCTCGGTCTTGCAGCGGTCGATGGCGAACGGACAGCGGCGATGGAAGGTGCAGCCCGGCGGCGGCGCCAGGGGCGACGGCAGCTCGCCACCGATCGGCTGGCGCACCGCCCGCTCATCCGGGTCGATCCGCGGCGTGGCGGCAAGCAGGGCGCGGGTATAGGGGTGCGCCGGCGCGTCGAACAGCACCGCCTTGTCGGCCTGCTCCACGGCGCGGCCCAGATACATCACCATCACCTCGTCGGCGATGTGGCGCACCACCGACAGATCATGGCTGATGAAGACATAGGCGACGCCGAATTCCTGCTGCAGATCGATCAGCAGGTTCAGCACCTGGGCCTGGATCGACACGTCGAGCGCCGAGACCGGCTCGTCCGCCACCACCACCGCCGGGTCGAGCATCAGCGCCCGGGCGATGGCGACGCGCTGACGCTGGCCGCCCGAGAACATGTGCGGGTAGCGCCCCGCCTGTTCCGGCCGGAGCCCGACCCTGGCCATCATCGCCGCCACCCTCTCCCGCCGCGCCGCGCGGTCGAGATCGGTGTTGATGGCGAGCGGTTCCTCCAGCGTCTGGGCCACGGTCTTGCGCGGATTGAGCGAGGCATAGGGGTTCTGGAACACCATCTGCACCCGCCGGCGCAGCCGGCGCAGGGTGGCGGCATCCGCACCCGCCACATCGGCACCGTCAATGACCAGCCGGCCCGCTGTCGGCTTTTCGATCATCACCAGCTGACGGGCAAGGGTCGACTTGCCGCAGCCGCTTTCGCCGACCACCGCCAGCGTGCGGCCGGGCGCCACCTCGAAGCTGACCCCGTCCAGCGCCCTGAGCACGGCCGAGCCCTTGAGGAAGCCCCGCGGCACCTCGTAATGGCGGGTCAGATCCTCCGACACCAGGATCGGTGCGATCGGCTCAGCCATGGGCCATCTCCTCCGCCGGACCTGGCCGGCCGGCATCGTCGAGCGGCGTGTGGCAGCGCACCGCCGCATCCGGCCCCCAGGGCCTGAGCGATGGCTGCACCGCCCGGCAATGCGGCACGGCATGGGGGCAGCGCGGCTCCAGCAGGCAGCCCGGCGGGCGGTCATACTGGCCGGGCACGACGCCCGGGATCGCATTCAGCCGGCGCTTGCCCGCCGCCCGTTCCGGCAAGGCCTCCAGCAGGGCGGCGGTATAGGGATGGCGGGGGTGGCGGAAGATCCCGGGCACCTGCCCGGTTTCCACCACCTGGCCCGCATACATCACCGCCACCCGCCTTGCGGTTTCCGCGACCACGGCCAGGTCGTGGGTGATCAGGATCAGGGCCATGCCCCGGTCGCGCTGCAGCCCCAGCAGCAGATCCAGGATCTGCGCCTGAATGGTGACGTCGAGTGCCGTGGTCGGCTCGTCGGCGATCAGCAGCCTTGGGTTGCAGGCGATCGCCATGGCGATCACCACCCGCTGATTCATGCCGCCCGAAAGCTGGTGGGGGTAGGAATCGATCCGCGCCCTGGGGTCGGGAATACCCACCTGGTCCAGCAGGTCGACGGCGCGTTCGCGCAGCTGCCGGCGGCTGCCGCCTTCGTGCACTTTCAGCGCCTCGATGATCTGGAAGCCGATCGTGTAGCAGGGGTTGAGGCTGGTCAGCGGGTCCTGGAAGACCATCGCCACATCCTTGCCGGTCAGCCTGCGACGGGCGCGGCCCGACAGCGACAGGAGGTCGGTTCCGGCAAAGGTCAGGCGCTGCGCCTCCACCCGGGCGGTCGGCGGCAGCAGCCCCATGACGGCGAGCGAGCTGACGCTCTTGCCCGACCCGCTTTCGCCGACGATGCCCAGCACCTCGCCCGCATCCACCGAGAGCGAGACGCCGTCCACCGCCCGGAAGGCACGGTCGCCCGTGCCGAAGGTAACGGTCAGGCCGTCGATATCGAGCAGGGCCATCAGCGTTTCATCCTGGGATCGAGGGCGTCGCGCAGACCATCGCCCAGCAGATTGAAGGCGAGCACGGTGACGAGGATCGCAAGGCCCGGCAGGGTGACCACCCACCAGGCGCGCTGGATGTATTGCAGCACGCCGGCCAGCATGGTGCCCCATTCCGGGGTCGGCGGCTGGGCGCCGAGCCCCAGGAAGCCGAGCGCCGCCGCATCCAGGATCGCGGTCGAAAAGCCGAGCGTCGCCTGCACGATCAGCGGCGCCATGCAATTGGGCAGGATGGCGCTGAACATCAGCCGCAGCGGCCCCGCCCCCGCCAGGCGCGAGGCGGTGACATATTCCTTGTTCACCTCGCCCATCGCCGCCGCACGGGTGAGGCGGACGTAATGGGGCAGCACCACGATCGCGATCGCGAACATGGCATTGGCGAGGCCGGGGCCCAGAATGGCGACGATCGCGATGGCGAGCAGCAGGCTGGGCAGGGCCAGCATGATGTCCATCAGCCGCATAATCACCGTGTCGACCACCCCGCCGAAATAGCCGGCGAGCAGGCCGAGCAGGATGCCCGCCGCCAGCGACAGGGTGACGACGATGACGCCGATCAGCAGGCTGAGCCGGGCGCCGTGGATCAGCCGCGAGAGCATGTCGCGGCCGACATCGTCGGTGCCGAGCGGGAAGCTCCAGCTGCCGCCATCGGCGAAGGCCGGCGGCACCAGCAGGGCATCACGGAACTGCGCCGACGGGTCATGGGGCGCCACGACATCGGCGAAGACCGCGAGCAGGGTGATGATCACGATCACCACCAGCCCGGCGACCGCGCCGGGGTTGCGCCTGAAATCGGACCAGAAGGCGGCGAGCGCGCCAGGGGGCGCGGGCGCCGTGGTCGGCGGGGCGGCGGTGCTCATCGGCACCCGCGGTCCCCGGCCGCATCGGAAGAGGTCATACCCGGAGGGGGCAAAGCCACCGCGGGCATGCGGCAGCAGAGATCAGCGTGCATGTCGGATCCGCGGATTGATGATGCCGTAAAGCAGGTCGACGATCAGGTTGACGGCGATGACCACGCAGGAGACCAGCAGGATGCCGCCCTGAACCGACGGGTAGTCGCGCCGGCCGATCGATTCGATCAGCCATTTGCCGATGCCCGGCCAGGCGAAGATGGTCTCGGTCAGGATCGCGCCGGCAAGCAGCAGACCGACCTGCAGGCCGATCACCGTGATCACCGGAATGAGCGCGTTTCTGAGCGCATGGATCAGCACCACCCGGGTCGGGTTCAGCCCCTTGGCACGGGCGGTGCGGACGTAATCCTCACCCAGCACCTCGAGCATCGACGAGCGGGTCATGCGCGCGATGACGGCGAGCGGAATGGTGCCGAGCACGATGGCCGGCAGCACCAGATGATGCAGCGCCGACCAGAAGGCCTCCGGCTCGTCCGAGAGCAGGGTGTCGATCAGCATGAAGCCGGTCACCGGCTCCACGTAGTACATCACGCTGATCCGGCCCGACACCGGCGTCCAGCCGAGCGTCACCGAGAACAGCATGATCAGCAGCAGCCCCCACCAGAAGATCGGCATCGAATAGCCGGTGAGCGCCCCGGCCATGACCGTATGGTCGAGCGCCGAACCGCGCCGAACCGCGGCCAGAATGCCGGCGGGCAGGCCGATCGCGACCGCGAAGATCATCGCGGCGAAACTGAGTTCCAGCGTGGCCGGAAAGAGGGTGAGGAAGTCGTTCAGCACCGGCGAGCGGGTGACGAGGGAGCGGCCGAAATCACCCTGGGCGAGCGACCACAGATAGCTGAAATACTGCTCCACCATCGGCCGGTCGAGGCCGAGCTGGGCCAGCATCTGGGCATGACGTTCGGGGGTGAGGCCGCGTTCGCCCGCCAGCAGGGCGACCGGATCGCCCGGGATCAGCCGGATGAGGACGAAAGCGAAGAGGGTGACGCCGAGGAAGGTCGGCACGACCAGCCCCAGACGTCGGAACACGAAAGCGAACATCTGACGGCGACCGCAGCTGCGGCGCGGCCGGCATCATCCGCGGACACGGGATGGCACATGGACGGGGGAGTTGGGATGCACCGAGGCCGGCCGGCGGTGTGGGGAGCCCCGCACCTCCGGCCGGCCGCCGCAGATGGCGCCAGCGCGCGCCTCAGTCCTTGAGGCCCGGGCCGTAGAAGTAGTGACCGCCGAGCGGGTCGATCTTCCAGTCGGTGACCTCGGGACGGATCGGCTGATAGACCACCGAATGGGCGATGGTCACCCAGGGGGCCTGCTCCTTGAAGATCACCTGGGCCTCTTCATAGAGCTTCGTGCGCTCCGCCTGGCCCGAGACCGTCTTGGCCTTCATGATCAGGTCGTCGAAGGGCTTGTAGCACCAGCCGGCATAGTTGGAGCCGCCATTGGCCGCATCGCAGCCCAGCAGCACCACCAGGAAGTTGTCGGGGTCGCCATTGTCGCCCGTCCAGCCCAGCAGCAGGGTCTGATGCTCCCCGGCCTGGGCGCGCTTCAGATACTCGCCCCATTCATAGGACACGATCTGAGCCTTCACCCCCACGGCCGCCCAGTCGGCCTGGATCATCTCGGCCATGCGGCGGGCATTGGGGTTATAGGGCCGCTGCACGGGCATCGCCCAGATGTCGGTCTCGAAACCGTTCTCGAAACCGGCCTCCTTCAGCAGGGCCTTGGCCTTCTCGGGGTCGTAGGCGTAATCCTCGACCTTGTCGTTATACGACCAGATGGTCGGCGGGATCGGGTTCTTGGCGGCCTTGCCGGCGCCCTGATAGATCGCGTCGATGATCGCGGCCTTGTTGACCGCCATGTTCAGCGCCTGGCGCACCTTCACGTCGTCGAAGGGCTTCTTGCGGACGTTGAAGGCCAGATAGCCGATATTCAGACCTTCCTGCGACATCAGGTTGACCTTCGGGTCTTCCTTCATCTTCACAAGATCGGCCGGGTTCGGATAGGGCATCACATGGCACTCGCCCGCCTGGATCTTGGCGTAGCGGACCGAGGCGTCGGGCGTGATCGAGAAGACCAGGGTGTCGAGGCTGCTCTTGCCACGCCAGTAGTCGGGATGCGCCTTGTAGCGGATCACCGCATCCTTCTGGTAGTTCACCAGCTGATACGGGCCGGTGCCGACCGGCTCCAGATCGACCTTCTCGGGCGTGCCGGCCTTCATCATCTGATCGGCGTATTCGGCCGACAGGATCGAGGCGAAATCCATCGCGATATTGGCGATGAACGGCGCTTCCGGACGGTTGAGCACGAAGCGGACCGTGTGGTCGTCCACCTTCTCCACCGCCTTCAGCAGCGAAGGCATGCTCATGCCCTGGAAGTATTCATAGGTGCCGCCCGACACCTTGTTGTACGGATGGTTCGGGTCCAGCTGGCGCATGAAGCTGAACACGACGTCGTCGGCGTTGAAGTCGCGGCTGGGGGTGAAGCTCTTGGTGGTCTGGAACTTCACGCCCTTGCGCAGATGGAAGGTGTAGGTCAGGCCGTCATCCGACACCTCGTAGCGCTCGGCCAGGCCGGGCTGCACGGTCGTGGTGCCGCGCTCGAACTCGACCAGCCGGTTGTAGACATTGCGCGAGCTGGCATCGAAGGTCGTGCCGGTCGTGAACAGCTGCGGGTTGAAGCCCTCGGGGCTGCCCTCCGAGCAGTAAACCATCGTCTTGGCTTCGGCAGCGCCGACCGCACCGAGCAGGGCCGCGGCGGCAACCGCGCCCATCAGAGCCTTATTCATGAAGTCTCCCTCCGGAAATCGTCCCGCGGGACCAGGGCGTCGGCGGCATCTCCCCCAAGATGCCGGGCTCCTCGGCCCTCCTCCTGCCCGCGGATTTCCGAAAGCCTATGCCAGCTTTCCGGGGAGCGTCAACGCCGCTGCAACACACGCCGGCGCTTCATGCTGGTATACCGGATGGGCGCACCGGTTGTGCGATGCAACGGAAGCGGGATGCCGGGGGATGGCGCTCAGTCGAGCGCAGGCGCGGGCCATGACGGATCGAGGCGCGGCGGCTCCGCCGGGCCGAGCGGCACCACCCGGGTCGGGTTGATGGTCGTATGGCTCCAGTAATAGTGCCAGCGGATATGGGCATCGTCGACCGTCTCGCGGATCGCCGGCACCGCGAGCAGCCGGGCGGTGAGCGCGGTCAGCATCGGATAATCGGCGATGCGGCGCAGGTTGCACTTGAAATGCCCGTGATAGACCGGGTCGAAGCGCACCAGCGTGGTGAACAGGCGCAGATCCGCCTCGGTCATCCGGCCGCCGACCAGCCAGCCCTGCCCGTCGGCCAGCCGGGCTTCCATGCGATCCAGCGCTTCGAACAGCGGCACCACCGCCGCCTCATAGGCGTCCTGGGTGGTGGCGAAACCCGCCTTGTAGACGCCGTTGTTGATCCGGTCATAGACATCGGCATTGACCGCGTCGATCTCGTCGCGCAACGCATCCGGGCACAGGATCAGGCCGGGATTGCCGTGCTCGGGCGCCAGATGGTCGAAGGCGCGGTCGAACATGCGCACGATCTCGGCGCTTTCATTGTTGACGATGGTCCCGCGCAGCTTGTCCCAGAGCACCGGCACGGTCACCCGGCCGCTGTATGACGGGTTGGCGCGGGCATAGACCTCGTGCAGGGCCCGGTTGCCGAACAGGGCGTCGCCGGTTGCACCGGCAAAGGGCGCGGCCTCGTCGCCCGCTTCGGCGGGCGCGCCGAACGTCCAGCCGGCACTGCCCATGCGCGGGTCGACCACGCTCACCGAAATCGCCCCCTCCAGCCGCTTCAGCCGCCGCCAGATCAGCGTGCGATGCGCCCAGGGACAGGCGAGCGAGACATAGAGATGGTAGCGCCCGGGTTCGGCCGGCAGGCCCTCGCCGCCGGGTTCGGTCGCAAGCCGGTCGCGGAAACGGCTGGCTTCGCGTTCGAAGCGGCCGCCGGTCTTTGCGGTGTCGTACCAGCGGTCGTGCCAGACGCCGTCGATCATCACGCCCATGAGCGGTCTCCCCGGGGATGGCTGAAGGTTGAAGGAACCGCCGCCTGCGGAACGGCACAGGCGGCGGCATATGGGTCAGGCGGACATCAGCCGGCGGCCAGCTTCTTCGCGATGCCGGCGACGTGGCGGCCCTGGGCGCGGGCGGTGGAGAGTTCCTTTTCGCTCGGCGTGCGGCTGCCGTCGGGGCCGGCGATGGTGCCGGCGCCATAGGGGCTGCCACCCCTCACTTCCGAGATATCGGCCAGCTCGGGCGCCACCGCATAGGGCAGACCGACGATGACCATGCCGTGATGGGCGAGCGTCGGCCACAGCGTCAGCGCGGTCGATTCGTTGCCGCCGCCGGTGCCGGTCGACACGAACACGCTGCCGACCTTGCCGAGCAGCTTGCCCTGGGCCCAGAGGCCGCCGGTCTGGTCGAGGAAGTTGCGCATCTGCGAGGCGACATTGCCGAAACGGGTGGGCGCGCCGAAGATGATCGCATCGTAATCCGCAAGCTCGGCGGGGGAGGCCACCTCGGCCGCCTGATCGAGCTTGGCGCCCGCCTTTTCGGCCACGTCGCGCGGCATCAGCTCGGGCACCCGCTTCACGGTCACCTCGACGCCGTCCACCTCGGCGGCGCCGGCGGCCACGGCGCCGGCCATGGTCTCGATATGGCCATACGTGCTGTAGTAGAGAACCAGAACCTTGGTCATCGCCGTCATTCCCGGTTGATGAGGATGTCGGGGGTGGCCTGCAGGCGGCCCCGCCCCCGTCGTCCCCTCAAATGTAGCACTGGCGGTTTTGCGCACCACCGGCAACAATGGAAATGAATTGTCAGCCTGAGGGAAACGGTGCGCGATGAGGGCGGCATGGACCATCTGACCAGCATGGCGGTCTTTGCGCGGGTGGTGGAGGCGCAGAGCTTCTCATCCGCCGCCCGGGCGCTGGGCCTGTCGAAATCCGCCGTCTCCAAGCATATCGGCCGGCTGGAGGACAGGCTGGGTGCGCGGCTGCTGAACCGCACCACCCGCCGGCTCAGCCTCACCGAAATGGGCGAGGTCTATTACCGCCATTGCGCCCGCATCCTGCGCGAGGCGGAAGAGGCCGATCTGGAGGTCGGCCGCCTGCAGGACGAACCGCGCGGCACGCTGCGCATCAATGCACCGATGTCGTTCGGTGTGCTGCATCTGGCCCCCTGCCTGCCCGGCTTCATGGAGGCCCACCCCCATGTCCGGGTCGAGGTCTCGCTCGACGACCGGTTCGTCGATGTGGTCGAGGAAGGCTATGACCTGGTGGTGCGCATCGGCAATCTGGCCGACAGCAGCCTGATTGCCCGCAAGCTGGCGGAAAGCCGGACGATGATCGTCGCCACCCCGGCCTACTGGCAGGCCAATGGCCGGCCCCGCCATCCGCGCGACCTCTCGCGGCACAATTGTCTGGAATATGCCTATCTCTCCACCCGCAACGAGTGGCGCTTCCGGTCCGCCGATGGCGGCGAAACCCTTGCCGTCCGGATCTCCGGCACCCTCAACGCCAATAACGGCCAGATCCTGTGCGACGCCGCCCTTGCCGGCGCCGGCGTCGCCCGTCTGCCCGCCTTCATCATCGGCTCGGACGTCGCAGCCGGGCGCCTTGAGGCAGTGCTCACGGAATTCGCACCGCCCCCCGTCGATATCTACGCGGTATATCCACATAACCGGCATCTGTCGGCGAAGGTCCGTGCCTTCATCGATCATTACGTCGACTGGCTGCGCCAGCGGCGCCAGGAGATGCCCTTCTCCTGAAGCCGCGGGCCCCGCCGCCCGAGGAGCCTACCTCCGATGCCTCTGGACGATAGTTCGCTCGCGCCCGAGCTGTTCGACCTTCCGGCCTTCAGCGGCGACCGCAAGCCCGGCTGGTGCCTGGCCGCCCCTGAAGGCGCGCTCCGCGTGCGACCGCATATCCCGACCGGGCCGCTTCAGGCGGGACCCGACCGTCTGCTCGCCGCCATGGCACGCTGCGTGCGGGCGCAGCCGCGCAGCCGGATCCTGGCCGCCGATACCACGCTCTACCGGATCGACGCCATCCAGCGCACCCGGATCTGCCGCTTCACCGACGACATCTCGCTCTGGGCCATGCCGGTGCCGATGCCGGACGGTCGCATCGCGGCAGCACCGGTGATCCTGTCGCGATCCCGCATCGGCCGCTGGGACATGGGCACCAACCGCCGCCGGGTGGAATGCTGGCTGGCCGCGATGCTCGGCTTCTGCGGCGGCTGAAGATCAGCATCGGTCATCATCGGATCAGGCCATTGAATTGGCCGCACCGGCAGGCACCGTGGTTGGCTGGGGCATCCCCATCTTCGACCGGAGGCCGATCATGCGTCACAACCTGCCGCTCTGCCGTCGCTTCGACCATCCCGCCGGCACCATCGCCTGGGACCGTTTCGGAGAGAGCGGGCCGGATCTCGTGCTGATCCACGGCACCCCGTTCAACGCGGCGGTCTGGGCACCGGTCGCCGCAGCGCTCGCACCGCGGGCCCGAGTTCATCTGCTCGATCTGGCCGGCTATGGCCAGTCGCGGGTGCCCGCCGGATCGGATGTCTCGCTCCATGTTCAGGACCGGATCCTGGCCGACTGGGTGGCCCATCTGACCCTCGACGGGCCGCCGCTGGTCGTCGCCCACGACTTCGGCGGTGCGACCGCGCTCCGCGCCCATCTGCTCCGCGGGCTGGAGATGGCGGGGCTGATCCTGGCGGATGCGGTGATGCTCCGGCCCTGGGGCTCCCCCTTCGTCACCCATGTCCGCAACCACGAGGCGGCTTTCGCCGGCCTGCCCGACCATCTGCACCGGGCGCTGGTGGCGGCCTATGTGGCCGAGGCCGCCCACAGGCCGATCCCGGACGACATCCTGGCCGACATTCTGGATGCCTGGGGAGATGCCGATGGCCGCCGGGCCTTCTATGCCCAGATCGCGCAGATGGACCCGGCCGCGACCGACAAGGCCGTGCCGCATCTGGGCCGTCTGCGCTGCCCGGCCCAGGTGCTGTGGGGGCTGGAGGACCGCTGGCTGCCGGCCGCGCAGGGGCGCGATCTGGCCCGGGCCATCGGCTGCGGCTTCACCGGCATTGCAGGTGCCGGTCATCTGGTGCAGACCGACGCCCCGGCGGTGCTGGTGGCGGCGATCCTGGACAGGCTCGCCGCCGGCTGATGCCATCCCGCTTCAGGCGGCGCGGCGTGGCGCGAAACTCGCAGGATCCGCTGCCGCCCAGTCCGAGGCATAGGGTGTGGCATCCGGCGCATCGATCAGCGCACCGGGGGTCAGGAAGGGATAAAGCCGGTCCATCGGCACGATCTCGTTAGGGGACCGCCGGTGCAGCAGATGGCGCGGTTCCAGGTCGGAAGGATGGTCCAGCCCGGCCGCGGCGACCAGTTCCGCCAGGGCATGCACCGTGCGCGACTGGAAGCGGCGCACCCGCTCGGCCTTGTCTTCGACCACCAGCCCCTTCTGGCGATCCGGATCCTGGGTCGCAACGCCGGTCGGGCAGCGCCCGGTATGGCACTTCACCGACTGCACGCAGCCGATCGAGAACATGAAGGCCCGGGCGGCATTGCACCAGTCGGCGCCGGTCGCAAGCGCCGCGGCGATGTCGAAGGCGCTGACCATCTTGCCGGCGGCGCCGATGCGCACATGCGGATGCAGGGCCGCACCGACCAGGGCATTGCGCACCAGCACCAGCCCTTCGCGCAGCGGCAGGCCCAGATGGTCCGAGAATTCCCGCGGCGCCGCACCGGTCCCGCCTTCGGCACCGTCGACCACGATGAAATCGAGCAGAATGCCGGTGCTGCGCATCGCCTTGACGATGGCGAAGATCTCGTGCGGCTGGCCGACACAAAGCTTGATCCCCACCGGCTTGCCGCCCGACAGCTCCCGCAGCCGGGCCACGAAATGCATCATGCCTTCGGGGTCGTCGAAGGCGGAATGCCGTGCCGGCGAGATGCAGTCGACACCTTCCGGCACCTTGCGGGTGGCGGCGATTTCGGCCGTCACCTTCGGCCCGGGCAGCATGCCGCCATGGCCGGGCTTGGCGCCCTGGCTCAGCTTGATTTCGATCATCTTCACCTGATCGAGCCGGGCGGTCTCGGCAAAGAGGTCGGGATCGAATCGGCCATGCTCGTCACGGCAGCCGAAATAGCCCGATCCCAGCTCCCAGACCAGATCGCCGCCATGCATGCGGTGATAGGGGCTGAGCCCGCCTTCGCCGGTGTCGTGATAGAAGCCGCCGCGGGCGGCGCCCAGGTTCAGGGCCTCGATCGCACGCGCGCTGAGCGAGCCGAAGCTCATGGCCGAGATATTGAGCACCTGGGCGTGGTAGGGCTTCGTGCATTGCGGCCCTCCCACCTTCACCCGAAAGGGTTCCGTCGCCACCGGGTGGGGGGCGATCGAGTGCACGATCGCCTCGTAGCGGGGGGCGTAGACGTCGAGCTGGGTGCCGAGCGGCTGGGCGTCCTCGTCGCCCTTGGCGCGCTCGTAGACCAGGCTGCGGGCCAGCCGGTCATAGGGACGGCCTTCCAGATCGTCTTCCACGATGTACTGGCGCAGATAGGGCCGGAGCGCCTCGAACGCCCAGCGCAGATGGCCGACCACCGGATAATTGCGGCGGATCGCATGGCGTTCCTGACCGAGATCGACGATGCCGAGCACCACCAGCGGCACCAGCACCACCAAGGCCCACAGGATCTCCGCCTCGACCGTAACCCCCAGGATCAGACACAGCAGGGTGGCGAGGGTGATCAGGATGAAGGTGCCGTGCCGGATCGCCCGGTCGAGGGTGATGCTGCGCTCGGCCCCGCCGATTTCGGTCTTCGCGGTCATGCCGGCGCCCCCGCCGCCGCGTCATCGGGACCGAAGAGCAGCACGTCGAGGCCACGCACCAGCCCGGTCACCTCGGGCACCTTGCGGATCGCGAGCAGGGTGCCGTCGACATAGGCCTTGGCATCCTTGCCGGCATCGTGAGAGATCACCAGCCGCGCGCCGGCGACAGCGAAATGGGCATCGATCGACGCGGCATAGCTGGGCAGGCGCAGCGAATGCACCTGGACCCCGCCGATCGTGCCGCCGCGCAGCGCCGGATCGCCCAGCACCTTGTCGGGGGCCACCGGCACGGTGCCCTGGGGCATCTCGGGCCGCGCGACCCGCCCCAGCCGCTCGGCCAGTTCCCGCGCGGTGCCCGACGGCGCATCCGGCTTGGCGGGACCTGCGATCTCCACCACCTCCACATGCGGGATATAGCGGGCGGCGATCAGCGAGAAGCGGGTGGCGAGCGCCGCGGTGATGGCGAAATTGCCGCTGGCGACCACGCCGCGGCCGGCGGCCTGCGCCGCGGCGGCGATCCGCTCATAGGCCGCCGCATCCAGGCCGGAGGTACCGATCACCACATGGACACCGCGTGCCAGCGCCGCCTCGGCATGGGCGGCGACGGCCGATGGATGGGTGTAGTCGACCAGGACGTCGATCCCGCCTGCGGCAAGGGCCGTTTCGACATCCGCCGCAACCTCCACCCCGGGCAGGGCCCCCGGCACCAGCTCGTCCAGCCTGCGGCCGGCGGCGGAGCGGGCGATGCCGCCGGCGAGGTCGAGATCGGCGGCAGCGGCGACCGCGCGGGCGATCTCGCCGCCGGTCCAGCCGGTGACACCGGCGACACAGACACGGAGCGGGGTGGTGACGGTCATGCAGGCCTCTCCATCGGCGGCTGGCGGAAACTCGGCTCCGAGCCTGACCCGTCCGGGCTATGGATGCAAGCCGGTCTCCGGTTTCGCCGCATCCGACGGGTGGGGGCCCGGGTCGACCGCAAGCGCGCCGTTTATGCGCACCACCTGCCCGTCATCGTCGAAACCCGGGGCCGCGGCACCATGCATCCGCACGATCCGGCCATCGATGCGCAGCAGGCGGAAATCGAGCGCCGACACCGTGCCGCGCCGGGCCCGGCGCAATGCCTCCCGCACCCGCGGACGGTCTTCCGCCAGCACCATGGCCTGGAATTGCGGCGCATCGATCGCCCCGTCGGGCGGGCTGTCCAGCCCGAAGGCGGAAAACAGCTCGTTCGCGCACCAGACCCGGGGTGCGCCGATCGGCCAGCTCCAGGACGCGATGCCCGCCAGCGACTGGATCTCGGTCAGGGATCGCAGCCGGTCATCGGCCCGACGCAGCGCCACCTCGGTTTCGGTGATGTCGTGGATCAGGCCGGTCGAGCGGCCCCCCTCGGGCAGGCCCCCGCCCACCACCCGCAGATAGCGCGGCGCGCCACCGCTCTGCGACGGCACCGTCAGCACCATGTCGAGCGCACCGCGGCGCCCCGCCCCCAGATCAGCCAGCGCCGCGAGCAGCGCCTGGCGTTCAGGGGCGGCGATCCGTTCGAACAGATCCGCCGTGCCGATCACGCCGATACCGAGTGCCGGCAGCCCGGGCAGAACGCTGACATGGCGCGTGCGCGCGTCATGCTGCCAGACGGCCGCCCGCGCAAGTTCCAGCCCGCGCATCACCGTCGCATCGCCCTCTCGGGGGCGCGCACGGGCCGCGTCCTGCCGGCGGGCAGGCGCGAGCAGCAGAGCCGCGGCCGCCCCGGCCAGCAGGCCGATCAGCAAACCGGAGCCCAGATTGCCCGCCAGCCATCCCCAGCCGGCCTGGGCCGGGGCGATGGTGCGGGCCGCGATCAGCCGCAGGGGGAAGGCATCGACCTGCCGTTCCACCAGATCCGCATCGGCCGTGGCCGGGCGCCCGCCGGTCACCACGATCCGGCCGCCCGCCCCATCGGCAAGGGTGACCGCGGTGTCGCGGTCGGGGATCAGCTGGTCGGCGATCTGCCGGAACACGGATCGGCCGAGCAGCATGACCACCACACCCTCGGGCCGTCCGCTGCGGCCGGTCTCCGACGGGTCGCCGATCGGACGACTGAGCACCACCCGGTCCCGGTCGGCTGCGATGAACAACCCGCTTGCCATCAGCCTTGGAACGGCTTCGGGCGGGGGTGGGGTGGTGCGGTCGTGAACGGTGACCGCCAGCAGGCCCGAGGGGGCCAGGGGCAGAACCTCCCCCAGCTGCACCAGAATCCGGCCGGCGCCATCGGTCACACGCAGGGTGCAGCCCTGAAGGTCCGGCGCAAGCTGCGTGTGAAGCCGGGTGGCGAGGTCGGCCTCTTTGCCCCCGCGAAGCAGGGGTGCAAGCTCCAGCGCCAGGCGATCGAGCCTTGCCGAGGCGCCACGCAGCAGTCCGGTGATCGCAATCTCTGCCGATGCGGCATCGCGGCCCAGCTGTCGCGTGGCCTCCGTCACTGCATCCCGCCGCTCATCCTCGACCCGTACGAGCTGGATCAACGCCAGGCCGATTGCGGCCATCGCGAATGTCAGCCCCCAGATCCGTCGATCCATCCGCCGGACGACCTCCTGCCTCGTGGAGGCGCCTTGAACGGCCCTCCCCGATCACAGATTAGCATCGCAGGCGCCGGCGCGCGACGGTCGCATTCACTGCCATCACACACGCGCAGCGCGCGATTCGCATAACTGCAGGATGCAGAATCACCCCCGAAACGACACCACCCCCGGAGCATTGCTCCGGGGGTGGTGCAGGCGTGGGATGGGGCGGGCCGGATCAGCGCGCGTTCATCGCCACATAGTCGCGGGCGGCAGCGCCGGTATAGAGCTGACGGGGACGACCGATCTTCTGGGTGGGATCCTCGATCATCTCCTTCCACTGGGCGACCCAGCCGACGGTGCGGGCCACCGCGAACAGCACGGTGAACAGGCTGGTCGGGATGCCCATGGCACGCAGGATGATGCCCGAATAGAAGTCGACGTTCGGGTAGAGCTTGCGCTCCACGAAGTACTCGTCCTCCAGCGCGATCTTCTCGAGCTTCATGGCGATGTCGAGCAGCGGCTCGTCCTTGATGCCCAGCTCGCCCAGAACCTCGTGGCAGGTCTGGCGCATGATGGTCGCACGCGGATCGAAGTTCTTGTAGACGCGGTGACCGAAGCCCATCAGGCGGAACGGATCGTCCTTGTCCTTGGCGCGCTTCACGAACTCGCCGATCCGGTCGGCCGAGCCGATCTCTTCCAGCATCTTGATCACCGCCTCGTTGGCGCCGCCATGAGCGGGGCCCCAGAGGCAGGCGATGCCGGCCGCGATGCAGGCGAAGGGATTGGCACCCGACGAGCCGGCGAGACGCACGGTCGAGGTCGAGGCGTTCTGCTCGTGATCGGCGTGCAGGATCAGGATGCGATCCATGGCCTTGGCCAGAACCGGGTTCACCTCATAAGTCTCGCACGGCACCGAGAACATCATGTGCAGGAAGTTCTCGGCATAGCCCAGGTCGTTGCGCGGATACACGAAGGGCTGGCCGATCGAATACTTGTAGGCCATCGCCGCGATGGTCGGGACCTTGGCGATCAGACGATGCGACGCGATCATACGATGCGCCGGATCGTTGATGTCGGTGCTGTCGTGATAGAAGGCCGACATCGCGCCGACCACGCCCACCATCACCGCCATCGGATGCGCGTCGCGACGGAAGCCCGTGAAGAACTTCGTCAGCTGCTCGTGCAGCATGGTGTGGCGGGTGATGTTGCGCTCGAAGGTCGCGTATTCGTCCTTGTTCGGCAGATCACCGTTCAGCAGCAGATAGGCGACTTCCAGAAAGTTGCTCTGGGTGGCGAGCTGGTCGATCGGATAGCCCCGATGGAGCAGCTCGCCCTTGTCGCCGTCGATGAAGGTGATCTTGCTCTCGCAGGACGCCGTGGCCATGAAGCCGGGGTCGAAGGTGAAATAGCCGGTCTTGCCGCCGAGGGTGCGGATATCGATCACCTTGTTGCCCGCGGTGCCGCCGAAGATCGGCAGCTCGTGGCTCTGTCCGCTGATATCGTCGGTGATGGTGACGGTACCAGCACGGACGGCGGTGTTCTCGGTCATGCGGTAAGACTCCTTGAGCCGCTCCGCGCGACACCGCGCGGAGGCGTCGACTGGGTATAATGTCGGCCTGAATATAGCCCTCGGCACCAAAAGCACAATGGCAAGGGTGCCGGCGCAACGGGGTTGCGCGGAATTTCATAGATTTGTTCACACGATTTGAACGCAATCAATCCGCGTTCAAATTAACTCTCGCGTTTAATTCGCCACACATGCCTCGGGCGATTTTTTATTGAAATTCTTGCGCGAGAGTTTCAATCGGCAGACGATCGGGGATGCGCTCCATGCGTGCATAGGTTCCGAGTGCGCGGAGGATCAGATCCACACGCGTCTGCATGTCCGGCGGCGTGTCCGGCCGGATCAGCGGTTCAGCCACCGGGTCGAAGGCCGTGTTCTGCATCTCGATCGCAATGCTGATCCGCGGTCCGGCAGCGTCCGCCCGGGCGCGTCCCGACCAGTGATAGAGGTCCTGCCGCCAGCCCAGGACCGATCCGGCAGCGGCGGGCAGTGCCAGGCCGATCTCTTCGGGCTCCTGCGGCAGCCGCCCCTCGGCGATCAGGGTCTCGAGCGGCGCCGGCAGGCTGCGCTCCACCTCGCGCGGCACCACCCGCATGCAGCCATTGTCGAGCCCGGCATCGGCCAGCGGTACCCAGAAGCTCAGGGTCATGTGGATGCCGCCCGGAAACACGCTTCGTCCGATCAGATCCCGATGCCCCGGCCAGCCGCGGGCCCCATCGACCGGCGGCACGACCCAGGCCCAGAGATGCGGCAGCACCGCGAACCGCTCCCCCAGCAGATGGGCGCCAAGCGGCGCCAGGGCGGCCTGCAGGGCCCAGGCCTGATCGAACACATGAATGAAGACCGGCGGCCATCCGGCCGTCTTCAGCCGCAGCAGGCCACGGCGCAGATCGTCGATAAGCCCGGCCGGCAGCACCGGCGGCAGCGCAAACCAACCATGGTCGTGCAGCCCGTCGGCGGCCCGGGCCAGATCTTCCTCGCCGAGCCGCGCGGGAGAGACAGCAGCCTGCCCCCCGATATCGAGCCAGGGCACCAGCCGCCGCCAGCCCGCCGGATCGGTCAGGCGGGGGTCGGCAAAGGACGGTGACGTCATGCGGGGCGCGGTCATCGGGCCATGCCTGCCGAAATGCGGTCATGGGCGGCACGAATATCGGCCGGCCAGCGGCTCTTGATGAAAGAGAGCACGGCCCAGATCTGGTCGTCGCTCAACCGGTCGCGGAAGGCCGGCATGTCGCTTTCATAGCCCGGCGGTGCAAACGGCCCGGGGCCGAGCGCCGTCAGGGCAAAGAGGTGCTGGTCCGGATGATGCCAGCTATGGCCTGTGGCGTCGTGCGGCGGGGCGGGCAGGCGCCCCGAGGGCAGGCGGGTTCGCCAGTCCTCTGCCCCCGAGAGGTCCGCGCCATGGCAGGCGGCACAGGCATCGGCATAGATCGCCGCCCCCTCGCGCACCTTGCGGGGGTCGTCGGGATCGAGCTCGGACGGCATTTCGGCAAGGGCCGCATAAAGCGCCGCCCGTGCCTCCGCATCGGAGCCTGAGGCATCGGGGAAGCGACGGACCACGTGGCCGGCGGCGCGATAGTCAAGACCGAGCAGCTGGCGCAGCGGCCCATCGACTTCCAGCGCCACAACAGCCGCGGCACCCAGCCCTGCCGCCAGGGCCAGGCCCAGGGCAAGCGCCCGCCGCCGCCGCGCATGAAGGCCGGGGCGGGTGGGAACGGGCGGCGCGGATCTGTGCTCGTGACGGGCCATGCCTGCAGCATCGCCGACCCGCGCGTCGACGGCAAGGCCACCGCAGACGGGGCGTCGATCAGTCGCGCCGGCTCCAGATCAGACGATGGACGCCATCCGGTGCCTCGGCCGCGACCGGCGGGGTGAAGCACAGCTCGGCCAGCCGCAAGCCCAGGAAGTTCAGGGTCAGCGGCGGCGCCTCTCCGCCCAGATCGGCCTGGGCAAAAGCCCAGAGCCCGGCATGGCGGGGGCCGGCGTAATCGTCGTCGAGCACCAGATCGAGGCAGGCGAAACAGCCGCCGGGATGCAGCGCCTCTTCGGCCGCCTCGATGACCGCCGAAATCGCCGTCTTGGCGCTGCGGCCCAGGCCGCGCAGGATCAGCACCCCGTCGAGCCCCACCGGCCAGTCCTCGCCGGCCAGGGCGGCACCGAACTCCGGCGCGCCTTCGGCCAGATGGCTGAGATCGAGCCCCTCGCCGAAGCTTCGGACGAAGCCGGCATCGCCGCCCAGCACCAGCCAGCGCCCCGCCGGGGCCAGGGCCGCGGCCGCCCAGGCGCCGAGGGCCGGATCCAGGATCGGCCAGTCGAGCCGCGGCGGCGCTGCGGGCACACCGCCGCCCAGCACCACGGCAGCCGCCCGGGCCACCTCGCCGGCATGGTCCGCCAGTTGAACGCGGCCATCCTCTTCAAGCTGCACCAGGCCCTGGGCGCCAAGCGCCGCAAGCTGGGCCAGCAGGCGATCGACCGGCAACCCGACCGCGGCGGCCAGTTCGGTCGGATCCGCCCGACCGGCGGCCAGCCGCTCGAACGTCCCGCCCCGGATCGCTTCGGCCAGGGCACGGGTCGCGGCCCAGCCCAGTGCCGCATCCAGTCCGGCGGCCGCACCGCTCATCGGCCGTGTGGGCGCAGCCGTCCCTGCTGCGGCCGTCATCTCGATCGCCGTCATCCGTCCCCCGTCGCGGCAAGTGATCCCGATCCCGAGAGTAGACACCACCCCTTTTAAAAACAACCTGTGATCTATTTCCCAGCAGGCGAATCGCGCCGCATTACCTGCGGGGTCATGGAGTCCGGCATGGCAGGGGTGGCGAGATGGAAGACCACACCCCATCCGAAAGGCCGCGCCATGACCCCGACCGCCGCGATCGACCCGCATATCGAAACCCTGGTCCGCAAACTGCTGATCGCCTCGCCCATCGCCCGCCATCTGGGGATTACGGTCACCCGTCTGGCACCCGGCGACGTGCGGTTGCGCCTGGCCTTCGCCATGGAGAACGTCACCGTCGACAGGATCGTCCATGGTGGGGTCATCGCCACCCTGGCCGATATCGCCGGGGCCGCCGCCTCTTTCTCAGGGGTGGACCCGACCACGGCCCGCGGAGGTGCCACACAGACCCTGGTCGTCAACTATCTGCGCCCGGCCGATGGCTGCGATCTGGAAACCAGCACCCGGGTGCTGTCGCGCAGCCGCAGCGGCACGGTGACCTCGGTCGAGATCCACGACCCCGACGGGCAGCTCATCGCGCAGGCGACCGTGACCAGCCGGATCTGGTGACACGCACGGGCTTCGGTCCGGCGGGCGCGTCGGACTATACTCTCGGGCGCGTATCAATGCGGGCCGCGGCGCATCCCCTGCGCCGCTCCCCTCCGCCGCGAACGGACGCCCCGATGACCGATACCCCGACCACCTGCCTGTTCTGCGCCATCGCCGATGGCCGCCTGCCCACCCATCTCGTCCATCAGGACGAGGAGATCATGGCCTTCATGGACATCCAGCCCATCCGGCCCGGCCATACCCTGATCATCCCGCGGGCGCATCATGCCTATTTCGAGGATCTGCCACCCGCCACCGCGGCGCGCATCGTCGATCTCGGCCAGCGTCTCGCCCGCGAAATGAAGCGGATCTGGCAGGTGCCGCGGGTGGCCTTCGCCTTCACCGGCATCGATGTCGCGCACACCCATGCCCATGTCTTCCCCATGGTCGAGGTGACCGACGTGCTCTCAAAGCGTCAGATCGCCGAGCCCGACATCACCGTCCGGCCCATGCCGCGGGCGGAACCCGCCGAGCTTGCCGGCATCGCCGCACGCCTTGCCGATGCCGTCAGGCAGGGGTGACGCCTTGGCCCCGCCGCCCTCGGACGGGATCGATGCCGCGGAACGCGCAGCCGAGCGGCTGGGCGGCTGGCTGCGCATCGCCATTGCGACCGTGCTGCTCTGCTCGCTGGTCGGGCCGCTGCTGATCCTGCAACCGGCGATGATCTTTTCGGGGGCGGTCAGCACCCGGCTGGTCATCGCCCTTACAACCCTGATCGCTTTCGGCCTGGCCGGCGGGGCCGGCGTGCTGCTGGCACGGCGGGGCCGCTACCGGCGCTGGATGGCCTGGGTCTTCCCCGCCGTCGATGCCGGCCTGCTCTGCGCCTCGGTCCTGGCCGGGCTGGTGCTGACCGCCCTGCCCGGCGACTACGCCCTGATGCTGACCGCCGTCTGGCTGGCGCCGGTCATCCTGGCGATCGCGGCACTCCGCCTCAGGGCCGGCGCGATCCTGATCGCCACCGCCATGACCGTGGCGGCGCTGGGCCTGCCGATGCTGGCCGACGGCACGGTCGCCCCCGATCCCGCAGCACTCGCCGACGAGATCAACGGCATGCATGCCATGCCCCCAAACCTCGCACGGCTGGTCATGCTGGCGCTGGCCGGCGGCGTGCTCGCCTTCGCCGCCCGGCGCAACCGTCGGATCGTCGCCCGGGCAGTGGACGAGGCGGCGCGCGCCGGCCGGCTCGGCCGCTTTCTGCCGGCCGAGATTGCCGCCGATGTCGGGCGCAGCGGGGACGATCCCACCGGGCTTGGCGGCCGGCGCCGACTTGCGATGATCTTCGTCGACCTGCGCGGCTCCACCATGCTGGCCGAAAAGCTGGATCCACAGACCGTGGGCCGCCGGATCGGCGACTACCGCGCCCGGGTCCGCCGCGTGGTCACCGCCCATGGCGGGCTGGTCGCGGGCTTCGTGGGCGACGGCATCCTGGTCCTGTTCGGCGCGACCGGGCCCGAGGCCCCCGATGCCGGCGCGGCCGCAGCCCTCACCGCCGCCGGAGAGGTGGCATCAGACGTCAGTGCCTGGGCGCGCGAGGCCCTGGCCGCCGACGGGATCGGCACCGCCCTGCCCGATCCGGCCGTGGCGGTCGCCGTGCATGCCGGCACGGTCTATTGCGGCCCGGTCGGCGACGACGAGCGGCTGGACTACACCGTGCTCGGCGACCCTGTGAACGTCGCCGCGCGGATCGAAAGCATCGCGAAGGAACGGGGACTCGCGGTGGTGGCGAGCGACACCGTCATCGACCTTGCCGGCCGCCCCGCCGGGTGGCGATCGCTCGGGCTGTGCACTCTGCGCGGCCGCAGCACCGGCATGACCTGCCACACGCCCGGCTAGAAAACGAGGCCGGAATACGAGACGGGGCCGTTCAGCGGCCGCCGAAACCGCCGCGGCCGGAACCGGGGCCGCGCGGCGCCTCGAAGCCGCGACCGCGGCGGCTCTTCAGCTTCTCCACCGGCTCTTCATCGGCAGGCGCCGTCTCGGCAGCCGCCAGTGCCTCGGCGCGCTGACGGCGGGCGAAGGCATCCTCGGCGGCCCCGTCCATGCCGACCTCTTCCAGCGCCCGGCGCATATGGCCCGGCACCGGCGCCACCGCCTCGACCGGCGGCTGATCGGGGTAGAGCGGCAGGGTGATCGCCCGGGCATGGAGCAGCATCGGTCCCAGCTTCGTGCGCATCTCGTCGGCGAAGGCGTCACCCACGCCCTCGGCATAGACCGGGTCGCCGACCAGCGGGCAACCCAGATGAGCCATGTGCACGCGGATCTGGTGGGTGCGGCCGGTGCGCGGGCGGCATTCGATCCAGGCCCGGCCGCCGGCCTGGCCCAGCACCCGCCAGTCGGTCACCGCCGCCTGCCCTGCGGGATCGACCACCATTTTCCATCCCCGGCCGGGGGTACGCTTGGCCAGCGGCGCATCGACCCGCCCCTCCGGCGCCTTCGGCACGCCGTCGGTTACGGCCCAATAGACCTTTTCGACCCGCCCGCCCTGGAACATCCGGCCAAGCCTGGCCAGCGCCCGGCGATTGCGCCCCAGAACCAGACAGCCGCTGGTGTCGCGATCCAGCCGGTGGGCCAGCGACGGCTGCTCCTTGTAGCCGAAGCGCAGCGCGTCGAGGTAAAGCTCCAGATTGGGCCCGCCGCGCGGGCCGGCATGGACCGGCAGCCCGGCGGGTTTGTCGATGATCACCACCAGACGATCGCGGTGGAGCACGCGGGCGCGGATTTCCGTGGGGGTCATGGGCGGCGCGGGCTCCGGAAGCTTGGCGGCGGGACGGCCTCACTGGTACACCTATCCCGGGCCGGGCGGAACCCCCATCCGGCCCCCGTCATTCCACTGCCTCTCCCCGCAGGCGGGAGACTTCCAGGAGCCGATCCCATGACCGACGCCACCAACCCCGATATCCGCCGCATCGACACCGGTCCGCGGATGAGCGACGCGGTCGTCTACAACGGCATGGTCTGGCTGGCCGGCCAGGTCGGCACGCCCGGCAAGAGCGTCGCCGAGCAGACCGCCGACGCGCTGGCCGAGGTCGACGCCCTGCTGGAGAAGGCCGGCAGCGACCGCAGCCGCATCCTTCAGGCGATCATCTGGCTGGCCGACATGGCCGATTTCGCCGAGATGAACGCGGTCTGGGACAAGTGGGTCGTGCCCGGCCATACCCCCGCCCGCGCCACCGGCGAGGCGAAGCTGGCCGCGCCGGAATACCGGGTCGAGGTGATCGTCACCGCGGCCGTGAAGCCCTGAAGCCGTGAAACCCTGATCAGGCCGATGACCGCACGCCGCCGCCGCCCGGCCGCCCGGCTCTTCGTCGTCGACGGGGACGGGCGGATCCTGCTCTTCCGCTTCACCTTCCTGTCGGGCCCCACGGCCGGCCAGGGCTGCTGGGCCACGCCCGGCGGCGGGGTGGAGCCGGGCGAGAGCTTCGAGCAGGCGGCCGTGCGCGAGCTGTACGAAGAGGTGGGGCTGGTGGTCGACCACCCCGGCCCCGCCGTCTTCGAACACGAGGTCGAGCTGCGGATGAGCGATGGCGAGATCGTGCTCGCAGAAGAGCGCTTCTTCCTGATCCGCCTGTCGGGCCGCCATACCCTGGTCCGGGACAACTGGACCGAGCTGGAACGCCGGGTGCTGGCGGACCACCGCTGGTGGCACCCGGCCGAACTGATCCATGCCGACGCGCCGGTCTATCCGGCCGACATCCCCGGGCTTCTCAGGGCGGCCGGCCTCACCCTCTGAGCCTCACCCCCTGAGTCTCACCCTCTGAGCCTCACCCTCTGAGTCTGGCCAGTTCCGCCTCCAGCTGATCGTGGAAACGGGCGGCGGCGAATTCATAGCCGCCGAAAAGCAGGGTGTCGTTGGCGCCGGAGGCGAGCGTCGACCAGGTGGATTCCGCCAGCGCGTAATCCTCGCCCAGCGCCGCGCGATAGATCTCGACATTGCGCGCCCAATGCCGGGCGGCCTTTTCAGTGTCCGGGGCCGCCGGAATCAGCGCCACCTCGCGCAGCACGCATTGCCCCGGCCCCGCCGGCTCCACCCGGGTCACCTGGGCGTGATCGGGCTGGACCAGGATCAGGGTGTTGGGGAAGACGAAATAGAAGATGTTGCCCCAGTCACGGGTGACGAAGCTTTCGGCCGCCGGCGGATCTGCCGGATCCAGCCCCGCCTTGACCAGATAGAGCCGCCGGTTCAGGCCGAACTCGTCGATGACCTGAAGGTTGTCGGCGAACATGGGCGCGATCGTGTCCCGATGGGCGATCTTGAAGTGATAGGCCTCGAACGAGCCGTCGAGCACCAGCTTCCAGTCGCAGGCGAGCGGCAGATCGCGCGGGGCATGGGGAACATGGCTTGCAAAGCCCAGCGCCTCCAGATCGTCGGCGACCCCGGAGAGCAGCGGATCGACCGGCCGATCGGCGAGGCCCGGATCGGTCACCACCCAGATCAGCCCGGCCCGCTCGGCCACCGCAAGCCGGACCAGCCCGCGGCCGGCACGGTCCAGGTCCGGAAAGCCATAGGCCTTGGGCAGCGCCTTGAGCGCGCCGTCGGTGCCGTAGGTCCAGGCGTGATAGGGGCAGGTGAAACTGCGCCGGCCGGCACCGCAGCCGTCGGCCGCCAGGCGCACGCCCCGATGGCGGCAGGCATTGATGAAGGCATTCACCCGGCCCGTCTGGTCGCGCACCAGCAGCACCGGCACGCCCGAGATGTCGCGGGCGATCCAGTCGCCGGGCTCCGTCATCTCACCGGCCGCGGCGGCCACCTGCGGGAAGCGTCGGATCAGCCGCTGCTCCTGCGCCAGCCGTGCCGGATCGGCATAGCGTGCGACCGGGTTTGCGAACTGCGCCGCCGGCATCTCGGGCCGGCCGGCCGCCAGGCCGGCACAGGCGCGGCGCAGCAGCTCCAGCCGGTCGGCAATGTCGTGGCCGGGCGACGGATCAGCCGGCAGGGTGCCGGCGGGGGTCAGACTCATGGGCGCGTCCTCCGGAAAACAATGCCGTCCGGGCCGCGGCGGCGATCGCCGCAACGAAGCCGGCATCCTCGGCCAGTACGGCATCTTCCGGCCGCATCTGGGCAAAAGTGGGCCTGACCGCCAGGCCATAGGCGAAGGCGCCGAGCAGCAGGGTCAGCGGCACCACCGCGGGCCCGCGCGCCACCAGCCCCGCCGCCTGCCCCGCCGAGATCTCGTCGCACATCCGCGTGACATAGGGCTTGAGCGGCAGATGGCGGGCGCGGCCGACCCGGTCGACATTGTCCAGCAGCTCGCGCAGCACCAGCCGCGCCGCCGCCGGCCGGTCGGCCGTCCACCGGGCCTGAACCCCGATCATCGCCGTCAGACGATCACCCGGGTCGGCGCCGGCGGCATCGAGCGCCGCCACCAGCAGCCCGTCCGCCTCTGCCGCCACCCGCTCCAGCACCGCCGCGTACAGCCGCGCCTTGCTGGGGAAATGATGCAGCAACCCGGCATTACCCAGGCCGCAGGCACGGGCAAGGGCCGCCACGCCGATGCCGTGAAAGCCATGCTCGGCGAAGGCCGCCTCGGCGGCCTCGATCAGCCGGGCGCGGGTGTCCTCGCCACGTTCGCGACGGGACTGGACAGAGGGCTCGACGGTGTCGGCGAGGGCGGGGCTGTGTGTCATAGCACCATTTAACCAACCGATCGGTCGGTCTGTAAAGGTGTATGACAGAAAGATGCCCCAGGACCCGGGCCACTGATCTGCGTACTCCCGTGCTCGCCGCCAGCAGGCGGCGCAGCCGCATCAAGGCTCTCCACCGGGCACGGGTAAGCCGTCAACACCCCGTTTGCGGTGCGGAAGGTCCCTGGATCGACGGCTGATTTTCTTGTATGAACCGACGATGGTTTGAACTGCGTTGCCCATGGGATTTCCGACGTCAAATCGCCTGGGCGACATCTCACTTCAGCCGGCACCACGCCCCGGCGGCTGGCTCGACGGCCGTGCCATAGTTCTGTCGGTCATCTGGCGTACTGACGTACCGATCAGGAAAAAGGACCCTTCGACGTATGAAGATCGTGATCACGGGGAACCAGGGATATGTCGGCCCGATCGTGGGCCGTCACCTGCGCCGCGCCTACCCCGATGCCGTTCTGGTCGGCTACGACAGCGCCCTCTTCGCTCATGCCTATTCGGGTGCGGTTCATGCGCCCGAGCGCGTGCTGAATGCGCAGATCTTCGGCGATGTCCGTGACGTGCCGGCGGAGGTCTTCGAAGGGGCCGATGCGGTCGTGCATCTCGCCGCAGTCTCGAACGATCCGATGGGCAACAAGTTCGAGTCGGTGACCACCGACATCAATCAGGAAGCCAGCATCGCGATTGCGGCCAAGGCCCGCGATGCCGGTGTGAAGAATTACGTCTTCGCGTCCAGCTGCAGCGTCTATGGTTTCGCACCGGGCGGCGCCCGCAAGGAAACCGACGAGCTGGCGCCCCAGACCGCCTATGCCCGTTCCAAGGTCGGTACCGAGAAGGCCCTGGCGGCGATGGATCGTGGCGACATGACCGTCACCTGCCTGCGCTTTGCCACCGCCTGCGGCATGTCCGATCGCCTGCGGCTGGATCTCGTGCTCAACGATTTCGTCGCCTGTGCGATCACCAAGCGCGAGATCACGGTTCTGTCTGACGGCAGCCCCTGGCGCCCGCTGATCGACGTCCGGGACATGGCACGTGCCATCGACTGGGCCGCAACGCGGCACGCCGACAACGGTGGCGCCTTCCTCATCGTGAATGCAGGGTCGGACCAGTGGAACTATCAGGTGCGCGATCTGGCCGAAGCCGTCGCACGCCATGTTCCGGGCACCTCGGTCAGCATCAACAAGGATGCGCAGCCGGACAAGCGTTCCTACAAGGTCGATTTCTCGCTCTTCCGCAGCCTGGCACCTGATCACCAGCCGCAGGTGACCCTGGACCAGTCGATCGAGCTGCTGCGGGACGGTCTGGAGCGCATGGGCTTCGCGGATGCCGATTTCCGCAACTCCCCCTATATGCGCCTCAAGATGCTCGAAAGCCACATCTCCTCGGGCGCGCTGTCGAACGACCTGCGCTGGCTCACCACCAACTTCGAGTGATCGCACCATGATCTTCCACGAGACTCCCGTCGACGGCGTGCGTGTGATCGAACCGGAACGCCGGGGCGATGACCGTGGTTTCTTTGCCCGTGTCTATTGCGAGCGTGAGTTCGCAGAGGCAGGCCTTGTGAACCATTACGTTCAGGTCAACAACTCGCTTTCCGCCAAGAAGGGCACCCTGCGCGGGATGCACTATCAGCTGGCCCCCTCGTCCGAGGTCAAGCTGGTCCGGTGTGTGCGCGGCGCCCTTTGGGATGCGGTTCTTGACCTGCGTCCGGACTCCCCGACCTTCGGCAAGTGGTTCGGTGCCGAACTGACGGCCGAGAACCGGCTGATGATGTACGTGCCGCGCGGCTTCGCTCATGGCTTCGTCACGCTGACCGAGGATACCGAGGCCTTCTATCTGGTGAGCGACTTCTATGCGCCCCAGGAGGAACGCGGCATCCGCTGGAATGATCCGCGCTTCGGCATCGAGTGGCCCGTGGAGCCGACTGAGATCTCCGCAAAGGACGCCGCCTGGCCGGATTTTGACCCCGAGTATCACGGGGTCGAGCGTTTCAGGGGGATCAAATGAAGATCCTCCTCACCGGGGCGAGTTCCTTCAGCGGCATGTGGATCGCCGAGAAGCTTGCCGCAGCGGGGCATGAGGTGGTGGCGCCGCTGCGGTCGGCGCCCGCCGCCTATGACGGGCTTCGGGGCATCCGGGCGGCACGTGTGGCCGCTGTCGCGGAAATCGTGCCCGGCATCTCGTTCGGTGACGATGGCTTCATCGATCTCGTCAAAGGCCGCGACTTCGATGTGCTCGTTCATCACGCGGCACGCGTGACCGACTATCGCAGCCTGGATTTCGACGTGACCGGTGCCGTGGCCGACAACACGCACCGTCTTCGTCAGGTCCTCGAGGTTATGAGTGGCCGCGGCCTGAAGGCCGTGGTCGCAACCGGCAGCGTTTTTGAAAACGATGCCGGTGCCGGCAACGAGCCCCGGGAAGCCTTCTCCCCCTACGGGCTGTCGAAGGCACTCACCTACCAGATGATCCGCTTCTGGTGCGGCCGGCTCGGCATCCGGCTGGGCAAGTTCATGATCGCGAACCCCTTCGGCCCCTACGAAGAACCGCGGTTCTGCAACTACCTGCTCAAGACCTGGGTGAAGGGCGATGTGGCCGGTGTGAATACGCCGCGCTACCTGCGCGACAACATCCATGTCGATCTGATGGCGCTGGCGTATACCGACTTCGTCGAAACCATGGCGTCTTCGCAGGTCGACCGGATCTACGGTCCCATGGGCTATGTCGAAACCCAGGGTGCCTTCGCTGAACGGTTCGCTGCCCGGATGCGCGAGCGGCTGGGCCTTGCCTGCGGCCTTTCTCTGGCCGAGCAGACCGACTTCAGCGAACCGCTGGCGCGGGTCAACACCTGCCACATCGATCCGGCGGCCCTCGGCTGGTCGGAAAGCCTGGCCTGGGACGGGCTTGCTGCCTACTATCGCGAACAGTTCGGCCTCGCAGCGAACTGATGCACATACGCCGCGCCGCCGACGATGTATCGAACGGACGAGCCCGCCGCACCGGCGGGCCATCGAACGGGTGAGTTTTCATGTCGCATGATTTCGACACGATCATCGTCGGCGCCGGTGTCGTCGGCCTGGCCGTTGCCCGGCTGATGGCCGAGACCGGTCGCAGCGTCCTTGTCGTCGACCGTCAGGATGGCATCGGCCGCGAGACCAGTTCCCGCAACAGCGAAGTCATCCACGCCGGCATCTATTACCCCAAGGGCAGCCGTAAGGCCCGGTTCTGTACCCGCGGGCGCCGGATGCTCTACGCCTATGCCGCTGAACGCGGCATTCCGCACGCGAAATGCGGCAAGCTGATCATTGCGACCAATGATGACGAGACCGGTGTCCTCGACAGCCTGCAGGAGCGGGGGCGGGCAAATGATGTCGAGGGTCTGCATCTGATCGGTCGCGAAGCGGTGGCGCGGCTGGAACCCGACGTCACGGCCGTGGCGGCACTGGTCTCGCCCGAAACCGGCGTTGCCGACAGTCACGCTTTCATGCTCGCCCTTCAGGGGGACGCATCGAATGCCGGTGCCGAATTCATCTTCCACGCCCCCGTGACCGGTGGCGCCGTGCTGGATGGTGGCGGCTATGCGCTGCACATCGGCGGCATTCACGACACCACTGTCTCCTGTCGCGAACTGATCGTTTCGGCGGGTCTCGGCACCAATCCTTTCCTTGAAGCCGTGTCCGGGCTGTCGCCGCGTGCGATCCGCCCGATGTATTTCGCCAAGGGCCACTATTTCCGGCTGGCCGGGCGGTCGCCCTTCCAGCGACTGGTTTATCCCGTGCCGGTCAAGGGGGGACTTGGAACCCACGTCACCGTCGACCTCGGCAAGCAGGCACGGTTTGGTCCGGACGTGTGCTGGATCGACGGCATTGACTACCAGTTCGACGAAAGCCGCCGGGACGCCTTCTTCCAGTCGATCCGCCGCTGGTACCCCGCCATCCGGCTTGATGCCCTGGTACCTGACTACACCGGCATCCGTCCGAAGCTGGTCCCGGCAGGCCAGCCCGACGGCGATTTTGAAATCGACGGCGTCGACCGCCACGGCCATGAAGGCCTGGTCGTGCTCTACGGGATCGAATCTCCCGGGCTGACATCCTCACTCGCCATCGCGGAAGCGACTTTCGGCCTGATGGAGCCCGCAGCACGCGCAGCCGAGTGATACCCGACCGCCCCCGACCGGAACGCCCCATGTCCATTGTCTCCAGCTACCGGTCTTCGACCGGCGCCGTCACCATCACCACCGAGGGCGCGATCGCTACGGTGCGCTTTGCGCGGCCGGACCGGCGGGTGAACCCGCTTTCGCCCGCCCTGCTCCACGATCTGGCGGATGCCGCCCGCCATCTGGCCCGGCGACCGGATATCTCCGTCGCCATCCTGACCGGATCCGATACCGCCTTCTGTGGCGGCTTCGACCTCAAGGATGACGGTGTCGCAGCCCTTGCCGAGGCCTCGGACGAAGCCCTGGCCGAACTCGTCGCCCGGGCAGGCGGCGAGGCGGTCGAGGCCTGGACATCGACCCCGCCGGTCACGATCGCGGCGGTCGAAGGCTATGCCCTGGGCGGCGGGCTGGTGATGGCGCTGTCCTGCGATTTCCGGGTGGCGCGCAGCGGCGCCCTCTTCGGCCTGCCCGAAATCGACCGCGGCATCACGCCCGGCTGGGGCTGCCTGCCTCGGCTTGTCGCCACCATCGGCCTGCAGCCGGCCCGCCGGATGGCGATCCTGGGCGAACGGCTGACGGCGGAGCAGGCGGCACCGCTCGGCCTGGTCGACCGCATCGCCGACGGCGCGACCCCGGCCCTCGATCTCGCCCGGGCCATGGCGGCCGAGCTTGCCGCCAAGCCGGCAACGCCGCTCAGGATGAACAAGCGCATGCTGAATGCCAGCGCCATCGCCCCTCTGACCCCGGCCTCGCTGGTCGATGTCGACCAGTTCACCGGGTCGGCACGGGGAGCGGCCTTCCGCACCGAGCGCGCCCGCTTCGCCGGCGGCTGAGGGGGCCTGGTCGAACCGCCACCTGCTGCTGTATCCTTGCCGCATTCACAACTTTCAATGGTTGATGCGACAGGGAGAACCCGGCGGGTCATGGTCAAGGCGGTGTTCACGACCAGAGTGTCGCCGAGCTATGACGACCTGCCCGAGCGCTATTACCATTTCCCACGCAGCTATCTGCGTCAGGTCGAGGCGGCGCTCGGCGACTGGATCGTCTATTACGAACCCCGCCGGCGTTCGGCCGATCCCGGCAGCCGCGGCGGCCGGCAGGCCTATTTCGCCATCGCCCGGGTGGCCGGGATCGAACCCGACCCGGTCCGGCCCGATCACTTCTACGCCCGGATCGACGGCTATCTCGATCTCGAACACCCCGTCCCCTTTCGGGCGGGCCCGGGCGACACCTATGAACGCAGCCTGACGCGACAGGATGGCGGCACCAGCAAAGGCGCATTCGGCCGTGCGGTGCGCAATCTGTCGGATGCGGAATTCGATCGCATCGTTACCGCCGGCTTCGGCCGGCTGATCGGCCCACCGGTGACCATCTCGCCGGCGGCCGCACCCTTCGACGGCTTCGGCGAGGCGCCGGCCGTTTTCGAGGATGTGCCGACCCCGCCCCGCCCGATGATCGAGCGCCTGGTCACCCGCCCCTTCCGCGACCGCGCCTTCGCGGATGTCGTGCGCCGCGCCTATGGCCGGCGCTGTGCAATGACCGGCCTTGCCCTTGTCGATGCCGACGGTCTGGGCGAGGCCGAGGCCGCCCATATCCGGCCGGTCGCCGATGACGGGCCGGATTCGGTGCGCAATGGCCTGGCCCTGACCGGCACGCTGCACTGGATGTTCGATCACGGTCTGGTCTCGGTGGACGAGGATCACAGCCTGCTGCTCGATCGGGGCCGGGTGCCGGACACGATCCTGCGGATCATCCATCCCGACCGGCGTCTGGTGGTGCCGGATATCCCGGATCTCCGGCCGCATCCGGAATTTCTGCGCTATCACCGCAGGGAGATCTTTCGCGGCTGAGCCGCCCGGACCGAGATGCCAGATCGATCCGATAGCCGGTACCGCCCCCGGTCGCGTGATCCAGGGGGCCGGCATGGGCGGCCAGCCGGGCCAGAAACAGCCGTGCCGCTTCCTCCCCCTGCAGCGCCTCTCCCGTCGGCCCCAGCCAGTTCACCAGCAGACAATATCCATCCGCTGGCCAGAGCCCGGCGATCCGGGCCGCAAGCCGGTCGATTTCGGCCGCGGTCAGGAAATAGAGCACCTCGGACAGAATGATCAGATCGGCGGCAAGCTCCGGCCAGCCTTCCGGCAGCTCCGCCCGCAGGAAGGCCACATTCGGCCGGTCGGCACAGCGGCGGGCGGCGATCTCCAGCGCCACGCCGGACACATCGATCCCGATCACCCGATCCGCGGTGGTCGAAAGCAGCCGCGTCAACTCGCCGATCGAACAGCCCGCCTCGATCGCGACCCGCCAGCGCCGCGTCGGCAGCGCGGCCAGGCTGGCGCGGTATTTTCCGCGTTCATAGGGGCGATCCCGGAACCCCCAGGGATCGGGGTCGCTGGCGTAGAGCCGGTCGAAGCGCCGCTCACGCCCGGACATGAGCGCCGCCGTATACGGATCCGATGAACAGCTCCGGCGTCTGCAGGAAATGCCGGCGGGTCTCCGGCGCCATCACGAAACCGTCCGGATCGTCGGCGATCAGCCGGGTGACCTGCGATCTGTGACAGCGGATGGCCGCCTGTTTGGCCTGGCGGAAGCCTCTGTCATCGAACCGGTAAAGCCGGTCCGGCGGCGCAACTGCGGTGTCGGTGAAGCGGCCCCAGACCGGAAACCGCCAGAACCGCACCCCGGGCAGCGCAGCCGCCACCCGGGCCCCGAGCACCGCAGTGCGGCGATGATCGACATGCGGATCCCCGTCCCAGGTGGTCCAGAGCGCGCCGATGCGCGCCAGGCGGGCCAGGGCGACCACCCGTCTGCAGGCCTTGGCCATATCCGCACCATCGGCCGGCGCTCCCTGGTCGGCGAAACCGAGGTGGATGATCCGGTGACGGCTGCGGCCGGCCAGGCAGCGGAGCGCTGCCCGGAGTTCGGCCTGCCGCAATTGCGCCAGCACGGCCGGTGGCCAGCGGCGCGAGGCGGGGTGGGACCGGGTGCCGTCGGTCACCGCCACCACGACAACCGGCAATCCGGCAGCGGCAGCGGCAGCGAGGGCCGCACCGCAGCCGAAGGTCTCGTCGTCGGGATGGGGGGCCAGAACCATCACCGGGCGGCCGCCGGTGAGCCTGCGGAGATCGATCATGGGCGCCCCCGGGGCCGCGCGCAGCACCCGGCCACGGGCAAGCGGCGTCACCACAGCCCGCCCTCGCGCGCGGCGCGGCCGGCCAGCGCCCGGCCGGCCGCGACCAGACGGGCATCGGGGGCCGCCTGCCGGATGAACAGCGACAGGTCGCGGCGCAGGCGCTCCACCGGCTGATCGGTCATATGGGCATCGGTGCCGAGGGCCGCCTCGGACAGTCGCAGCACCTCGACACAGACCTCTTCGACCAGCTGGCGGGCCAGCAGCGCATCGGTGACCGCTGCGTCGATACGGGCCGCGGATGCGGAGGTGTCCGCCCCGGCCGCTTCAACCGCCAGCGCCACCACCTCCAGCCGCGAGACCGCTGCCTGAACCAGCCCCACCGCCCGCGCAAGGCGGGCAAGCTGAAACGGATCGTCAAGTCGCCGCCGCGCGTTCAGCCGGCGACGCCAGGCCTCGATCAGCGCCTGGGCACCGCCCAGATGGGCGGCGCAATAGCGCCAGATCCCGCCGTCGAAATGGGGCGGGCGCTGATAGTCGCCGGGCCCGCCGAGCAGCGCGCCCGGCCCGGCCTCAAGCCCGGTGAAATCGTGCCGCCCCGATGCCGTCGCCCGCATGCCAGCCGCCCGCCAGTCCTGGCGCCGGTGCCGGCGACGGTCCATGACCGGCAGCAGCGCCAGACGCGTGGCCGTCTCCTGCCCCAGGCGGAAGGTCACCACTGCCTGCGTGACCAGGCCCAGCCCGGACGCGAAGCGTTTGGCCCCGGTGAAGCCCAGCCGGTGCGGGGCATCCGCGGCGGCAGACGGCGCGGCCGTCAGTGGCGGCTGATCATCGGCCCCCCAGACGCCGAGCAGGCCGCCGGCCCGCACCCCGGCCGCCATCTCCGCGATCTGCGCCGGGCCGCCATGCAGCGTCACCAGCTTCACCGCATCGATATGCCCCTCGACCAGCCGCGCGACCGGCAGGCTGGCGCGCCCCAGGCGAAGCAGCAGGTCGAACGCCATCCGGGTGGCCTGCGGGTCGCGGCCGAGCCCCAGGCCGAACCCGCCTTCCACGGGCGGCAGACAGGCCGTGAAGACCCCCAACTCCCGCAGACGGCCGATCTCGGGCCCCAGATCCCGGCCTTCACGATCCGCGGCAGCCGCCCCCGCCTCGATGGCGGCCAAAGCCTGGGACAGCTGGGCGCGGGAGAGCGCCTCCGTTGCCACCTCTGCCGTCATGGCATCTCCTGAAACAGGCGGTCGGCATGTTCTTCGTCGCCCTCCGGCCGCAGCGCCCGACAGGCTGCCACCAGCCTTGGCAGGCCGGCCGCCACATCGCTCAGCCGCATGCGCCGGCGGGCAAGATGGGGGTGCTGTGCCTCGACCGCCGCCCAGACAGCCCCGAAGCCGGCCGCGCGATCCGGCAGACGACCCTCGAAACCGCTCCACCGCAGCAGCGGCGCCGGATCGATATCCGCAGCCAGAAGCCGGCGCACCCGCGCCCGCAGGGCGGCCCGCAACCACAGCATGCCCAGCGGCTCGAAATCCTCGTCGGCCGGATGATCCCCCGCCACCAGGCCGGCGGCCAGGGTATCGGCCAGTCCGCCGGCCGCACGCCCGGTCAGCCGGCACGAGGTCACCACCCGCACGGCAGGATCGTGACGCACCGGCAGGCCATGGGCGCGGATCCGGCGGGCAAAGGCACGGTCCTCGGCATGCGATACGGCCGGCAGGCCGCCCACGCGGTCCCAGGCCCGGGCGGTGACGGCCAGGCTGGCCCCGCCGACCTCGCCATGAGAGGGCCAGGGGTCGTGCGGGTCCGGGTCCAGCCGCGCCACCAGTTCAGCCGCATGACGGCGCCAGCGCGCCTGCAAGCGGTAGCGCGCGGTGATTGTCGGCGGCAGGCGGTTGAATTCGGTCGGATCAAAGGCGAGGCGCCCACAGACCAGCGCCGCCCCCTTGCCGAGAGCGGCAAGATTGGCCCGCACCCAGTCCGGATCCGGTCGGGTATCGGCATCGGTGGTGAGCAGCACGCCATCTTCCCCGACCCTGGCGCGCGCCAGATCGAGCGCCTGCCGCCGGGCAGCCCCGGCATGGGCCAGATCCCGCGGCAGGCGGCACGACACCACGTCGACCGGTATGTCGGAGATCATGGGCAGGTCGGGGGTCATGGGCAGATCGGGCCGGGCAGCCCACGACATCGCACGCGCCGCCGTGTCGTCGACGGAATTGTTGACCAGCACCAGGATCCGCCCCCGGACGGGCCAGGCACGGGAAGCCGCCTGCGCGCAGGCCTCCAGGCATCCGGTGATCCGTGCGGCCTCGTCCCGCGCGGGGATGGCAATCACATAGGCGGCATCCTGTCGCCGGGGCGGGACCGACGACGCCCCGCCATCCGCATCCTCTCCATCCTGCACACCGCGCACCGGCACCCCTCCGTCAGCTGTGACCAGGGCACCGGTGATCCGGCACCGGAAACGACAACCGGCGAGGAGCGATTTGGTTCAGATGCAGGGCAGGAATGGCGTCCCCGGCAGGATTCGAACCTGCGACCCCAGGATTAGGAATCCTGTGCTCTATCCTGCTGAGCTACGGGGACACCGGGCGCCTCCGGGCGGGCGGGAGCGGGGCTCCGGCGGGCCGGGACGGGCGGCTGCCCTTAGGTAGCACGAAATCCCGGTGGCACGAAAGCCCCGTCGGACCAGGCGGTGGCGCGTGATGGTCGGGCGGGTCAGAAGCTGCGGGGGTGGAGGCCGGCCTGCAACATCCGGCCCATGCGATCCGCGGCCGCGACCAGGGCGCGGCGGGTGCCGGGTTCGAAGGCCGAATGGCCGGCATCGGCGATCATCTCCAGCATCGCCGAGGGCCCCAGATGACGGGCGAGCGCGACGGCGGTGGCCGGGGGGCAGATGACGTCATAGCGGCCCTGGACGATGTGCACCGGCAGCCGCCTGAGCCGCGGGTCGGCATCGATCCGGTCGAGCAGCGGCCGGTCGGCCAGGAAACAGCGATGGGCGAAGTAATGGGCTTCAAGCCGCGACACCGCCAGCATGGCGCGGTCTTCGTCGGCGCGGCCGGCGGCGGCAGCGGCGCCGGGGGCCAGCTGCGATACCGGCCTCAGGGTCGCACAGGCCCCCTCATAGCCCGACCAGGCGCGTGCCGCCGGCAGGTGGATGCGCGGATCCGGGTCCATCAGCAGCGGCAGATAGCCGGCCAGCGGATCACCCCGCGCACTGTCGGGCAGATGCCCCAGGAAGACATCCCGGGCCTCGGGGAAGAACCGCCCCATCTCGTGGAGGAACCAGGCGACCTCGTCGTCGGTGCCGAGGAAGATGCCGCGCAGGATCAGCCCGGTCACCCGCTCGGGATGGGTGGTGGCATAGGCAAGAGCCAGGGTCGACCCCCAGGAGCCGCCGAAGACCGCCCAGCGATCGATCCCCAGATGGCGGCGCAGACGCTCGATATCCTCGACCAGATGATCGGTGGTGTTGGCCCGGGTCTCGCCATGGGGGGTCGATCGGCCGCAGCCGCGCTGATCGAACAGAACCGCCCGCCAGATCCGCGGATCGAAGAAGCGGCGATGGGCGGGTTCCGTGCCGGTGCCCGGCCCCCCGTGGAGGAAGACCACCGGGACGCCGTCGGGCCGGCCACAGGCTTCCCAGGCGAGAACGTGCCCATCGCCCACATCCAGACGGCCACGTGCATCGGGTTCAATCGGCGGATGGAGATCGCGGGGTGCGGCATCCATCATCGGCGGGTCTCCACTGGCATCGGCGGCCTTCCGCAGGTTCGGCGACTGTATCGCCACCCGAAGTGTGGCCGATCCCTTATGGGGCACGCAAGCGCAGCCGTGAGACCCAAGGCGCTGCGCCGCGTCATGTCGCAGCCTTGTCACGCCTGCACGGGTTGCCTGATCCGGCCCCAGCCGCCATCTTTGTCTCGGCCAGCCGCGTCGTCTTCCGGCTTCTGCCGTTCAACAGCTCCCGATCCTTCACGAGGCCGAGCCCCATGCCCGCAGCACCCGTGATCGCCCCCGCCTCCGACCGCGATCCGTATCCCGCCCGCCGGTCCCGTCGGATGCATGGCCTGCGTCGGCTGATCGGCGCGGCGGTCATCGGCGTGATGGCGGCCGGCTGCGCCGGCGGCCCCGCCAGCAGCCAGGGCTTCAACCTGATCGGCGACGAGCAGGCCTCTCAGATGGGTGCTGAAGAACACCCGAAGCTGGTGAAGGCCTTCGGCGGCGAATACAAGGACGAAAAGCTGCAGCGCTATGTTGAGGATATCGGCTTCCGGCTGATGGCGGTGACCGAGATGAAGGATCAGCCCTTCACCTTCACCATCATCGACAGCCCGATCGTGAATGCCTTCGCCCTGCCCGGCGGCTATGTCCACGTCACCCGCGGCCTGATCGCCCTGGCCCATGACGAGGCGGAGCTGGCTGGCGTGATGGCGCATGAAATCGGTCACGTGACCGCCCGGCATTCGGCCCAGCGCATGAGCACCGGCATGATCGCCCAGGTCGGCGCCGGGTTGCTGGGGGCGGTTCTGGGCAGCAGCACGGTGGCCAACATCGCCAATATGGGCGCGCAGGTCTATCTGCAGTCCTATAGCCGCGACCAGGAATTCGAGGCCGACGAACGGGGCACGCGCTATCTTCAGGCCGCCGGCTACGACCCCGGTGCGATGGCGAGTTTCCTGCAGCGGCTGAACGACTATTCCGGCTACGAGGCGAAGCTGCGCGGCCAGGACAACCCGGCCGAGCAGTTCAACCTGATGGCCTCGCATCCGCGGACGCCCGACCGGGTGGCCCGCGCCGTGCAGCTGGCGGGTGGCGCCACGGGCGTGCGGCCGGTGGAGCCCCAGCTGGAGGCCATCGACGGCATGGTCTATGGCTCGTCGCGTGCGCAGGGCGTGATCAACGGCCGCAGCTTCAAGCATCCCGAGCTGCGGTTCGCCTTTGAGGCCCCGCCCTCTTACGCGATCATCAACAGCGACGAGAACATCACCGGCTACGGTCCGGAGGGTGCCCGCTTCGTCTTCGACATGGCCCGCGCGCCGCGCAACATGGCATTGACGGACGTGCTGGCCCGCAGCGCCGCCGAGGGCCAGCCGCGCCTGCAGAATGTCGAACGCATCACGGTGAACGGCATGGACGGTGCCACCGGTGTCGCCCGGGTGCGGGATCGCAGCGGCACGACGCTTGAGGTCCGGCCCATCATCCTGCGCGCCGATGCCGACACGGTCTATCGGGTTCAGTTGATCACGCCGGTCGACGTGCTGCCGAAGGTGCAGGAGGATCTGCGGCGCTTCACCTACAGCTTCCACAGGTTGACCGAAGCCGAGGCCAGGGCGGTGAAGCCACTGCGCCTCGACGTCGTCACGGTCAAGCGCGGCGACACGGTCGACAGCCTGGTGAAGCGCATGGCGCTGAACGAGGATCCGGAAGGTCTGTTCCGCCTGCTCAACGGCCTGAAGCCCGGGGAGACGCCCGAGCCCGGAACCAGGGTGCGCCTGGTCGTCCAGTAATGTACGCCTGAGATCAGGATCGGGGCCGGAGATCCACCCGCCGGGTGGAGACCAGTCCGGTCGCGACCGGGCCGGTATCATCCACCCGGCCATCGGCATCCCGCAGGAACAGCTCGGCTGAGGCGACACCGATCCGGCCGCCGCCATCGATCACCCGGCCGATGGCTCTGAGCCCGGCCGCCCTGGCGGGGCGCAGCAGCTTGACCGTGTAGTCTAGCGTCATCAACGCCTCCGACGGCCCGAGCAGGGTGGCATTGGCCGAGGCGCCGGCGAAATCGACCAGCGCCCCCAGGATGCCGCCCTGGAACAACCCCTGATGCTCGCCCAGTTCCGGCCGGAAGGGCAGGTCCAGCACGACATGGCCGGGGGCGACGTCCAGAAAATCGAAGCCGAGCAGCCGGGCCGCAGGCATGGACAGCACGAAGGCCCGCAGGCGTGCGCCCGCGTCGATGGTGCCAGGGTCAATGGTGCCAGGGGCGACGGTGTCGGACATGGGCGACGTCTCCGGGATCAGCTGCGCGGCGGCGCGACGTGGAAGGTGGCGGCAGCCTGGGCGATGACCGCATCATCGGCCAGGATCAGCGCCCGGGCGAAGGCCAGCGTCTGCCCGGTCCGGATCATCTCGGGCCGGATCTCCAGCCACTGGCCGATGCGCCCGGCCCCCATGAAGTCGACCGAGAGGTTCACGGTCACCAGCCCGCCGGACTCGGGCCGGTGGAGCCAGCAAGTCAGCCCCATGGCATTGTCGGCAAGCGCCGAAATCAGCCCGCCATGGGCAAGACCGCGCGAATTGGTATGCGCCTCGGCCAGATACAGCCCCAGCTGAAACGCCGTATCGCTCCGCCTGGCCCAGATCGGCCGCCAGGGATCGGTGACCGGGCTGCGGCGATCGTGCAATACGAAGCCTTCGGGGATGGGCGGGTCGCCGGCCGGTTCAGCCGTCATGGATCTTCTCCGTCGGTACAGGGCGCAAACAACATCGGATCGCCTGGAAGACTATCACCGCCCGGCAGCGGGCGCCCGGGGCAATCCGCCCAATAAAGTTTTAAATATCATTGGCATAGCCGGGTCTTCGGTCAGGCGATGCTCCCCGACACCCGATCCCCTCCCAAGGGCTCGCCAAAAAAAGCCCCGGCCGGAGCCGGGGCATAGTGACGTTCGCCATGCGACAGAGTGTCCACGAAGACCGGCAGGCTGGCTGCACGGGCAGGCCTTCGCGAACCTGATGAGAGACGGGCCGGTCAGCCGGCCACTGCCTCAATCCGGTGACGCTCGCCGGCCTCGCGCATCTGGCGGGTGATCGACGAGCGGAGTTTCTCGATGGCGCGCTGCTCGATCTGGCGGACGCGCTCCTTGCTGATGCCGAGTTCCTCGCCCAGTTCCTGCAGCGTGACGGCGTCCTCGCGCAGGCGGCGTTCATGGATGATGACCCGTTCGCGGTCGTTCAGTTCGCGCAAGGCCCGGCGCAGCCAGCGGGAGCGGGTGCCCGCATCGCGCAGTTCGACCACCACTTCCTCGGGGCCAGGGCGATCATCGGCCAGAAAATCGACCCAGCTGTCGCCGCCGCCCTCGCTGTCGACGCCTGCATCGAGCGACTGATCAGCGGCCGAAAGCCGGCCCTCCATGGCCTCGACGGCGGCGACATCGACCCCCAGCTCCAGGGCGATCTTCATCCGCCCCTCATGGCTGATCGGGCCGTTGGTGCCTTCGCCCAGCCGGGCCCGCAACCGGCGCAGATTGAAGAACAGCGACTTGTCGCCCGCGGTGGTGCCGGTGCGGACGATCGAGTGGTTGCGGAGAATGAAGTCCTGGATCGCGGCGCGGATCCACCACATGGCATAGGTCGAAAAGCGGACATTGCGATCGGGATCGAACCGGCTTGCAGCCATCATCAGCCCGACATTGCCTTCCTGAACCAGATCGCCCATGGGCAGTGCATAGTTCCGGAAGCGGGCAGCCAGGGAGACCACAAGCCGGGCATAGGCGCTGACCAGACGGTGCAGGGCGGCTTCATCACCCGTCTCGCGCCAGGCGCGGGCCAGGGCCAGTTCTTCCTCGCGTTCGAGCAGGGGGGCCCGCATCGACTGTCGGATGTACCGCCGGTCGGCGGTCTGCGAGTCCTGGGTGTCGAGGTACGCCATGGCCGTCTCCCGTCGTCCTTGCGCCGAGTCTTTGCCTTGTTGCCTCCGGTCTACGCGGTCAGGCGGGCAATGGATCACCCGGCCTGCAGGAAAAACACCGGGCGGGCCGATTCGGATGCAGTCCGGACGGATTTTTTTGACCGTCGGGGCAACGGGCACGCAACGGGCCGCAAAAAAAGAACCGCCCGGGCGCGAAGGCCCGGGCGGTTCAAAACCGGATCGCCGGTGATCTGCCGGTCAGGCGGCGGCGTCGAGCAGGGTCTCGAGCTTGATCGCGGCGGTCTTCAAGTCCAGCTGCTCGACGGCGGCGTATTCCCGCGCCAGCCGGTCGAGCGCCAGCTGATACATCTGCCGCTCGCTGTAGGACTGCTCGGCCTGATCGCCGGTGCGATGCAGGTCGCGCACCACTTCCGCGATCGAGGTCGGGTCGCCCGAATTGATCTTGGCTTCGTATTCCTGGGCGCGGCGGCTCCACATCGCGCGGCGGACGCGTGCCCGGCCCTTCAGCGTGTCGAGGGCGGTGGTCATCTCGACCATCGTCGAGAGCGCCCGCATGCCGGCCTTCTCGGCCTTGATCACCGGCACCTTCAGCGTCATCCGATCGTCGTCGAAGCGGATCACATAGAGCTCGAGCGGCATGCCCGCGATCTCCTGTGCCTCAACCGCTTCGATCTTGCCGACGCCGTGCGCCGGATAGACGACCATGTCGCCGGTACCGAACCTCTTCTTCGCCATGGCTCCGCTTCCGTTCTGACGAACCGCTCCCGCAGGGACCGCCGTGCAAGCCTCTCCCGCCGCAGCCATCCAAAGGCGGCCCGGCAGGGTCGGCGGAAAAACCACCCCTGGCGCTCACATCCTTGTAAGCACCCGGGCATGCTGCAACGCGGCGATGCCGCTTCGGGAGGACGAGACGGCCGGGGGCTCGCGCTCCGGGCCGCGGGACTCATTTTGCCGATGACGATCGGGGTCCGGCCGCCGGCTCCGCTGAAGGGAACCATCCTCGACCGGGCTCTGGAGACCCACCGGGGGTCTCGGACTCGTCATCCTGGTGCAAAAATGAAGATAACATGACGGGCTTACGAGATAAAGCCCCGCGCACATGCGTCGAGCGCATGTGCGCGGGGCCTGATCCGCATGGCCGGAACCGACCGGGCGAAGGTGTTCGCGCTCAGGAGAAGAACTTCGGGCGTCAGCCCTGCTGGCCGGGCTTCTCGCTGAAGTGGTTGGCAAGCTTGTCGGGGACGCCGTTCCATTCGTCGGCATCCGCCGGCGCATCCCCCTTGTGGCTGATATTCGGCCACAGCTCGGCATATTTGCGGTTCAGTTCGGCCCACTGTTCCAGACCGTCGTCACTGTCGGGCTTGATTGCCTCGGCGGGGCATTCCGGCTCGCAGACACCGCAATCGATGCACTCGTCGGGATGGATCACCAGCATGTTCTCGCCCTCGTAGAAACAATCCACGGGGCACACCTCGACGCAGTCCTGATACTTGCACTTGATGCAGTTGTCGACGACCACGTAGGCCATGATTGCTGCTCTCCTCGGAACACGTTCGGCGGCGTAGGACGGCCCACGGAGCGGCAACCGTCGGACGGCGCATCATTTTACAACCAACACGTGCGTTATCGCAGTGCGGTCCTGCCTTCTGACGCAACCATACTCAATCCGCAGCGCCGGAAAAGTCCTTTGTGGAAGCATTTTTCCGGCCGATCCACAACAGCGAATGTGGTCGCATGTCTGATCACCGTCGGATTGCGTGCCGCAGACCGGCCGTCTCAGGCCGGGGCCGCCGCCGTTTCGGCAAGCATCGGCGCCGCCGTGGCCACCGGACGCAGATCGGTATAGAGCCCCCGCGCCTCTTCCGCCGGGCCCCGCCGCTCAGCCAGACGTGCCACCTGTACCACCCGGATCCGATTGCCCCACGAGAATGTGAGGACGTCCCCCGGTTTCACCATCTGGGCCGCCTTGGTGACCGGCATCCGGTTGAGCCGGATGAGCCCGTCGGCACACAGCCGCGCCGCCTGGGTGCGCGACTTGTAGAAGCGCGCACACCAGAGCCATTTGTCCAGGCGCTGGCGGCCGGCGTCGACGCCCGCGGTCAGGGCGAGGTCGTCGGTTGGCAGGATCGCGGCAAAGCCGACGGCATCCTTGTCGGAAGAGCGGTTGCGATAGGGGTGGTCGATCTGGTCCGTGGCGGGCCTCTGGGTCATCGGCTGGCACCTCTGCGGATACGTGCGGAGCCTTGGGACGATGGCCGCCCATCGCGCTCCCGCGCGGGGGTGGCCGGGGATCCGGCGTCCTGAACCAGGGCGCCGAGCTTGGCGAAGGGGTTGCCGGGGTCGACGGCCGGCGCCGCTGCGGCCGGGGGCCGGGCCGGCTTGCGGCCGCGATGCGGCTTGCGGGTACGATCGCTCCGCGCCGGCAGCACCGTCATCCGCCCGTCCTCGGCGGTCCGGACCGGATGGCCGAGCGCGGCGAGCAGGGCCGGTGCCTCGGCCTGGGGGCAACCGAGCGGCGCCAGCAGGCCGGGTTCGACCGTGAAACCGTCGCGCGCCTCGCGCAGCCCCGCCCTGATCCCGGCATCCAGCCGCTCGATCATGTCGACGCGCACCGCGCGCGGGCCGGCCGCAAGATATCCCGCAGCGGCCAGGGCACGGATGGCCCCGGCGGCATCGGGCAGGGTGAGCGAGGTTCGCACCCCGTCGGCGGCCTCGGGCAGAGAGCCTCCGTAGCGTGCCGCCAGGAACGGACGCCGCATCCGGATCCGCGCCGGTTCGAACAGCGGCTTCAGATACAGCCAGCGCCGCCCCAGCCGGACACCGAACCGGGCGAGGCGCTGGCGCTGGTCCGCATCGAGACCGGCAACCAGATCGGCTGCCGCCTCTGCCGGCGCGACCCCGCCGCCTTCGACCAGCCGGAAGGCGATCCCCCGGGCAGCGCCTTTGAGCGCCGCCGCCTCCAGCCGCAGCAGCGGCTCGTCGGCCTCGGCGGCCCTGGCCGCCAGCACGGCCTCGACCCGACGGACAAGATCGGTCGTGGCCTCGGACGGAAGATGGTCGCGATGCGGCAGAACCAGCTTCGGCCGGCCGTCGGGCTCGGCGCCCAGCCGGCCGAGCACGGCGCCTTCCACGGTGACGGCCGGGGCATCCCCCGGCTCTTCGACCAGCGCCACCACCGGGCCCAGATCGTCGCGGGCCGCCAGCCGGGCGAAACGCGCCTCCAGGAAGCGCCGGATCGATTTGCGCACCCGGTCGCGGACCGGGCGGATCTCGAGCAGACCCGCCGCCTCTCCGCTCGGCCGGAAGTCGAAACCGTCCAGCCTGCCGACCTCGCGGCCGTCCAGCTCGACGGCGCCGTCATGGGCGACCACCGGCTCCACGGCCCGCCAGGCCTCGGCCTGACGGCTCGCACGGGCCATGTCGCGATCGACGAAGCGCTGGGTCAGCCGGTCGTGCAGGGCGTCCGACAACCGGTCCTCGATCCGCCGGGCCTGAAGCTGGAACTCCCCCGGATCCGCCAGCCAGCCGGGGCGGTTGGCGACATAGCTCCAGGTGCGGATCCGGGCCAGCCGCTCGGTCAGCCGGTCCAGATCACCGTCCACCCGGTCGAGCCGGGCCAGATTCTCGCCGACCCAGGCCCCCGGCAGCCGCCCCTCGCGCTCAGGCTGGGTCAGGTGCAGGAACAGCCGGCGCAGCAGGCCGACATGGGCCGCGCCCACCGCCGCATGGAAATCGGGCACCCGGCAGACTTCCCAGAGCAGCTTCACCGCCTCGTAGCCGCGGGCACGGGCCATCAGCTCGGGCTGCCGCGCCATATGGGCGAGCGCCAGATGGTCTTCCGCCGGCGGGGCGGGGGCGAGCGCATCCAGATGGGGCTGCACGTCCAGGCTGCGCAGCAGCGCCTCGACGCTGCGGAAATCAAGCTCGCGCGACCGCCAGAACAGCCGGCGCAGCGGCTGGAAATCGTGATCCTCGATCGCCTCGACCAGATCGGGCGACAGGCCGCCGATCTCGGCCGTGGTGCCGAAGCTGCCATTGCGCAGATGGCGGCCGGCCCGCCCGGCGATCTGGGCCAGTTCCTGCGCCGTCAGCGGCCGGAGATCGCGGCCGTCGAATTTGCGGGTGGCAGCGAAACAGACATGGTCGACATCCAGATTGAGCCCCATGCCGATCGCGTCGGTCGCCACCAGGAAGTCGACCTCGCCCTCCTGATACATCTCGACCTGGGCATTGCGGGTGCGGGGGCTGAGCGCGCCCATCACCACCGCCGCACCACCGCGCTGGCGGCGCATGATCTCGGCGATGGCATAGACGTCGGCGGCCGAGAAGGCGACGATCGCGGTGCGCGGCGGCAGGCGGGTCAGGCTCTTGGCGCCGGTATAGACCAGCTTCGACATGCGCGGCCGGCTGTCGATCTCGATGCCCGGCAGCAGGCGGCGCATCAGCGGCGCGATGGTCTCGGCGCCCAGGAACATGGTCTCGGCAAAGCCGCGGGCATGGAGCAGACGGTCGGTGAAGATATGACCGCGGTCCGGGTCGGCCGCGAGCTGGATCTCGTCGACGCAGAGGAACTCGACGCCCAGATCCAGCGGCATGCTTTCGACCGTGCACAGGAAATAGCGCGCCTCGGGGGGCACGATCTTTTCCTCGCCGGTGATCAGCGCGACCTTGTCGGCCCCTTTGGCCCGGGCCACCCGGTCATAGACCTCGCGGGCCAGAAGACGCAGGGGGAAACCCATCATGCCCGTGCGATGCGCCAGCATCCGCTCCACGGCAAGATGGGTCTTCCCCGTATTGGTGGGGCCCAGCACCGCACGCAGCCGTGCCGACCCTTCGGGCGCAATCGTCATGAGAGAAGAATCGTACGGCCGCGCCTCCGGTTCAAGTGCGGATCTGCGACGGAATGAAGACGGCCGGATGACGACGGCCGCCCCATGGCACCGAGGGTGCGGCCACGCCCTTGATCCGTGACGAACCGCACATATATCGGGCAGGCTTTCGCGCCACCCGCGCATGCCTGACCGCGTGTGGCCGGCTGCCGCTGCCAGCCGACCTTCGCCCTTCCATCATTGCCCTGCCGAACGGACCTGATCCCATGGCTGAAGCCCTCGATACTGAAGAGACCCGCGTGTTCGATGCCGATGTCGGCCGCATCCTCGACATCGTCGCCCATGCCCTCTACAGCGAGCGCGAAGTCTTCCTGCGCGAGCTGATCGCCAATGCCGCCGATGCCTGCGACAAGCGCCGGTTCCTGGCGCAGACCGACGAGGCCCTGGCGGAGGGCGCCGGCGACCCGGCGGTGACCCTGGCGCCGGATGCCGGCGCCCGCACCCTCACCGTCTCCGACACCGGCGTCGGCATGAACCGCGACGAGCTGATCGCCAATCTGGGCACCATCGCCCGCTCAGGCACGGCCGAATTCGCGAAGAAGCTCTCGGGCGATGCCGCAAAGGACGGCAGCCTGATCGGCCAGTTCGGCGTCGGCTTCTATTCGGCCTTCATGGTCGCCGACGAGGTGGTGGTGGAAACCCGCAGGCTGGGTGAGCCGCAGGGCTGGCGCTGGACCTCGGACGGCCGCGGCGGCTACCGGATCGAGGCGATCGCCCGCGACGCCGTCGGCACCGACGTGATCCTGCGCCTCAAGGAGGATGCCGCCGAATTCCTCGACCCCTGGCGGCTGAAGGCCGTGGTCAAGCGCTGGTCCGACCATCTCGCCCTGCCGATCCGGCTGGATCCGCGCAAGGCCGAGGGCGGCAAGGAGGACGAGGGCGTCGAAACCATCAACGCCGCTCAGGCGCTCTGGACCCGGCCCAAGGCCGAGATCGAGCCCGAGACCTATACCGCCTTCTATCGCGACATTTCCCATGCCTTCGACGAGCCCTGGGCGGTGATCCACAACCGCAATGAAGGCACGATCGAATACACCAACCTGCTGTTCATCCCGACCGAACGGCCGGCCGATCTCTACGAGCCCGAGCGCAAGCCGCGCCTGCGGCTGCATGTCCGGCGGATGTTCATCACCGATGACTGCGAAGCCCTGCTGCCGGGCTGGCTGCGCTTCCTGCGCGGCGTGGTCGACAGCGCCGATCTGCCGCTGAACGTCAGCCGCGAGATGCTGCAGAACACGCCGCTGCTGACCAGGATCCGCCAGGGTCTGGTGAAGCGCGTGCTGGGCGAACTCGAAGGGCGGGCAAAGTCCGATGCCGAGGGCTATGCACGCTTCTGGGATGCCTTCGGGGCGGTGGTCAAGGAAGGCCTGTACGAGGATTTCGAGAACCGCGACCGTCTTCTGGGCCTCGCCCGCTTCCGGTCGACCGCCGTCGACGGCTGGACCAGCCTCGCCGACTATGTCGCCCGCATGAAGCCCGAGCAGAAGGCGATCTATGTGATGGTCGGCGACAGCGTCGAGGCGGCGCGGGTCAGCCCGCAGCTTGAAGGCTTCAAAGCCCGCGGGCTGGAGGTGCTGCTGCTCGGCGACCCGATCGACGGCTTCTGGACCATGATCGCGCCCGATTTCGACGGCAAGCCGATCCGCGCCGTGGGCCGCGTCGCCGACGACGAACTCGCGGCCTTCCCCAAAGTGGATGCAGACGGCAAGGCCGCGCCTGAAACGAAGGACGAGGCCGCCGAAGGTGAGGCCGGCATCGACGGTGCCGCCCTGGCCGATCTGATCGGGCGGGCGCTGGGTGACCGGGTGCGGGCGGTGCGGCCCTCGGCCCGGCTGGTCGACAGCCCGGCCTGCCTCGCCGCCGGCAGCGACGGGCCGGACCCGGCGCTGGAGCGGCTGCTGGCGCGGTCGGGCCGCGGCGGCCCGGTGCGGGCACCGATCCTTGAGATCAACCCCGACCATGCCCTGCTGAAGGCCCTGAAGGGCCTGGCTGCCGAGGCGGGTGAGGATGCGGCGGCCCGCGCCGCCGCGCTGGCCGAGCCGGCCGAGCTGCTGCTCGATCAGGCACGGCTGGCCGAAGGCGAGGCGCCGGCGGATCCCGCCGCCTTTGCCCGCCGGCTGGCCCAGCTGATGACCCGCGCCTATCGCGCCTGATCATCCTTCGGCGCGGGGGCATCCGTGCCGCCCTGATCCGGGGTCGCCGATCCGTCGGCGGCCCCGTTTTCGTGACCCCCGGCCGGCTTGCGGGCAGGCTCGACCGGTTCCGCCGGAACGTCGCCGTTCCGCAGGATCACCGCTTCAGGAACCACCACCGGGTCGACGGCAGGTGCTTCCGTGGCTGCGGCCATCATCGCCTCGTCGCTTTCCAGCGGCGGCTCGGCGCCCGAGATATCGGTCGCCATCACCGTCACCACCGGCGTGGTACGGGGCGAGACCACGGCCGGGGTCTTGGCGCTGGCCGGCACCTGCGGCCGGATCCGGGCACGATAGATGGCAAAGGCCGCCAGAACCGCCCCGGCCAGCACCGCCCAGGCGAACAGGCCCGAGGGACCGACCAGGCTCATGATGCCCGAGGCCATGATCGGGCCGATCGCCGAGCCGAGCCCGCCGCCCAGCACCAGCCCGCCGGCGGCGGCGATCATCCGCCCCGGTTCGACCAGATCGTTCACATGGGCGGTGGCGACCGGGTAGAGCGCATAACCGGCACCGCCCACGATCACGGCGCCGATGAACAGCAGCCAGATGGCGGCCGTTTCCGGGATGATGCCGGCAAGAAGCCCCGAGCCCGCGAGTATGCCGTCGGCCGGCGTCTCTGCCTGGGCCATGCTGCCGGCCCCGGCCATCACCACCAGGCTGCCGATCGTCACCATGATCGCAGCCCCCGCCAGCACGCGGCGGCGATCGATCCGGTCCGACAGCCAGCCCACCGGCCATTGCAGGAACAGACCGCCCAGGAAAACCGTGGCGACGAAAGCCGACACCCCGGCCGTGTCCAGGCCGATGCCGCGCGCGAACACCGCACCCATACCGCCCTGGATACTGCCGATGATCAGCCCGCTGGAGACCACGGCGGCGAGACCCAGCGGCGAAACCCGCCAGAGGGACAGAAGGCCGAGCCGGGGTGCGGCATGGATCTCGGGTGTCAGGCTGCGGGTCAGCGCCAGCGGCACCAGGGCCAGCGACAGGGCCATGGCGGCAAGCGCGTAGAGCAGCGGCATCCGCACGTCTTCCAGCGTCAGCAGGAACTGACCGCCGGCGAGCGCCAGGTTGAGCGAGATGATATAGGCCGAGAGCACCTTGCCGCGAGTCTGGTTGGTGCTGGCCGAGTTGAGCCAGCTTTCCGCGGTCATGAACAGCGCCGCCATGCAATAGCCGGTGACGACACGCAGCAATGCCCAGCCGACCAGATCCAGAAAGAAGCCGAGCGACAGGATCGCGACCGAGCCGATCGCCGCAAAGGCCGAAAAGGCCCGGATGTGCCCGACCCGCACGATCACCCGCTGGGCCGTGGCGGCACCGATGATCCAGCCCACGAAATGGGCCGCACCGACCAGACCGATGGCGATCGTGCTGACCCCTTCGACGGCGAGCCTGAGACCCACCAGCGAGGAGAGCATGCCGTTGCCCAGCTGGGCGATGGCGATGCTGAGCAGCACCGCGGCGACTGAGGCGAGAACCGTACTCATCGGATGAAAATCCGGCCGTGAACCTCCGGCCGTCCTGTCTGGCGGAAAAGGGCGGCACCGGTGCGACCGCAGGGCCCGTGCATCCGGTGAAACGACATGAGGATCAGTAAACCATGCGCCGCCCGGCCATGCCACCCGCTGCCGGCCGGGGCCGGGAATTATCGCCGAAACGACACACGCCCCGGCGCCAGAGGCGCCGGGGCGTGCGAATGTCGGCGTGAGACAGGCCGATCAGGCCTGGCCGCTCGCGATGCGGCGCAGCACATAGTGCAGGATGCCGCCGTTCTTGTAGTACTCGAGCTCGTCGAGGGTATCGATGCGGCAGACCAGCGGCGCCTCGACCACCTCGCCATTGGCGCGGGTGACCTTGAGGGTCAGCGCCTGGCGCGGCTTCAGGTCGTTGCCGAGGCCGACGATGTCGAAGGTCTCGGTTCCGTCGAGGCCGAGCTTCGCCCGGTCCCAGCCCTCGCCGAAGACCAGCGGCAGGATGCCCATGCCGACGAGGTTCGACCGATGGATACGCTCGAAGCTCTCGGCGATGACGCCCTTCACGCCCAGCAGCATGGTGCCCTTCGCCGCCCAGTCGCGCGACGAACCGGTGCCGTACTCCTTGCCGGCGACCACGACCAGCGGGGTGCCGGCATCGATGTAGCGCATGGCCGCATCATAGATGCTGAGCTGCTCGCCGGTCGGGATGTGGCGGGTGTAACCGCCCTCGACGCCCGGGACCATCTCGTTGCGGATGCGGACATTCGCGAAGGTGCCGCGCATCATCACCTCGTGGTTGCCGCGACGGGCACCGTACGAGTTGAAGTCGGCGGGGGCCACGCCATGCTCGGTGAGATAGCGGGCGGCGGGGCTGTTCTTCGCGATGTTACCGGCCGGCGAGATGTGGTCGGTGGTCACGCTGTCGCCCAGGATGGCGAGAGCACGGGCACCGTTGATCGGCGCGATCTCGTCGGACGCCACCGGCGACATGCCGTCGAAATAAGGCGGCATCTTGACGTAGGTCGAGGCGTCGTCCCATTCGTAGGTCTCACCTTCCGGCGCCTGAATGGCCTGCCAGGCGGCGTCGCCCGAGAACACGTCGGCATATTCGCCGCGGAACATCTGCGAGGTGATGACCGAGCGGACGGTCTCGCGGATCTCGGCCGAGGTCGGCCAGATGTCGCGCAGGAAGACCGGGGTGCCGTCCTTGTCGTGGCCGAGCGGCTCCTTGTCGAGGTCGACCAGAACCGAGCCGGCGATCGCGTAGACCACCACCAGCATCGGGCTGGCGAGGTAGTTTGCGCGCACGTCGGGGTTCACGCGGCCTTCGAAGTTGCGGTTGCCCGACAGCACCGAGGTCACGACCAGATCGCTTGCATTGACCGCCGCCGAGATCGGCTCGGCCAGCGGGCCGGAATTGCCGATGCAGGTGGTGCAGCCATAGCCGACCAGGTTGAAGCCGAGCGCGTCGAGCGCATCCTGCACGCCGGCGGCGCGCAGATATTCGGTCACGACCTTGGATCCCGGAGCGAGCGAGGTCTTGACCCAGGGCTTCACCGTCAGGCCGCGCTCGACCGCCTTCTTGGCGACCAGGCCGGCACCGAGCATGACGTCGGGGTTCGACGTGTTGGTGCAGCTGGTGATCGCGGCGATGGCGACATGGCCGTGCGTCAGCTTGTAATCGGCGCCGGCAACCTCGGCGACGGCGTCGGCGGCGGTGCCCTTGTTCTTGGTCAGGGTCGGCAGGCTCTCGCGGAACGAGGCCGGCACGGTCGAGAGCGGCACGCGGTCCTGCGGGCGCTTCGGACCGGCGAGCGAGGGCTCGACCGTCGACATGTCGAGTTCGAGGGTGTCGGTGAACACCGGATCCGGCGAACCGGCCTCGCGCCACATGCCCTGGGCCTTGGCATAGGCCTCGACCAGCGCCACGGTCTCGTCGTCACGGCCCGACAGACGCAGATAGTTCAGCGTCTCGCCGTCGATCGGGAAGAAGCCGCAGGTGGCACCATATTCCGGCGCCATGTTGGCGATGGTCGCACGGTCGGTGAGGACCATGTTGTCGAGGCCTTCGCCGTAGAACTCGACGAACTTGCCGACCACGCCCTTCTTGCGGAGCATCTGGGTGACGGTCAGCACGAGGTCGGTGGCGGTGGTGCCTTCCTTGAGCTTGCCGGTCAGCTTGAAGCCGATCACCTCGGGGATGACCATGCTGACGGGCTGGCCCAGCATCGCGGCCTCGGCCTCGATACCGCCCACGCCCCAGCCCAGAACCGCCAGGCCGTTGACCATGGTGGTGTGGCTGTCGGTGCCGACCAGCGTGTCGGGATAGGCGACGGTGCGGCCGTCTTCCTCGGCGGTCCACACGGTCTTCGCCAGATATTCCAGGTTCACCTGGTGGCAGATGCCGGTTCCCGGGGGCACGACGCGGAAGTTGTTGAACGCGCCCTGGCCCCAACGCAGGAACGAATACCGCTCGGCATTGCGCTCCATCTCGAGGTCGACGTTCTCTTCGAACGCGGTCGGGGTGCCGAAGCGGTCGACCTGCACCGAGTGGTCAATCACGAGGTCGACCGGCGAGAGCGGGTTGATGCGGTTGACGTCGCCGCCGAGCTGCTTCATCGCCGCGCGCATGGTGGCGAGGTCCACGACCGCCGGCACGCCGGTGAAGTCCTGCATCAGAACGCGGGCCGGACGGTAGGCGATCTCGTGATCGCTCTTGCGGTCCTTCACCCAGGCGACGAGGGCCTTGACGTCGGCGTCGGTGACGCTGCGGCCGTCCTCGTAGCGGAGCAGGTTCTCAAGCAGCACCTTGAGCGAGAAGGGGAGCTGCGAGACACCCTCGAGGCCGGCGGCCTCCGCCTTGGGCAGGCTGAAATAGTCATACGCCTTCCCGTCGACCGTCAGGGTCGAACGGGTGCTGAAGCTGTCAAGGCGGTTCGCTGTCACGACGACCTCTCCTCACGATGGACCTTGTCGCCTTGTCTTATCGACTGACGGGCATCGCGTTCGGGCGACGGGTGACGGGCCCGCCTCGCCGGCGGCCGCGTCACCTCGGGCCGGGGCAGGCGGCGGTCGATAAGACCGGTACCGGCATCGGTGAGGGGTCGGGTCGGACGGCGGACAGACGGGCGTCCGCCGCGGCCATCCTGTTGCGGCCCCGTCCGAAGGCCGAAGCTTTCGGGCTGGTGCACCGCAAACGGACGTCGCGGCGTCGATGCCGCGTTCGCGCGCCGTGATATCAGGGATCGCCCGGAAAGTCCACGAAAACCGCCGCCTTGCACGATGGTCTGGGGTGGGCCCGGGGGCGGGCGCAGGGCTGGTTCGGGCAGCACCGCAGCGCAGTGCCGTCACCGTGCATCGCGCGTGCCGGAACGATGGGGCGAGCCGTCACCGGCTCTTCGGCCGCACCTCTCGTCGAGCGGCGCCCCTGCCGATCAGACCGGATCCGGCCATGCGAACCGATGGCCGCGCGCGTGATCATCGGCGTGATCATCGACAGTTTGCGTGTGTGATCATCCACCCTTGCACACCGTATCGCCAAGGCCTGGGGACGTCATCCTCCAGTATGATAACGGCGTTATTGAAATATTGCTGGGTTTGCCTTCGTAACTTTGGCAAACAGACACTCGGCACGCCACTTGGGATTTGACCCCCGGGGCAGCGTGGTGATGTAATGTCATGACAAAACGGCATGACAAAACAAAGAACGAGGCGCAGCCGCCGCAGCTTCCGTGACCGGTCTGGCATCTGGGGATGCCGGGGAGGACCGGGCGGAACGACGGATGGACACCGGGAGCCGTTGCCCGTCGCGCCCCATACAGGGAGACCCGAGGCCCATGGGCGAACAGACCCCGCTCCTGGAGGTCAAGGACGTATCGTTGCGATTCGGCGGCGTGCGCGCCCTGACCGAGGTCAGCTTCCACGTCCGGCCCGGCGAGCTGTTCTCGATCATCGGGCCGAACGGTGCCGGCAAGACCTCGATGCTGAACTGCGTGTCGGGCCGCTACACGCCCACCGAGGGCCGCATCCTGTTCGAAGGCCGCGACGTGACCGGGCTCTCGCCCAACCACCGCGCCGCCCTCGGCATCGGCCGGACCTTCCAGAATCTCGCGCTCTTCGGCCATATGTCCGTGCTCGACAACATCATGGTCGGCCGGCATCACCTGCTGAAGAACAACGTCTTCACCGGCTCGCTCTACTGGCTGGGCGGCGCCCGCCGCGAAGAGCTGGAACACCGCCGTGCGGTGGAAGACATCATCGATTTCCTCGAGATCGCCCATGTCCGCCGTGCGACGGCGGGGCAGCTCTCCTACGGCCTGCGCAAGCGGGTGGAGCTGGCGCGGGCGATCGCCCTCAGACCCAAGCTGCTGCTGCTCGACGAGCCGATGGCCGGCATGAACCTCGAAGAAAAAGAGGACATGGCCCGGTTCATCATCGACCTCTCCGAGGAATGGGGCATGACCATCATCATGATCGAACACGACATGGGGGTGGTCGCCGACATTTCGCATCGGATCATGGTGCTCGATTTCGGGCGCAAGCTTGCCGAAGGCACGGCCGAAGACGTGCTCAACGACGAGCACGTCAAGAAGGCCTATCTCGGCGAGGACGACGACGAAGAGGCGGTGGCGTGATGTCCCAGCAATTCCCCGATTTCACGGTCCACGACACCCTGCCGAAGCTGCTCGCGCACAACGCCGCCACCCACGGGTCCGAGGTGGCCCTGCGGGAGAAGGAATTCGGCATCTGGAACGAGTTCACCTGGTCCGACTACAACGACCGGGTGCGAGAGATGGCGCTCGGCCTGATTTCGCTCGGCGTCGCCCGGGGCGAGGTGGTGGCGATCCTGTCCAAGAACCGGCCTGAAGCCCTCTATGGCGAGATTGCGATCCATGCCCTGGGCGGCATGAGCCTCGCCATCTACCAGGACGCCATGTCGAGCGAAGTCGCCTATCTGCTCAACTATGCCGGCGCCCATGTGGTGCTGTGCGAAGACGAAGAGCAGGTCGACAAGCTGCTGGAACTCGGCGACGACATCCCGACGGTGCGGACCATCGTCTATGCCGATCCGCGCGGCATGCGCAAATACGACGATCCGCGGCTCAAGGATCTGGCAGAGGTCTATGAACTCGGCCGGGCGCTCCACGGCCGGGAGCCCGACCGCTATGCACGGGAACTCGCTGCCGGCAAGGGCGACGACGTCGCCATCCTCTGCACCACATCGGGCACGACCTCGAACCCCAAGATGGCCATGCTGCAGGGCGGGCGCTTTCTCGAGCATTGCGCGCGCTATCTGATGGTCGACCCCAAAGGTCCGACCGACGACTACGTCTCGGTGCTGCCCATGCCCTGGATCATGGAGCAGATCTACGCCGTGGCACAGCCGCTGATCTGCCGCATCCGGGTGAACTTCGTCGAAGAGCCCGAGACGATGATGGCCGATCTGCGCGAGATCGGACCAAGCTTCGTGCTGCTGGCGCCGCGCGTCTGGGAACAGATCGCGGCCGATGTCCGCGCCCGGATGATGGAGAGCACGCCTCTCAAGAATGCGCTCTATGATTTCGGCATGAAGCGGGCGCTGAAGGCGCTGGAGCAGGGACGGCGATCGAAACTCGCTGATTTCGTGCTGCTGCGGGCGCTGCGCGACCGGCTGGGCTTCTCCAATCTGAAATCGGCGGCGACCGGCGGTGCGGCGCTCGGTCCCGACACCTTCAAGTTCTTCCAGGCCCTGGGGGTGCCGCTGCGCCAGATCTACGGACAGACGGAAACCGCCGGCGCCTATACCGTACATCTGGCCGACGACGTCGACATGAACACGGTCGGCAAGCCCTTCCCCGGCGTCGAGATCAGGATCGTCGCGCCCGACGAGAACGGGGTGGGCGAGATCGTCGCCCGCCATGACGGGCTGATGGCCGGCTACTACAAGAACGAGAAGGCGACGGTCGAGGATCTGCGCGACGGCTGGATGTATTCCGGCGACGCCGGCTACTTCGACAAAAAGGGCCATCTGGTCGTCATCGACCGCATCAAGGACATCGCCGAAACCGCGAACCGGGTGCGCTTCTCGCCCCAGTTCATCGAGAACAAGCTCAAATTCTCGAGCTTCATCGGCGAATGCGTGGTGCTGGGCAACCAGAAGCCGTTCATCTCGGCCATCCTGTGCATCCGCTATTCGGTGGTCTCCAAATGGGCCGAGCAGCGGGGCATCGCGTTCACCACCTATACCGACCTTTCGGCGCGGGCGGATGTCTATGATCTGCTGCGTCAGGAAGTGGAGCGGGTGAACGAGACCCTGCCCGAGGCCCAGCGCATCCGGCGCTTCCTGCTGCTCTACAAAGAGCTGGACGCCGATGACGGCGAGCTGACCCGCACCCGCAAGGTGCGGCGCAACGTCATCAACGAGCGCTACGGCCGGATCATCGACGCGATCTACGACGGCCGCGACGACATCGACATCGATACCACCATCACCTTCCAGGACGGCAAGCAGGCGCGGATTCAGACGGTCCTGCGCATCGTCGACCTGGGGGCGCCGGTGGTACCGCTGCGCAAGGCGAGCTGACCGCCGCGCCCCGCCAGGTTTCGGGCCCGCTTGGGCCCCAGGTTTCCGCCCGGAGGGGCCGCATCGCCGGCCCTGCGCAAGCGAGGAGCTTTCCGCGCCATGACGTCTTCACTGTTCGTACAACTTCTGGTCAATGGACTGATCGTCGGCACGCTTTACGGCGTCGTCGCGATGAGTTTCGTGCTGATCTACAAGGCCTCCCAGATCGTCAATTTCGCGCAGGGCGAATTCCTGCTGATCGGCGCCTGGGTGTGCTGGTGGATCATGACCGATCTGCAGCTGCCCTTCTTCTGGTCCTTCCTCTTCACCCTCGCCTTCATGGTGGTGTTCGGCATCCTGCTTCAGGTGGTGGTGCTGCGGCCGCTGATCGGTGAACCGATCATCTCGGTGATCATGGTGACGATCGGGCTCTCGATCTTCTTCCAGGCGATGATGAAGTGGATGTTCGGCGTGTTCGTGCAACCCTTCCCGCCGATCTTCGAGACCAGCTCGGTCACCATCCTGGGCCTCCAGGTCCAGACCGCCTATGTGATGAGCCTTGTGATCTCGCTGATCGCCATGGGTCTCTTCGCCTGGTTCTTCAAATTCTCCAAGATCGGTCTCGCCATGCGGGCGACCGCCTTCAACCAGCAGGTCGCCCAGTCGCTGGGCGTCTCGGTGAAGCAGATGTTCGCCATCTCCTGGGCGATCTCGGCGGTGGTCTCGGCGCTGGCCGGCGTGGTGGTGGGCATCGTCAACGGCGTTTCGGCCGGCCTGTCGCTCTTCGGCTTCAAGGTGTTCCCGGCGGTGATCCTGGGCGGGCTGGACTCCATCATCGGCGCGGTGGTCGGCGGCCTGATCATCGGCGTGCTCGAGAACATGGCGGAATATGTCGACGGGCAGTTCCTGCACATCGGCAACCTCTATGCCGTCGCCCCCTTCTACGTCCTGATCATCATCCTGATGATCAAGCCCTACGGGCTCTTCGGCACCAAGAACATCGAGCGCGTGTGAGGCCGGAACCATGAGCAGCATGTCCCTCCGCCCCTGCGGCGACTACCGGACCTCTTACGCCAAGGACACCACGATCTTCCCGACGAAATGGTCGCGGAATTTCGCCATCCTCGGCCTCATCCTTGCGGCCCTCTTCCCGCTGATCGCCAGCCAGTACCACATGAATCTGGCGATCACGATCGCGATCTACGGCATCGCCGCCCTCGGCCTCAACATCCTGGTCGGCTTCACCGGCCAGATCTCGCTGGGCCATGCCGCCTTCTTCGGCTTCGGTGCCTTCTCGTCCGCCTTCCTCAACAACACCTACGACGTGCCGGTGGTGCTCGCCATCCCGCTCGCCGGGCTCATGACCACGGCGGTCGGCCTGATCGTCGGCATCCCTGCAGCGCGGATCAAAGGTCTTTATCTCGCGATCGCGACGCTGGCGTCGCAGTTCATCCTGCAGGACTTCTTCTCGCGGGCGGACTTCTTCACCGGCGGTTCGGCGGGCGCACTCGCCCAGTCGTTCTCGCTGTTCGGCTGGGAAGCCTATGGCGAGCACAACTTCTACTACGTGGCGCTCGTCTTCATGGTGATCTGCTTCCTGCTGGCCACCAACATGCTGCGCTCCCGCGACGGCCGGGCCTTCGTGGCGGTGCGCGATCACTATCTCTCGGCCGAGGTGATGGGCGTCAACCTCACCAAATACCGGCTGATGTCCTTCGGTGTCAGTTCGTTCTACGCCGGCATCGCAGGCGCGCTCTATGGCCACTATCTGGGCTTCGTCTCGGTCGAAAGCTTCACCATCCTGCTGTCGATCCAGTTCCTGGGCATGATCATCATCGGCGGCCTCGGCTCGGTGATGGGCACGCTGATGGGGACGGCTTTCATGGTGCTGCTGCCCGAGGTTCTGGAAGGCGTCGTCTCGGCCATGAACGGGGCCGGACTGATCGGCGCCTCGTTCATGACCAATGTCGCCTTCCTCAAAGAGGCTGCGATCGGCCTGGTCATCGTCCTGTTCCTGATCTTCGAACCCGACGGGCTCGCCCATCGGTGGCGGCAGATCAAGGCCTACTGGAAACTCTATCCGTTCTCGTACTGATCCGTTGCCGTCGCGGCCCCCGCCGCGACGGAACCCGGCCCCGGCGGGCCCGGATCTCGCGCTTCGCGCGTATGCACCCCGCCCGCCCCATCCGCAGCCGACAACGGTTGCGATCGAAGACAAGAACGAAGCATTCCGCTTCTTCAGGGAGAGACACATGTCCAGGAAGACTCTGACCGGCGCGTTCGCCGCCATCCTGGTCGCCGGCACCGCCTCAGCGGCGATCGCGGCCGACGACATCAAGATCGGCAACCTGGTCGACTACACCGGTGCGACCTCGACGGTCAGCAAGCCGTTCTCGGAAGGCAAGATCGACGCCTTCAACTGGATCAATGCCCATGGCGGCATCAACGGCAAGCAGATCAACGCCGATACCGTCGACTATTCCTATCAGGCACCGCGCGCCATTGCCGCCTATAAGCGCTGGGTGTCGGAGTTCGGCGCCGTGGCGATCGCAGGCTGGGGCACCGCCGACACCGAAGCCCTGGTCGGCTTCCTGGCCAAGGACGAGATGCCTTACTACTCGGGCTCCTATTCCGCCCATCTGACCGATCCGACCGGCAAGTCGGGCGTGGTCAAGGCGCCGGCTCCCTACAACTTCTTCTACAACGTGTCTTATTCGGATGCGCTGCGCGGCATGCTGCAGTGGGCCGCCGAGGACTGGAAGAAGCAGGGCAAGGAAGGTAAGCCCAAATACGTCCATATGGGCGACAACCACCCCTACCCGAATGCCGCCCGCAAGGCCGGTGAGGAATACGCCAAGGAGCTGGGCTTCGACGTCCTGCCGGCGATCCAGTACTCGCTCGCCCCCGCCGACTTCAAGGCGCAGTGCCTGACGCTGAAGGAATCCGGTGCCAACTACGCCTACCTGGGCAACACGGCCGGTTCCAACATTTCGCTGCTGAAGAGCTGCGAGACCGTCGGCGTCGAAGCGCAGTTCATGGCCAACATCTGGGGCTTCGACGAGAGCGCCGCCGAGGCCGCCGGTTCCGCCGCCGACGGCGTGGTCTGGGTGGTCGGTTCCGCCACCTGGCAGGACGATGCCCCGGGCATGAAGCTGGTGCACGAGATCGCCGGTGGCGACGGCTATCGCCCGGTCCACTATGTCCGCGGCGTCTGCACGGCCTTCTACATGAAGGAAGCCATGGAGTGGGCCGACAAGAATGGCGGCGTCACCGGGCCGAACATCAAGCAGGGCATGTACCAGAAGACCGACTGGGTGCCGGCCGGCCTGGAAGGCGTGTGCTTCCCCTCCACCTGGACGCCCGAGGACCATCGCGGGACGATCGACATGTATGTCTATCAGGGTGAGGTGAAGGACGGGAAGTTCGCCATGAACCGCCTGGCCGAAACCCGGATCGACCGCCGCCCCGAGTGGCTGGGCTGGTGATCCGACGGGCCCCGTCTGCCGCGTCACGGCGGCGGACGGGGCCTCCCCTCTTCCCGACCCGACCACTCTTTCCTGCACGAGACCTCGCATGTCGATGACCCAGACCGCCACATCCGGCCCCCGGCCCGGCACCGGCGCCCGCCCAGCAGCGGAAGCCGAGCCGATCCTGACCGTCAACAACATCGAGGTCGTCTACAACGACGTGATCCTGGTGCTGCATGGCGTGAGCCTGAACGTGCCCCAGGGTCAGATCGTGACCCTGCTGGGGGCCAACGGCGCCGGCAAGTCGACCACCCTCAAGGCCATCTCGGGCCTGCTCAAGAGCGAGGATGGCGAGATCACCCGCGGCGACGTCACGTTCATGGGCGAGAAGATCAGCGGGCTCGAACCCCAGGAAATCGTGAAGCGCGGCCTGTTCCAGGTGATGGAAGGCCGGCGCGTGGTCGAGGATATGACCGTCGCCGAGAACCTGCGCCTGGGTGCCTATACCCGTCGTGACAGCGGGGTGAAGGCCGATATCGAGATGGTCTATCACTACTTCCCGCGCCTCAAGGAACGCACCGGGCTGTCAGGCTATCTCTCGGGCGGTGAGCAGCAGATGCTGGCGATCGGTCGCGCCATGATGGCGCGCCCCAAACTGATCCTGATGGACGAGCCGTCGATGGGCCTGTCACCGCTGCTGGTGAAAGAGGTCTTCTCGATCATCAAGCAGATCAACGAAGAACAGGGCATGACCATTCTGCTGGTCGAGCAGAATGCCCGTCAGGCCCTGAAGCACGCTTCTTACGGCTACATCATGGAAAACGGCAAGATCGTGCTCGACGGCAGCCGTGATGACCTGATGGGCAACGAGGACGTGAAGGAATTTTACCTCGGCACCGGTGGCGGTGAGCGCAAGTCGTTCAAGTCGATCAAGTCGTTCAAGCGCCGCAAGCGCTGGCTCTGATCTCCGGCCACTTCTCCCGCAACCAGACACCGACGGGCGCCCGCCGCCCCCGCATCCGGTACAGGACGATGACCGACAGCATCCATTACGACGACCGTGAGACCATGGATCCCGAGCGGCGGGAGGCGGGACTGTTCGCACGGCTGCCGGCGCAGATCGCCCTCGCCAAGGCCAAGGCTCCGGCCATGGCCCGGCTGCTGGCCGCGGTGGACGCCCCGGCGATTCGGGATCGCGCCGCCCTCGCCACGCTGCCCGTGCTGCGCAAATCCGAACTGACCACCCGTCAGGCGGCAGAGCCCCCGTTCGGCGGGCTCAATGCCCAGGCACCGGGCGAGCTTGCCCATCTGTTCATGTCTCCGGGGCCGATCTACGACCCGCAGGGCGCGGGGCCTGATCCGTTCCGCTTCGCCCGCGCCTGCTGGGCGGCGGGTTTCCGCCCCGGCGACGTGGTGCACAACACCCTCGCCTACCACTTCACCCCCGGCGGCTGGATGTTCGACACCGGTGCCCGTGCCGTCGGCTGCGCGGTGATCCCGGCCGGTGGCGGCAATACCGAACAGCAGCTGGCGGCCATCGCCCAGTTGAAGCCCACCGCCTTCACCGGCATGCCCTCCTTCCTGAAGCTGCTGCTGGAGCGGCAGGAAGAGGCCGGGCAGGCCGTGACCATCACCAAGGCGCTCGTGACCGGTGAAGCCCTGACCCAGACCCTGCGTCAGGAACTGGGGCGGCGCGGCGTCACCGTGGGCCAGGTTTACGGCACGGCGGATCTGGGCCAGATTGCCTATGAGGGCCCGACCTCTGAAGGCATGATCCTGGACGAGGATCTGATTGTGGAGATCGTCCGCCCCGGCACGGGGGATCCGGTGCCCGAGGGCGAGATCGGCGAGGTGGTCGTCACCACCTTCAGCAGCACCTATCCGCTGATCCGCTTCGCAACGGGCGACCTGTCGGCCTTCATGGCCGGCACCAGCCCCTGCGGACGCACCGGCATGCGCCTGCGCGGCTGGCTGGGCCGGGCTGATCAGACCACCAAGATCCGCGGCATGTTCGTCCATCCGGGGCAGGTCGCCCAGGCGCTGAAGGCCGTGGGCGGCATCTCGCGCGCCCGGCTGGTGGTCACCAACCCCGAGGGCCGGGACACGGCGGTCCTGCGCTGTGAAGTGCCGGAAGCCGGTGCCGATGGTCTTGCCGGCCGGCTGGCCGACGCCTTCCGCACCGCAGCCAATCTCCGGGCCGAGGTGGAACTGGTGACCCCGGGCGCCCTGCCCGGCGACGGCAAGGTTATCGAGGACGCCCGGGTCTATGATTGAGTGAGCCTTCCTTATCCATCCTCCCGCAGCCCATCTCGCGGGGCCGGCCCAAGGCCGCGCCCCGCTTTTTTTTGAGCGGATGGATGAAGGGCGGCTCACCCTCCAGGATCATTCCCCGGTGTCGCGCCGCCAGTCTTCATAAGCGTCGAGGTTCTCCTGCTTCGTCGCAGGGTAGAGGCCGATGATCGTGTCTCCCGCTTTCACCCGCTCCAGCACGAAATCCTCATAGCTCTCCATGGCGGTGCATTCCGCCGCCAGCTCGTCGGCAAGATGGGCCGGGATCACCATCACGCCGTCGGCATCGCCGACCAGCACGTCGTCGGGGAAGACCGCGACATCGCCGCAGGCAATCGGCCCGTTGATCTCGATCGCCTCGTGCAAAGTAAGATTGGTGGGGGCCGAGGGGCGGGCGTGATAGGCCGGCATGTCCAGCCGGCCGATCCCCTCGGCATCGCGGAAGCCGCCATCGGTGACGATGCCGGCGCAGCCGCGCATTTCCAGCCGGGTGACCAGGATCGAGCCGGCCGAGGCGGCACGGGCATCCTTGCGGGCATCGATCACCAGCACATGGCCCGGCGGGCAGGTTTCCACCGCCACGCGCTGCCTGTGCTCCGGATCGCGGAAGACCGTGATCGGGTTGCGATCCTCCCGCGCCGGGATGTAGCGGAGCGTGAAGGCCGGGCCGACCATGCTCCGCCCCTTCCAGGCCACTGGCACGGCGCCCTGGATGAACTGATTGCGCAGGCCACGCTTGAACAGCGCGGTCGCGAGCGAGGCGGTCGAAACGCGGGCAAGCTTTACGCGCGTCTCGTCCTTCAGCGGATGTCCGGTCATCTGGCGGCCTGCCTTCAATAGATCACGGGTTCGTCGACGGGCGCCCCGAAGGACGTCTCCAGATAGTCGAAATCGCAGCCCTTATCGGCCTGCTGGATGTGGTTGGTGAACATCCAGCCCCAGCCCCGGTGGAAGCGCGGCGGCGGCGGGGTCCAGGCCGCCCGGCGCCGGGCGATCTCGTCGTAATCGACCAGCATGTCCAGCCGGCGGCCGGGCACGTCGAGGCGCACGATGTCGCCGGTCCGCAACAGGGCGAGCGGGCCGCCGACATAGGATTCCGGCGCCACATGCAGCACGCAGGCACCGAACGAGGTGCCCGACATCCGGGCATCCGACAGCCGGACCATGTCGCGGCAGCCCTGTTTCAGCAGCGCCCTGGGCATCGGGATCATGCCCCATTCGGGCATGCCCGGTCCGCCCTTGGGGCCGGCATTGCGCAGCACCAGAACGGCATCGGGGGTGATGTCCCAATCCTCGTCGTCCAGCTTTTCCTTCAGCTCGGGATAGCTGTCGAAGACCATGGCCGGCCCTTCATGGACCAGGAATTTGGGATCGCAGGCCACCGGCTTGATCACCGCACCGTCGGGGGCGAGGTTGCCCTTCAGCACCGCGAGCGACCCCTCGTTGTAGATCGGGTTGTCGACCGTGCGGATGACGTCGTCGTTCCAGACCTCGGCACCTTCGATCCCCTCGCCCAGCGTGCGCCCGGTCACGGTCAGACAGTCGCGATGCAACCTGTCGCCCAGCCGCGCCATCAGCGCCCGCAGGCCGCCCGCATAGAAGAAATCCTCCATCAGATAGGTGGATCCGGCCGGGCGGATATTGGCGATCACCGGGGTCACCCGGCTTTTGGCATCCAGGTCGTCGAGGGTGAGATCGACCCCGGCCCGCCGGGCCATGGCGATCAGATGCACCACCGCATTGGTCGAGCAGCCGGTGGCCATGGCGACGGTCACCGCATTGTCGAAGGCCGCCGCCGTCAGGATCCTGGCCGGGGTCAGATCCTCCCAGATCATGCCCACGATCCGCCGCCCGCAGTCGGCCGACATGCGGATGTGGTTGGAATCGGCGGCCGGAATGGACGAGGCCCCCGGCAGCGTCAACCCAAGCGCCTCGGCGATCGCCGTCATGGTCGACGCCGTGCCCATGGTCATGCAATGGCCGTAAGAGCGCGCGATGCCCCGCTCCATGCCCTTCCACTGCGCCTCGGTGATGGTGCCGGCGCGGCGTTCGTCCCAGTACTTGAACGCATCCGAGCCGGAGCCCAGGGTGCGCCCTTCCCAATTGCCGCGCAGCATCGGCCCGGCCGGCAGATAGATCGCGGGCAAGCCGGCCGAGATCGCGCCCATCACCAGGCCGGGGGTGGTCTTGTCGCAGCCGCCCATCAGCACCACGCCGTCGACCGGGTGGGAGCGGATCAGCTCCTCGGTCTCCATCGCCAGCATGTTGCGATAGAGCATCGTCGTCGGCTTGACGTAATTCTCGCTGACCGACAGGGCCGGCAGCTCGATCGGAAAGCCGCCGGCCTGGAACACGCCGCGCTTCACGTCGTCGACGCGCTGCCTGAAATGCTGATGGCAGGGATTGATGTCGGACCAGGTGTTCAGGATCGCCACCACCGGCTTGCCTGCCCAGTCCTGCTCGTCATAGCCCATCTGCAGGGTTCGGGAGCGGTGCCCGAAGCCGCGGAAATTGTCGGGCGCGAACCAGCGCGCCGAGCGCAGCTCGTCATAGGTCCTGGTCATGGGGGTCATCCGGTAAAGGCGAAAATCAGCCAGGTGAGGGCAGCGGCGGCAAGGCCGCCGGCAATTTCCGGCCAGTTGCCGAAATCGAAGCCGTCGGCCGCCTCGGCCGCGGCGAAATCGGCGGCGGTCACCGCCTCGTCCTGATCCTGGATCGGGTCGTCGGGTCGCATCGATGCCTCCTCATTCCACCAGCGAGGGCAGCCAGAGGGCGATGTCGGGGAAGGCCAGCACCAGCAGCAGGCCTACCGCCTGCAGGGCGATGAACGGCATCACCGCGGCGAAGATCTCCTGCAGTTCGACATCCTTGGGGGCCACCGATTTCAGAAAGAAACAGGCCGGACCGAAGGGCGGCGACAGGTAGTAGATCTGGATGTTCATCGCGAACAGCACGCCGAACCAGACCGGGTCGTAGCCCAGATCCTGAACCACGGGGGCGAAGATCGGCACGGTGATGAACAGGATGGCGATCCATTCAAGGAAGGTGCCCAGCACCATCACGATCGCCATCATCACCACGATCACCCAGATCGGCGCGATGTCGAGCGAGGTGAGCATGCCGCGCAGGAAGTCGCCGCCGCCGATCCGGTTATAGATGCCGATCAGCGACACCGCCCCCAGCACCAGCCAGATGATCGAACCGACCGTCAGTGCCGTGCGCCGCATGGCGTCGCGGGCCATGGTCCAGGACAGCTCACCCCGCACCGCGGCGACCACGAGCGATCCGACCGCACCGATCGCCGCCGCCTCGGTCACCGTGGCGACGCCGCTGTAGATCACCCCCAGAACCGCCATGATCAGCACGGCCGGCAGGATGGCACCGTTCAGAAAGCGCAGGCGCTGCACGAAGGGCAGGCCGGTTTCGGGGATGTCGTAGATCGGCGCCAGCGACGGGTTGAGCCGCACCCGCACCAGCACATAGGCGATGAACAGCGAGGCGAGCAGCAGCCCAGGCACGGCCGAGGCCGCAAACAGCTTCGTGATCGAGACCTGGGCGGCCAGGCCGTAGACGATCAGCACCACCGAGGGCGGGATCAGCGTCGCCAGCGCACCGGCCGCACAGATGATGCCGATCGACATCTTGCGGTCATAGCCGAGACGCAGCATCTGCGGCAGGGCGATCAGCCCCAGCATCACGATTTCGCCGCCCATGATGCCGCTCATCGCGGCCAGGACAACGGCCACCACCGTGGTCTGCACGGCGACCGAGCCGCGGAAACGCCCGCCCAGGATCGCCATGCTTTCGAACAGCGTATGCGCGATCCCCGATCGTTCCAGCACATTGGCCATGAACACGAAGAACGGCACCGCGATCAGTTCGTATTTGTGCAGGACCTCGGTGACATTGGCCGAAACGATGAAGAAGCCGGCGCGTTCACCGAAATAGAGCACCGCCGTCACCAGCGACACCGTAAGCGTGGTGACGCCGAGCGGAATGCCGATCGCCATCAGGGCCAGCAGGCCCAGGACGATCAGGATGGTGATGATCTCAATGCCCACCGCCGTCTTCCTTCTCGGTCCCCTGGAACCAGCGGATCAGGTTGGCGAAGAGCTGCGCGACATAGAGCACGCACCCCGCCAGCAGCACGACCTTGAGGTAGCTGGGCTGGATGGAATTGAGCGCCGTGCCGGAATATTCCGGCCGCGCGATCACCCGCATGGCCGGGCTCCAGATCGCCAGGATCAGGCCGGTTACGGCGCCGATCGACACCAGGATCTGGATCAGGCGGAAACGGTGCCAGAGCTTCGGGCCGACCAGGATTTCGAGCATGGTGATCGAGATGTGGCGGTTGCGCTCGGTGACATAGCCGACCGACAGCACCCAGGCCGTGGCGCAGAGCGCCATGGTCACCTCGATTGACCAGCTTGTGGGGTGATCGAAGCCGTAGCGCATCACCACCTCCAGGGCCGAGAGGGCGATGCAGGCGAAGAACAGCGACGCACAGGCCTGGCCGGTGAAGACGCTCACCCGGTCCATGGCCGCGGCGCAGCAGGCGAAGAACCGTCTCATCGGGCCTCCCGCTGACGGAATCCACTCCAGGCCGGTCGCGGCACCGCCATGGCGACACCGCGACCGGCCGGCGATCACTTCAGCAGGCCGATCTGCTTCATATAGGCCAGGTTGGCGTCCAGGGCCTCCTTGGCGAGCGGACCCTTGGCGGCGAACTTCTCCCATTCGATGCGGGCGACGTCGCGCAGCCTGTCGCGGTCGGCCTGGGCCCAGTCGATGACCTCGACCTTACCGGCGGCGGCATCCTTCGCGGCCAGCGCCGCATCCTGTTCGGCGACCACCCGGGTCAGATCGGCCATCGCCATGTAGAACCAGTCCCGCAGCGCCTTCCGGTCGGCCTCGGAAAGGTCTTCCCATTTCTCGCGATTGAACGAGAGCTGCATCGACGGCATCGAATGGATGCCGGGATAGAGTGGATAGCGCGCGACGTCGTTCAGCCCGGTGCTGGCATTGTTGACATAGGCCGAGGCGTCGGCGGCATCGACGATGCCCTTTTCAAGCGCACCATAGACTTCCGAGAACGGGATGGAGACCGGGCTTGCGCCGGCCGCCTGGAACACGGCGGAGGCCAGCCCCTCGGGCGCCCGGATCTTCTTGCCCTTCAGATCGTCGAAGGTCTGGATCGGCACCCGCGCCGGCAGGGCCTCGCGGCTGTAAGGCGCGCAGCCGACCAGATGCGCCTCGCCGTCGGACACCTCGTCCAGCGCCTTCTGCCAGACCGCCTCGCCAGGGCCGTTTTCGCAGAAACCGGCCATCTGCTGCGGCGTGTCGTAGCCCGAGATCAGATCGCCCAGGATGGCGAAGGCGGGCTCCAGCCCCGAAAAATAGTTGACCGAGGTCCAGTCGCCGTCGATCACGCCCAGCCCGACGGCATGGGGCGTCTCCTTGGCCGGCACCACCGACCCGTTGGGCGTGAGGGCGATTTCCACCCGGCCGCCGGTCATCTCGGCGATCCTGGGCAGCCAGTGCTCGGTAAGGTACTGGGTCGAGAAGTCGCCGGCATTGAACGACGTCTGGATGGTGTAGGTCGCGGCCGTGGCCGGTGCCGCGAAGGCGCAGGCCACCAGGCCCGCGAGGGCCGTGATCGTCGGGCGCATTCCATATCCTCCCTGGGCATCGAGGGTTTGATCACCTCGTTGACAAAAGCACTAATATATTAGTTGCCCTGACGCAACATCTGATATGGTCCGGGAAGAGAGTGCTTCAGGGAGCCCGCCGCCCATGTCCCCCAGGCGATCCGTCCTGCCCGACTTCACCGACATCGCCACGCTGGCCGATCTGGACCGGCGGCCGCTGGCATCGCAGGGCATCTATGCCGCACTCAGGCGCCGGATCATCGACCTGGAGCTGAAGCCGGGGGCCCTGCTGTCGCGCACCCAGCTTGCCGAGGAATATGCCGTCAGCCAGACGCCGGTGCGGGACGCCTTCCTGAGGCTGGAACGGGAGAAGCTGGTCGAGATCTTCCCCCAGTCGCGCACGGTGGTTGCCAAGATCGATATCGCCCATGCCCGCGAGACCCAGTTCCTGCGGCTCGCGATCGAGATCGAGGTCGCCAAGACCATCGCCCGCCACCAGACACCGGCGGACTTGACGGCCTATGCCCGTCGCCTGCTGCATCTGCAGGGCCAGGCCTTCGCCGATGGGGATATCGAGCGGTTCTCCATCCTGGACCGGCATTTCCATCTGGCGCTCTACGACGCCGTCGGCCATCCCGATCTCTGGTACATGATCGCCGAACGGTCCGGCCATATCGACCGGCTTCGCGCACTGAACCTGGTCGATCCGGGCAAGGCCCAGGGCATTCTGGACTATCACGGCCGCATTCTGGACCGGATCGATGCGGGCGATACGGCCGGCGTGGAAGAGGCGGTACGCGGCCATCTTTCGGGCACGCTCAGCGCCGTCGCCCGGATCATGGAGCGCCATCCCGACTATTTCTGAGGGCAGGTCCGCCAGCGTCAGGACCAGTCAGGACCAGTAGTCGATCCCGGTATAGACCAGCACGCCGGCGCCGATCGCCGCCAGCACGGCACCGGCGCCGCGCTTGATGCGCATCGGCCAGCGCGGCGCGAGTTTGCGGCCGGCATGGGCCGCGCCCCAGGCAAGACCCGCCCACCACAGCGCACCACCCGCCGCAATGCCGCCCAGAAGCGGGATCTTGTCTTCGGCGAAGCGGCCGAGGGTCGCGAACAGGGCAAGGAAGGCCGCAACCGCCGTCGGGTTGACGATGGTGAGCGCGAAAGTGGCGATGCAGCCGGAACAGGCGGCCATCACCCGGTTGCGACCGTGATAGGTCGGGTTGGGCAAGGCGGTGATCTGGCCGCCGTCGCGGCTGAGCGCGCCGGTCGCGGTCACCAGCCCCATGATCAGCAGCAGCAGGCCCGCAAACAGCTGCAAGGGCCGCTCGAAGGCATAGATCTGCTCGATCCAGCCGAGCCCCGCCACGGCGATGCCGGCATAGACCAGATCGGCCAGCACGACGCCCAGGCCGGTCACGAAGCCCACCCGCCAGCCGCGGTCCAGGCTGCGCCCGATCACCATCACCGCCGCCGGCCCCACCGGGGCCGCGACCACCAGACCGATGCCGATGCCCGCGAGGAAGCTGGACAGGATCATGCGCCGATCGTCCGCTCCGCCATCTGTCCTCCTGTCGTCTTTGCCATCTGGATCGGATCCCGGCCTTTTCGCAAAGCGCCCTTTGGTCTATGCATTGTGGCGCCCCGAAGGCAAGCCCGGAAGCCGTCGACCGAGGCCGTTTCATGAGGATCGCGTGACCACGGACCCGCTGGATGAGACCCCAGACCGGCTGACGCTGCAAGAGCTGGCATGCTTCCGCGGCGACCGGCCGATCTTCATCGGCCTGGATGCGGAGCTGGAGGCCGGCCATGCGCTGGTCGTCACCGGCCGCAACGGCGCCGGCAAATCGACGCTGTTGCGCATCCTGGCGGGCTTCGTGCGCGCCGATGCGGGGCAGGTGCTCTGGAACGGCGTCGATCGCGAGGATCACGACATCCCCTGGCGGGAACGGCTCCACTATCTGGGCCATCGCGATGGCATCGCCGCCGAACTCGCAGCCGGCGCCGATCTCAGGCACTGGGCAGCGATCCTGGGCGTGCCGCGGCCGCTGCGGGCGGCACGGGTGGCCGAAGCGCTGGAGGCTCTCGACATCCCGCATCTGGCCGAGCTGCCGGTGCGGGTACTTTCGGCCGGCCAGCGCCGGCGCCTGGCCCTCGCCCGCCTGCTGCTCGCCCGGCGTCCGCTCTGGGTGCTGGACGAACCCACCACAGCACTCGACCGCGACGGTCAGTCCCTGGTCGCCCGGCTGATCGGCGATCATCTCGACCAGGGCGGCATGGTCGTCACCGCAACCCATCTGGCCCTCGGCCTGGACGACCGGGCCGTGCCGCTCGACATCGAGGAGGCGGCGCCATGAGCCTGGCCGGCACCTTCAGCGCCATCCTGATCCGCGATCTGGCTCGCACCGCCGGCCGGTCCGGCGATGTCGTGGCCGTGCTCGCCTTCTTCGTGGTGGCGGCCACCCTCTTCCCGCTGGGTGTGGGCCCCGGCCCGCAGGTGCTGGCGCGGATCGCCTCGGGCGTGGTCTGGGCATCGGCGCTGCTCGCCGTGCTGCTCTCGCTCGACCGGCTGTTCGATGCCGACCGCAATGACGGGGCGCTCGAAGGTCTGGCCCTCTCCCCCGCGCCGCTCGCGGTCGTGGTGCTGGCCAAGACCGCGGCCCACTGGCTGACCACGGGCCTGCCGCTGATCCTGATGGCACCGCTGGTCGCGATCATGCTGCAGGCGGAGCTGCGGCTCATCCCCGCCCTGATGGCCTCGCTCGCCCTCGGCACGCCGGCGCTGTCGCTGATCGGCGCGATCGGCGCCGCCCTCACCCTGGGCGCCCGGCGCGGGGCGGCGCTGATGCCGCTGCTGCTGCTGCCGCTCTATGTTCCGGTGCTGATCTTCGGGGTCGGCGCCGTCGAAGCGGCGGCGAACGGCCTGCCCATGGGGCCGCATCTGATGCTGCTTGCCGCAGGCTCGGTGCTCGCCCTCGCGCTGGCACCGCTGGCCGCGGCTGCCGGGTTGCGCGCGGGGCTGGACTGATCGGGGCCTGCGCGCGACACTTGGGCGTTCCGGACCGCGTCCGATGGTCGCGCAGGCCCGGCAAGGCTTGACGCCCGGCCGCCAGGCGTGCACCTCCTCGCGGGTGCGGGTTCCGGAACCCGTGTTCCATCTCTTCCTTCAGCCGGCGGGGTCCCGTCCGCGATGCATCGCTACGCCAATCCCACCCTCTATGGCCGCATCGTCGACCGCGTCCGCCGCCCGGCGGCGCTGGCGGGGCTGGCCCTGATCCTGGTCGGGCTCTATCTCGGCCTGTTCGTGGCGCCGCCCGATTATCAGCAGGGCGAAAGCTTCCGGATCATGTATGTCCATGTGCCGGCGGCGTGGATGGCGATGTTCTCCTATGCCGGCCTCGCGGTGTCGAGCGCGGTCTACCTGATCTGGCGCCACGGCGTGGCCGACGTCACCGCCAAGGCGATCGCGCCGGCGGGGGCCGCCTTCACCGCCATCGCGCTGGTCACCGGCGCGCTCTGGGGCCAGCCGATGTGGGGTACCTGGTGGGTCTGGGATGCGCGGCTGACCTCGGTGCTGCTGCTGTTCTTCCTGTATCTGGGCTATATGGTGCTGCGCGACGCCTTCGATGCGCCCGAACGCGGTGCCAAGGCGGCGGCCATCCTGGCGGTGGTGGGTGTGGTCAACCTGCCGATCATCAAGTTCTCGGTCGACTGGTGGAACACGCTGCACCAGCCGGCGACGATCTCGAAGCTCGATGCGCCCTCGATCCACCCGTCCATGCTCTGGCCGCTGCTGGCGATGGCGCTGGGCTTCACGCTGATCTTCGTGGCGATCGTCTGCCTGCGCGCGCGGACGGAACTTCTGGAACGCCGGGCGCGCAGCCTGGAGATGCAGGCGGCGCTCGGCCGCGCCGAGTGACGGGAACAGTAGATAACCGGAACAGGCCAAAGACCGGAACCGACCCGACCCCCGCGGATTTTTGTCACGCAACTTCCGCGACATAGCGGCGCAAGCCTGCCGCAGCACTGGACGCGGGCCCCGGCCTGACACTATCTGTTGCGCAAGATCGCGCCGGGCCCGCCGGACGACGATCATTGTTGAGGACATGACGGCGGTGAACGACCTCGAAACCTTCCTGGCGATGGGCGGCTATGCCGCCTATGTGTGGCCCTCCTTCGGCTTCGCCCTTGTGGTGCTGGCGGGGGTGTGGCTGCAGGCCCGCGTGGCGCTGCGCCGCGCCGAGGCCCGCCTGGCCCGGCTAGAGGCGCTGGGGCTGGACCGGCGCGCACGCCGCCGCCGCCCTGCCCCTTCCGCACCGGGCACCGCCGCCCGCACCGACGGAGCCACCGACGATGCCGCCCGCGCCTGAAGCTTCCGCCGCCGGACGCGGCACCGCCGCCCGCACGCCTGCCCCCCGGCGCTTCAACCGCAAGCGTCGCCGGATGTATGCGCTGGGCGGCATCCTGCTGCTGGTCGCCGTGGCGGTCGCCCTGGTTCTGGGCGCCTTCCGCGACAATCTGCTGTTCTTCTACAGCCCGAGCGACATTCAGGCGAAGCAGGTAGAACCCGGCACCCGGCTTCGGGTCGGCGGCCTGGTCGAGGCCGGCAGCGTGATCCGCGGCCCCGGCACCAATGTCGCCTTCACCGTCTCGGACGGTGCCAAGACCCTGGTCATCCATTACGACGGCCTGCTGCCCGATCTGTTCCGCGAAGGCCAGGGCATCGTCGCCGAAGGCCGCTTGGAACCCGACGGCACCGTAACCGCCGAACAGGTTCTGGCCAAGCATGACGAGACCTATATGCCGCCCGAGGTGGTCGACGCCATGAAGCGTGCCGGCACCTGGCACGGCGAAGGCACGCCCGAAGGCAGCCACCAGAAGCTTCTGAAGACCGGCAGCGGGGATCCCAGCTGATGATCGCCGAACTCGGCCACTACCTCCTGGTCCTGGCGCTCGCCATGGCCATCGTCCAGGCGGTGGTGCCGCTGATCGGGGCCGCGCGCGGCGATGCGGCGCTGATGGCCGCCGGCCGCGGGGCGGCCATGGCCCAGATGCTGTCGATCCTGGGCGCCTTTGCGGCCCTGACCGTCGCCTTCGTCCAGAGCGATTTTTCGGTGCTGCTGGTCGCGGCCAATTCCCACACCGCCAAGCCGCTGCTCTACAAGATCACCGGCGTCTGGGGCAATCACGAGGGCTCGCTGCTGCTCTGGGCCACGATCCTGGCCCTCTATGGCGGCGCGGTGGCGCTGTTCGGCCGCAATCTGCCGCCCTCGCTCAGGGCGCGGGTGCTTGCGGTCCAGGGCATGATCGCGATCGGCTTCCTGCTGTTCATGCTGCTGACCTCCAACCCCTTCGACCGGCTGATGCCGCCGCCGGCAGAGGGGCGCGACCTCAACCCGCTGCTCCAGGACCCCGGCCTCGCCTTCCATCCGCCCTTCCTCTATCTCGGCTATGTCGGCTTCTCGATCGCGTTCGCCTTCGCAATCGCAGCCCTGATCGAAGGCAAGGTCGATGCCGCCTGGGCGCGCTGGGTCAGGCCCTGGACGCTGGCGGCCTGGGTGTTCCTGACGATCGGTATCGCGCTCGGCTCGTGGTGGGCCTATTACGAGCTCGGCTGGGGCGGATGGTGGTTCTGGGACCCGGTCGAAAACGCCTCGCTGATGCCCTGGCTGGCCGGCACCGCCCTTCTGCATTCCGCGATCGTGGTCGAGAAGCGCGACACGCTGAAATCCTGGACCATCCTGCTCGCGATCCTGACCTTCTCGCTCAGCCTGCTCGGCACCTTCCTGGTCCGCTCGGGCGTCATCACCTCGGTCCACGCCTTCGCGAGCGACCCGACCCGCGGCGTCTTCGTGCTCGGCTTCATGTGCGTGGTGGTGGGCGGCGGTCTCACCCTTTATGCCTGGCGGGCGCCGACGCTGAAGCCCGGCGGGCTGTTCGCCCCGGTCAGCCGCGAAAGCGGGCTGGTGGTCAACAACCTGCTGCTGTCGGCTCTGGCCGCCACCGTGCTGATCGGCACGCTCTATCCGCTGTTCCTGGATGCCTTCGCCGGCGCCAAGGTCACCGTGGGCCCGCCCTTCTTCGATGCCACGGTCGTGCCGCTGGCGGTGCCGCTGCTGATCGTGGCCGGTATGGGCCCGTCGCTGGCCTGGAAGCGTGGCGATCTGGGGGCCGTGCTCCAGCGACTGCGCTTCGCCATGGTCGCGGCCCTGCTTGCCGCGGCGGCCGGGTTCTTCGTCGGTGGCATCTCGGTCGATGGTGCGCTCGGCGCGCTTGGCCTGATGCTCGGCGTCTGGCTGGTGGCCGCCAGCCTGGCCGATGTCGCAGAGCGCATCCAGATCGCGAAGGGTGCCGGCACCGCCTGGCGCCGTGCCCGCAATCTGCCGCGCGCCGCCTGGGGCACGGCGGTCGCCCATCTGGGCGTCGGCATTCTGGTGCTCGGCATCACCGGCGCGTCGATCTGGCAGGCCGAAAAGACCGTGACGCTCGCCCCCGGCGAGCGCGCCGAGATCGGCGGCCGGGTGGTCGAATTCCGCGGCGTCACCCAGCAGCCGGGGCCCAATTACCGCAGCACCATGGGCGATCTGCGCCTGATGTCGGGCGACGGACCGGGCGCGCGGGCGGTGGCGAAGCTCAGCCCCGAGATCCGCTTCTATCCCGCCCAGGGCACCACCACCACCGAGGCCGCCATCCGGACCAACGGCATCGCCGACGTCTATGTGGCCCTGGCGGGTGCCGAGCCGGTCAACGGCAGATGGAGCTTCCGGCTCTATCACAACCCGCTGACGCCCTGGATCTGGGGCGGCGCGCTGGTCATGGCACTCGGCGGCATGATATCGCTGAGCGACCGGCGCCTCAGGGTCGGGGCGCCGCGCCGCGCCCGGACCCCGCAGACCACCGGCTCTCTGCCCCCCGCCCCCGCCGAGTGAGTGGCCGCGCCGATGCTGAAGCGTCTGATCTACGTCCTGCCGGTGCTGGTGTTCCTGGCACTGGCCGGGGTGTTTCTCACCGGGCTCGACCTCGACCCCCGGGCCGTGCCGTCGGGCCGGATCGACAAGCCGGTCCCGGCCTTCGCGCTCGGGCCGATCGAGGGCCGGGAGCAGGGGCTCGCCGCGGCGGATCTGGCTGACGGCCGGCCGGTTCTGGTCAATTTCTTCGCGTCCTGGTGCGTGCCCTGCCTGGCCGAACACCCCCTGCTGATGAAGATGGCCCGCGAAGAGGGTGTGCGCATCGTCGGGATCAACTACAAGGACCGGCCCGAGGATGCCCGCCGCTGGCTGGACCGCCATGGCGACCCCTATACCCGCATCGGTGCCGATATCGACGGCCGGACCGGCATCGAGTTCGGCATTTCGGGCGTGCCGGAAACCTTCGTGGTCGACGGCCGGGGCCGCATCCTGGCCCAGCATATCGGCGTGCTGACCGAAGAGGCGCTGGAAGACCGCATCCGTCCGCTGCTGAAGGAGGCGGCCGAATGACCCGCGCCGCTTGCCTCGCGATCGCCGCCCTGCTGGTCGTCTCCGCCCCGCAGGTGCTGGCCCAGCAGACCGACGCCCCGGCACAGCGTGCGCCCCAGGAAATGCCGGCCCCCGGCAGCGTGGCCCCGGGCCCGCTCGCCCAGCCCGAGGTTCCGCTGGCCGACCCGGCGGAAGAGCGCCGGGCGCGCGAGATCTCGAAGGAACTGCGCTGCCTGGTCTGCCAGAACCAGTCGATCGAGGACAGCAATGCCGAACTGGCCCGCGACCTGCGTCAGGTTGTGCGCGAGCAGGTGGCGGCCGGCCGCAGCCGCGACGACATTCTGACCTTCATGGTCGACCGCTATGGCGACTGGATTCTGATGCGGCCGCCGGTCAAGTCGACCACCTATCTGCTTTGGGGCGCCCCGGCGCTGGCCCTGCTGGTCGGGGCTGCGATCGCGATCGGCTTCATCCGCCGCCAGCGCCGCGCCTATGCCGCCCGCGCCGCCGAGGATGGCTTCGCCCGCCCGCTCGACGACGACGAGGCCTGGCGCCTGGCCCGGCTGCTCGACGAAACCGGTCCCGCCCCATCCGGCACGGACGAGGTCTTCGATCCGGCGCCGGACAAGACCCGGGCGGCCGGCGCGGATGACGGCGCCCCCGATGCCTCCGGATCCGACGAAGACGACACGCCGCCCAAGGACGGACGCCCCCAGACATGACCGGTCTCTGGTTCTGGGCGGTCATCGCCCTGGTCACTCTGCTTGCCCTGACCGTGCTGCTGCTGCCGGTGCTGAAAGGTCGCGCCCGCGAACGCGGGGCCGCCCGGCTGGGAGACATCGCGATCTACCGCCATCAGCTGGCCGAGGTCGATACCGAACTCGCCCAGGGCCGGCTGACGGCCGAGGAGGCGACGGCCGCGCGGCTCGAGATCCAGCGCCGGCTGCTTGCCGCCGATGCCGCCCGCGGGGCGGAACCGCATCATGCGCCTTCAGGCCGCAAGGAACGACGCCGGGCCAACCGCCTGGCGGCGATCCTGATCCTGCTGGTGCCGATGATCGCCGTCGGCGTCTATCTGCGTCTGGGCCAGCCCGGCCTGCCCGACCATCCGGCGGCGGAACGGCCGCTTGCCCGGGCGAGCGATGCCGATCTGGCGAAGCTGGCCGAAGAGCTTGCGACCAAACTTGAAGGCGCCGACAGCGAGGACCCCCGTGGCTGGACCCTGCTCGGCCGCGCGCTGAGCAGCCTGGGGCGCCATGACGAGGCCGCCCGCGCCTTCGCCCGGGCGCTGGCCCTGGCCCCCGATGACGTCGACCTGCTGACCAGCGCCGCCGCCGCCGAGGTGATCGCCCGCGGCGGACAGGTCGACGAGCATGCCCGGGTGCTGTTCGACCGTGCCGTCGCCCGCGATCCCGGCAATGCCGCGGCCCGCTATTATCTGGGCCTTGCCGATGCCCAGGGCGGCCGGATTGCCGAGGCGCTGGAACGCTGGGTGGCGCTTGCCGCCGACACCCCCGCCGACGCCCCGTGGCGGGCCGAGCTGGAACGTCAGATCCGCCGCGCCGCCGGCGATCTTGGCCGGCCGGTCGCAGGCCTCATCCCCGAAAGCTGGCGCAGCCCGGGCGAGGCCGCAGAGGCACCCGGCGGCATGGCCGTGCCGCCCGCCCAGGCCGAAATGATCCGCGGCATGGTTCAGGGGCTGGCCTCGCGCCTGGAAAACGCGCCCGAGGACCCCGATGGCTGGCTGCGTCTCGCCCGCTCCTACACCGTTCTCGGTGATCCGGCGGCGGCGCGCGCTGCCCTTGCCCGCGGCGCCGAAGCCAATCCGCGGGTGATGGACCTGCAGCTCGCCCTGATGCAGGCACGGGTCGAGGTTCCGGACGACGGCGACCTCGACCCGCGGATCATCACCGCCGCCCGCGCCGCCCGCGACCGGGCGCTGGCGCTGGCGCCCGAACACGACATGGCGCTCTGGCTGGGGGGCGAGGTCCATGCCCGCGACGGCGAGCTGGATCAGGCCCGCAGCCTGTGGCATCGCCTGCTCGACGTGCTGCCCGCGGACTCGCCCGACCGGCGTCAGGTCGAGGCCCGGATCACCGCGCTCGACGATACCACCAGCGACGTGCCGCCACCTGCCGAGTGATCGGTGCCACTGCCGGTTTCCTCCGGGCCGCCCGCCCGTCATAATCCCGTCCCAGAGACAGGCCTCGTCCGAAGGGGCGGCGGGGATCGGCGAAACCAGAACGGCCGGCGGCGGCCATGAAGGGGGCACATGACGACGACACGCTGGGCGCTGGAGGTGGAGCGCCTGCACAAGCGCTTCGGTGATCTGGAGGTGGTGAAGGGGGTCTCTCTCCAGGCGGCCGAAGGCGATGTGATCTCGATCATCGGCAGCAGCGGATCGGGCAAAAGCACCTTCCTGCGCTGCATCAACATGCTGGAAATGCCCGATCAGGGCGTCGTCCGTGTCGATGGTGAGGAGATCCGCCTGAAGCCCGCACGTGGCGGCGGCATGGAGCCGGCCGATCCCCGCCAGCTGGACCGTATCCGCGCCCGGCTGGGCATGGTGTTCCAGAGCTTCAATCTCTGGCCCCATCTGACGGTGCTCGAGAACGTGACCGAGGCGCCGGTCCATGTGCTCGGCCGCCCCCGCGACGAGGCCGCCGATACCGCCCGTCGCCTGCTCGAGAAGGTCGGCATCGGCGACAAGACCGGGCACTATCCTGCGGAACTTTCAGGCGGCCAGCAGCAGCGCGCAGCCATCGCCCGGGCGCTGGCCATGGATCCCCGCGTGATGCTGTTCGACGAGCCGACCTCGGCACTCGATCCCGAACTGGTCGGCGAAGTATTGCGTGTCATTCGCAGTCTTGCTGAAGAAGGCCGGACGATGTTGATCGTCACGCATGAGATGGGCTTTGCGCGGGAGGTGTCTTCGAGGGTCGCGTTCTTCGACCAGGGGGTCATCGCCGAAGACGGCCCCCCTGAACAGGTCTTCGAAAACCCAGTCAACGACCGTTGTCGTCAGTTTCTTGCAAGCCGGCTGCGATAATTCTGGAGCGCCGGATACACATAGTTAACTCTCGTGTTATATCTTGTGTACAGGTCGTGACTGATCAGGCATGTCGCTTCATGATCTGCCAGAAACCAGTTGCGCAAGAAACATAACGAGCGCATGGAGCAAAGCTGATGGCATCCTGCACTGAGGGCGGCAGCAACGATCGTGATCTGGAATTGTTCCACTTCGCGTTTCGCTTCCTCGTCGAGGAACCTGATCGCATTCTGGCCGAACGGGGTCTGAACCGGTCGCACCATCGGATTCTGTATTTCGTGGGGCATGGGGGCCCCGACATGACGCTGACCGACCTGCTGGACAAGCTCAGGGTGTCGCGTCAGGCGCTGCATCGGCCGATGCGCCAGCTGCTGGATCAGGGGCTGGTTCTGCTGACGCCGGTGCCGTCGAACCGGCGGATGCTGAATGTGCGGCTCAGCGACGAAGGCGCGAAGCTCGAAGCCCGGCTGTCGGCCCTGCAGACCGGCTATCTCGACAAGGCCTTCGCGGCCGTCGGCCCCGGTGCGGCGGAAGCCTGGCGGCAGGTGATGGAGGTTCTGGCGGCCGACCCGACCCGGCTTGGCCAGATCGATCGCCCCGCGATGCGGGTTGCCGGTCGCGCCCATCACGAGCATGGGGCCACTGCCCACGCATCCTGACGTTTCACAGGCCTTGCCCGCGTTTTGTCGTTGAACCGGCCCCTGCGGCCCGGCTTTACTAGATCTTAGCAATACCGCATCCGTCAGCGGCGGGGCCCCAGGGTCCGGCCGCCGGTTCGGGGGAGCCGGTGGGCCGTGCCTGAAGGCCGGCCCCGGACGGTGCGGAAGGATCGAGTATCGTCGAGGGAGATCGACACGTGGGCATTTTCCGTATCCTGAGCGCCGCCGTCATCGGACTGGGGTTGGCCACCGGCAGTGCTGCCGCGGCCGACAAGATCCGCATCGCGACCGAGGGTGCCTATCCCCCGTTCAACTTCGTGAACGAGCAGGGCAAGCTCGACGGCTTCGACGTCGACATCGCCAATGCCCTCTGCGCAAAGATGAAGGCAGAGTGCGAGATCGTCGCCCAGGATTGGGATGGCATCATTCCGGGCCTGCTCGCCAACAAATACGATGCGATCATCGCGGCGATGTCGATCACCGAGGATCGCAAGCAGTCGGTGGACTTCTCCAGCAAGTACGCCCTGTCGGCCGGCCAGTTCGTGGCGCCGAAGGACAAGACCTATGACGACACCTCGCCCAAGGCACTGGCCGGCAAGGTGATCGCCGTCCAGCGGTCGACGACCCACGTCACCTATCTGGAAGACAACTACAAGGACAGTGATATCCGGCTCTACGACACCCAGGATCAGGCCAATCTGGACATGGTCTCGGGCCGCGCTGACCTCACGCTTGCCGACCAGCCGATCCTGGGTGACTGGCTGAAAACCAGCGACGGCCAGGGTTTCCACTTCGTGGGCAAGCCGGTTGCCGATCCGAAGTGGTACGGCGAAGGCATCGGCGTTGCGGTCCGCAAGGGCGATACCGCGCTCGTGACGAAGTTCAACGAGGCGATCGCCGCGATCCGCGCCGACGGGACCTTCAAGCAGATCAACGACAAGTGGTTCAACTTCGACATCTACGGCGAGTGACCGCCTGCCCGGCCCATGGCCGGGGCCTGTCGACCGGAACCGTCGGATGGCCGGGGCAGCGATGTCCCGGCCTTCGCGGTTCGATGGCATCGGCCCGACGCCGGGACGATGCACCGCTTTCAGGGAACGGTCCCGCTTCGATGTTCGACTTCAAAGGCTATGGCGGCCTGCTGATCGAGGGGGCGGCAATCACGCTCGCCCTGATCCCGCCGTCGCTGGCGCTGGGGCTGGTGCTGGGCCTTGCGGGCGCTCTTGCCAAATCCAGCCGGTCGCGGGTTCTGCGCGGCATCGGCCAGACCTATACCACCGTCATCCGCGGCATTCCCGAGCTGCTGGTGGTGTTGTTCGTGTTCTTCGCCCTGCCGGTGATCGTGAACAACGCCCTCACCGCCGCCGGCGCCCAGACCCAGGTTTCGGTCAGCCCCTTCGTCGCCGGTGTGGTGGCGCTGGGCCTCGCCTATGGCGCCTATGCGACCGAGGTGTTCCGCGGCGCGCTTGCGGCCCTGCCCAAGGGCCAGATCGAAGCCGCCCGGGCGCTGGGCATGAGCCCGCGCCTGACCTTCCGGCGCATCGTCCTGCCGCAGGTCTGGCGGCTGGCCCTGCCGGGCCTCGGCAATCTGCTGCTGGTGATGATGAAGGATACCTCCCTGGTGTCGGTGGTGGCGCTCGACGAGCTGATGCGCAAGGCCCATGTCGCCGCCGGCGCCACGCGGGAGCCCTTCACCTTCTTCTTCGCCGCGGCACTCATCTATCTGTTCTTCACCCTGATCGCCGAGATCGGCATCGCCCGCATGGAACGCTGGGCCGCCCGCGGCACCGGCCGGCGCGCCGCACCGGCGCCCGCCACCGGCGCGAGGGCCTGAGCGATGCGGTGGGAAGTCATCTTCGACAATTGGGAGCGGCTGGCCGGCGGTCTGGGCACCACCTTCCAGCTCGTCGCCCTGGCGCTCATCATCGGGGCGGCCCTCGCCCTGGTGGTCGCCATGGCGCGCATCTCGCAGAACCCGCTGCTCGCCTGGTTCGGTCGCGGCTATATCTTCTTCTTCCGCGGCACGCCGCTGCTGGTGCAGCTGTTCCTGATCTATTACGGCCTGTCGCAGTTTCCGGCGATCCGCAGCAGTTTTCTGTGGCCGATCCTGCGGGAGCCCTATTGGTGCGCGATCATCGCCTTCGCGCTCAACACCAGCGGCTATACCGCGGAAATCCTGCGCGGCGCCATACAGGCCGTGCCCCGCGGCCAGATCGAGGCGGCCCAGGCGCTGGGCATGAGCCGGGCGCTCACCTTCCGCCGGATCATCCTGCCGATCGCGATCCGCTACGGCTTCCCGGCCTACAGCAACGAGGTGATCCTGATGATCAAGGCGAGCGCGCTCGCCAGCACCATCACCATCCTCGACCTGATGGGGGTCACCCGCACCCTGATCTCGCGGACCTTCGCCGTGACCGAACTGTTCCTGGCCGCTGGGGTGATCTATCTCGTCATCACCCTGCTGCTGACCCGGGTCTTCGCCCGCGTGGAGGCCCGGCTCAACCGCCACATGGCCCGCCGCTGACCCCGATCTGCCCCATCTGCCGCCGGCCGCTGCCCGATCTGGCGGCGGCCACCGACCGGCACCACTGGGTGCCGGTCTCGGAAGGCGGGCGCGAACAGGCCGTGCTGCACCGGATCTGCCATCGCATGATCCACCGCCTGTTCGACGAGAAGCGCCTGGCCCGCGACCTGAACACCGCCGAGGCGCTGCGGGCCGCGCCCGAGATGCAGGGCTTCCTGCGCTGGATCGCGAAGCGGCCGCCAGAGCTGGTCGACTGGCCCGAACTGCCGGGCCGACACGGCCGCAGCCGACGCCGGCGCTGACATCGGTATCCGAGACATATTGCGCTGCATGTCCGCCCACGAGCCGCGCAATCCTGCGCCGATCTGATCACCGAACGCGAAATTTTTGTGCAATGCAGAATTTCGCCACAGACATCTATTTCAATTAGACGTTTGACCGAGATGAAAATCCGTCGCTAAGCTTCCGGGACAAATGGCCGGCGTGTTTCGCGCCCGGCCACCGGAGGGCCGGGAAGACGTGCGCGCGCCACGCAGCCGCCACCACCCGAGGCCTGCCGGGTACACCCTGGGAGGGATGCGCGCGATGGAGCTGTTTGCCCAACAGGTCATGAATGGTCTGGTCTTGGGCAGTGTCTACAGCCTTGTGGCCCTTGGCGTGACACTGATCTACGGAACGATGGAGATCCCGAACTTCGCCCACGGGCATCTCTATATGCTGGGCGCCTATGTCACCTTTGCCGCCGTGACCGGGCTGGACCTGCACTACTGGATCGGCATGGTGCTGGCGGTGGCCGCCCTCGCCGTGGTCGGCGTCCTGGTCGAAAGGCTGGCCTTCCGGCCACTGCGTCACGCCCCCCATGTGAACATGATGATTGCGGCCGTGGGGTTGATGCTGTTCCTCGAGGCCTTCGCGCAGCTGGTCTGGGGGGCGGATTTCCGCCGGCTGCCCTCGCCCTATGGTGCGGTCGTCGATCTCTGGGGCACCACGGTCACCGAACAGAAGCTGATCCTGATCGTCGCCGGCATGGGGCTGATGGCGGTGCTGTTCCTGTTCCTGAAGCGCACCGCCCTCGGTGCTGCGATCGAAGCGGTGTCGCAGGACCGGGTGGGCGCGCAGCTGGTCGGCATCGATCCCGAGCGGATCTCGATGATCACCTTCGCGCTCTCCGCCGGCCTCGCCGCGGCTGCTGCGGCACTGATCGCACCCATCAACCTGATCTCGCCCTCCATGGGGCTGGTCGTGGGCCTCAAGGCCTTCGTGATCGTGGTGATCGGCGGCATGGGCAGTGTGGCCGGCGCCATCGTCTGCGGCTATGGCCTCGCCCTCGCCGAAAGCCTGGGCGGTACCTATCTCGCGACCGACTATCAGGATCTGATCGCCTTCGCGATCCTGGCGCTCGTGCTGACCGTTCGTCCCTCCGGCCTGTTCGCGAAGGGGGCCTGAGGCGATGACACATCCCGATCCCCGCCCGCCGGTCAACCCTCGGCGCCGGCTGGTCAGCCGGGTCTGGCTCGGCCTGTTCCTGGTGGCCGTGCTGGCCCTGCCCCTGGTCGTCACCAACCCCTATCACATGCAGGTGGTGCTGACCGGCTTCATCTTCGCCATCGGCGCCTACGGGCTCAACATCGCGCTCGGCTATACCGGGTTGCTCTCGCTCGGCCATGCCGGTTTCTTCGGCATCGGCGCCTATGCCGTGGCCCTGCTCACCACCGATTTGGGCTGGCCCTTCTGGCCGGCGCTGGTGGTCGCCATTCTGGTCACCGGGGCGATCGGCTTCGTGGTCGGCAGCATCTGCCTGCGTGCCAAGGGCCACTACCTCGCCATCTTCACCCTCGCCGTCGGCATGATCATCTACCAGGTGCTCGACAAGTGGGAGAGCCTGACCAACGGCCCGATCGGCGTGGTCGGCATTCCAGGCCCCAGCCCCATCGGGCCGATCACGTTCGACGACTTCACCTCGCGCTATTATCTGACCGCGGGCTTCCTGCTGCTCGCCATGCTCTGCGCCTGGCGGATCAAGTCGTCGCTTTTCGGCCGCACCCTACTCGCGGTGCGGATGAGCGAGCCGCTCGCCTCGGCATCCGGTATCGACGTGATGTCGGCCAAGCGGCTGGCCTTCACCATGGCCTGCATCTATGCCGGTGTGGCGGGCGGGCTTTATTCCAGCTTCATCGGCTTCCTCGGCCCCGACATCGCCTCGGTCGACATCACCTTCAACATGCTGCTCTACGTGCTGCTGGGCGGCATCGCCTCGATCTCGGGGCCGCTGATCGGCACGCTGCTGGTCTACACCCTTACCCAGTTTCTGCAGGCCTTCCAGCAGTACCAGATGCTGGCCTTCGGCCCGGCGCTGATCGCACTGGTGATCTTCATGCCCTATGGCATCGCCGGCGCCGCCGGTCTGATCCTGCACCGCCTGATGCCCGACCGGCCGCGCCCGCGCAGCGCCGCCCCCGTCCGCGGCCAGACCGGGGAGACCGTCCGTCCATGACCGCCATCCTGGAAACCCGCGGCCTCACCAAGGCCTTCGGCGGGCTCGTTGCGGTGGGTGATGTGGATTTTGCCGTCGAGGAAGGCGGCATCACCGGCATCATCGGCCCCAACGGCGCCGGCAAGTCGACCTTCTTCAACCTGATCAGCCTGTTCTACCGATCGACATCGGGCACCATCACCTTCCGCGGCGAGGACGTCACCCGGCTGCGCACCCACGACATGCCGCCGCGCGGCATGGCCCGCACCTTTCAGACCACGCATCTCTTCGCCGAGGCGAGCGTGCTCGAGAATGTGATCGTGGGCTATCGCCACCGCACCCGGGCAGGGCTGCTCGATGCCCTCATCGCAAGCCCGCGCGAGCGCCGCGAGAGCGCCGAGGCCCGCATGCGGGCGATGGAGGCGCTGGATTTCGTCGGCCTTGCCGATGTCGCCCATCGCCCGGCCGGGCTGATCAGCCAGGAACAGCAGAAGCGCGCCGCGATTGCGCTCGGCCTGGTCGGCGGCCCCCGGCTGCTGCTGCTCGACGAGCCCGCCGCCGGCATCAATCCGGAAGAGACCGATGATCTGGGTCGGCTGATCCGACGCATCGCCGAGGCCGGGGTCACCGTCTGCCTGATCGAGCACAAGATGAAGATGGTGATGGGGCTCTGCGACCGGATCATGGTGCTGCATCACGGCCGCAAGATCGCCGAGGGCACGCCCGACCAGATCCGCACCGACGATGCGGTGATCACCGCCTATCTGGGGAGCGACGCCCATGCTCACGCTTGACGGGGTTTCGGTCCAGTACGGCGCCTTCCGGGTGCTGCAGGACATCTCGATCACGGTGGGTCAGGGGGAGCTGGTGGTGCTGCTCGGCGCCAACGGCGCCGGCAAAAGCACGCTGTTCCGCACGATCAGCGGGCTGCACCGTGTCACCCGCGGCCGGATCGTCTTCGATGGCGACGACATTTCCAAAGCGGCGCCGGCAAAGATCGTGGCCCGGGGCATCGCCCACTGCCCCGAAGGCCGGCGGCTGTTCCCCGATCTGTCGGTCGCCAAGAACCTGATGCTCGGCGCCTATACCTGCCGCGGCGACCAGGCCGCCGTCGCCCGCACCCTCGCCCGGGTCCACGAGCTGTTCCCGATTCTGGTGGAGAAGGCCGACCAGCCGGCCGGCTCGCTGTCGGGCGGGCAGCAGCAGATGGTGGCGATCGGCCGCGCCCTGATGGGCCGGCCGCGCCTGCTGATGCTCGACGAACCGACGCTGGGCCTGGCACCGCTGGTGGTCCGCCAGGTGCTGGATGCGGCGGCCGAGATCTGCCGCAGCGGCACCACGGTGCTGCTTGCCGAGCAGAACGCCCATGCCGCTCTCGCCATCGCCGACCGCGGCTATGTGATCGAGACCGGCCACATCACCACCGAGGGCACGCGCGAGGCGCTGATGTCCGACGACGAGGTCCGCCGCGCCTATGTCGGCGCCTGACGCAGACAGGACGACGACGCTCGGATCGCACCAGGGATCGGCAAACCCGGCACGGAACCGGGACAGTCAAGGGAGGCAAGATGTCATGAAGATGGTCATCGACGAGATCCGGAAGACGACCCGCCGGCGGGTTCTGATCGCGGCGGCCGTGGCGGCGGTGATGGCGCTGCCCGGCGCGACGCTGTTCGCCGGCAACGCAGCCGAGGCCGCCGACAGCGCCGTGATCGGCTATTCGGGCCCGCTGTCGGGCGGTGCGGCGCTCTATGGCCGCAACGCGCTCCGCGGCCTGGAGATGGCGGCCGACGACGTGAACGCGGCCGGCGGCATGGATATCGGCGGCCAGAAGGTGAAGCTGGAAATCCAGTCTCTGGACGACCGCTACCTGCCCAACGAGACGGCGGTGAACGCCCAGCGTCTGGTCTATCAGAACGGCGCGCGGATCGTGTTCATCCCCCATTCGGGCGGCATCCTGGCGGCGCAGGGCTTCAACACCAAGGGGCCGCAGAAATTCATCATCGGCGCCTATACCAGCGAGCCCGCGATCCTGAAGCAGGGCAACCCGCTGCAGATGATGATCCCGCCGCGCTACAATGCCCTGTTCAAGCCCTATGCCGAGGCGGCGATGAGCCGGTTCGGCAAGCGGCTGGGCATGATCCCCGGCACCCACGCCTATGCCAAGGAATGGACCAAGGGCTTCAGCGCCACCTGGAAGGAGATGGGCGGCGAGGTGCTGACGGACAACGCCGTCGACTATCGCACCACCACCGACTTCTCGGGCGCGGTCGCCAAGGCGCTGTCGGAAAAGCCCGATGTGCTGTTCATCGGCGGCCCGTCGCAGCCGACCGCGCTGATCGTGCAGGCGGCACGCGAGCAGGGCTTCAAGGGCGGCTTCGTGATCATGGATCAGGCCAAGCCCGAGGAGATGGACAACATCGTCCCCATCGAGATGATGAACGGCCTGGTCGGCAATCTGCCGCTCGAATACTACCCCTCGAAGAACGCGCCGGCCTTCATCAAGAAATACCAGGAGAAGTATGGCGCCAACGAGGAAGCGGTGGCGGAAATCGGCCTGAACTATACCGCGCTGATGGTTTTCGTGCGGGCGATGGAACTCGCCGGCACCACCGAGGATCCGGAGAAGATCATGGGTGCGCTGGCCGAAGCCTCCAAGACCCTGCCCGCCGACCGCAACCCCTATGAGCTGACCGGCGTCGACGCCGAGAACAACATGGCCAGCGCCTTCCAGATGACGGTGGTCGAGAACGGCAAATACGTGCCGCTGCCGTTCAAGTAAGCCGGCAACGCCCCTTATATCCGCCCGCAAAAGCCCGGCCGTCGGCCCCGACGGTCGGGCTTTCCATCCTCAGCCCGGTTTTTCCGTCCTCAGCCCCGGCCGCGATAGGGCGGCACGCCCTGATCCGGGATCCAGAGATCGGCCGGCACCGGCCCGGTGGCGTAGAACACGTCGATCGGAATGCCGCCGCGTGGATACCAGTAGCCGCCGATCCGCAGCCATTCCGGTGCAAGCAGCTCCGCCAGGCGCTTGCCGATGCCCACAGTGCAGGCCTCGTGGAAGTCGCCATGGTTGCGGAAGGCGTGCAGATAGAGCTTCAGCGACTTGCTCTCGACCAGCCAGTCGCCCGGCACATAGTCGATCACCAGATGCGCAAAATCCGGCTGGCCGGTGATAGGGCAGAGCGAGGTGAATTCCGGGCAGACGAAGCGCACCGCATAGCGCGTGCCCGGATGCGGGTTCGCCACCCGCTCCAGCACCGCCTGATCCGGCGAGGCCGGGAGGTCGGTGCTCCGTCCCAGCTGTTCCAGCCCGGCATAGATGGTTTCGGACGGTCCGGTCACGGGCATCACCTCCTCGGGGCAGCGCCTTCCGGACAAACACGGGTCCGGAAACACGAAAGGCCGGCAGAAGCCGGCCTTTTCGTCAGTCAGTCGCGTTCAAGCGGGAATTGGTGGAGCCGAAGGGAGTCGAACCCTCGACCTCTAGAGTGCGATTCTAGCGCTCTCCCAACTGAGCTACGGCCCCGCACCCGCCCCGCCGGAAGCCCGTCGGGCACCGGTGGTGAACGGCGCGGATATTGGCGTGAGGGCGGGATGCTGTCAAGCGCCTCTCTCAGAGAATCGTCACAATCGACTGGCCGCCCGCGACGGCTGCGCTATACTCCGCCCCGACCCGTCAGAACGCCGCATCGGACATGCGGCAGCCCGAGTACGAGGGAGCCCCGCATGGCGTCGCTTCTCCAAGGCCTGCTCTTCCTGTTCAATGCCGCGATCGAGATCTACACCTGGATCCTGATCGCGAGTGTCATCCTGAGCTGGCTGGTGGCGTTCAACGTCGTCAACACCAACAATCAGGTCGTCTACGCGATCGGCAGCTTCATTCACCGGATCACCGAACCGGTGCTGCGCCCGATCCGCAACTTCCTGCCCAGCCTCGGCGGGCTGGACCTGTCGCCGCTGATCCTGCTGCTGCTGCTGAACTTCCTCAAGATCGTGGTCAATGGCTGGCTAGCACCTTATGCCTACGGGATGATGTACTGATCCGATGAGCGACGATATGACCGGCATGGCGGCTCCCGCGGTCGAACGCGAGGGGCCGGCCAATGTCTCGATCTTCGTGAAGGTGCAGCCCAAGGCGCGCAAGGCCGCCATAGAACCTGCCCGCGATGACGGCCACGGCCGGATGCGGCTCCAGGTGAAGGTGACCGCCGCCCCCGAGGACGGCAAGGCCAATGCCGCGGTCGAGCGGCTGGTCGCCGAGGCATTGGGCATCGCCCGCAACCGGGTCCGCGTCGTCCAGGGCGTGACCGATCGTGCCAAGCGGCTGGGCATCGAGGGCGAGGGTTTCGCCGATGCCGAAGACATCGCCGCCCGCGCCCGCGGCCTTGGCGCCTGAGCCGGACATCGGTAACTGAGCCTGACCCCGGTAACTGAGCCCGACCTCGGTAACTGAGCCCGACTCCCGAAGGAGACACACCCCATGGCTTCAGCTGAACTCATCGACGGCAAGGCCGTCGCTGCGGATCTGCGTTCCGCCACCGCGGCCCGCGTCGGCGGCCTCTATGCCCGCCATGGCATCCGCCCCGGCCTCGCCGTGGTGCTGGTCGGCGAGGATCCGGCAAGCCAGGTCTATGTCCGCAACAAGCATCGCCAGACCGAAGCGGCCGGCATGCGCAGCCTTGAACACAAGCTGCCTGCCGACACCTCCGAAGCGGCCCTGCTCGACCTGGTGGCGCAGCTGAACGCCGATCCCGAGGTCGACGGCATCCTGGTCCAGCTGCCGCTGCCCCGCCAGATCGATGCCCAGAAGGTGATCGAGGCGATCGATCCGGCCAAGGATGTCGACGGCTTCCATCCGGTCAATGCCGGCCGTCTGGCCACCGGTCAGCCGGCCCTGGTGCCCTGCACCCCGCTCGGCTGCCTGATGCTGCTCGACCGGACCCTGGGCCAGAACATGGCCGGCCGGCATGCCGTGGTGATCGGCCGCTCCAACATCGTCGGCAAGCCGATGGGCCAGTTGCTGCTCGGCCGCGACTGCACCGTCACCATCGCGCATTCGCGCACCAAGGATCTGCCCGAGATGGTGCGCACCGCCGATATCGTGGTCGCCGCCGTCGGCCGGCCCGAGATGGTGCGCGGCTTCTGGATCAAACCGGGTGCGACCGTGATCGATGTCGGCATCAACCGCCTGCCGCCGGCGACCGACGGCGGCAAGGACCGCCTGGTCGGCGACGTCGCCTTCGACGAGGTCAAGGCGGTGGCGGCGCATATCACGCCCGTGCCGGGCGGCGTCGGCCCCATGACCATCGCCTGCCTGCTCTCGAACACGCTGCAGGCGGCCTGTGCCCGCCGCGGCATCGACATGACCCAGCTCTGAGCGGAACGTCAGGGGAGGGGAGCGACGGTCGATGCTCTATGTCCTCTGCCTCCCGCGTTTCGCTGCCGCCGATGCCGATCGGATCGATGCCTTCCGCCGCCGCCACGAACCGGCGCGGGCCACCCTGGTGCCCCCGCATCTGACACTGGTCTTCGGTGCCGCCATGGCCTGTCGGCCGGCCCTTGAAACCGCCCTGGCTGCCCTTGCGGCCACGGAACCGGCCTTCGATCTGACCCTGGGCGATCCGCACACCCATCTGGACGACGGGCGGCGCGAATACGCCTTCTATCTGCGCGCGCTCGACGGCAGGGGGCCGCTCACCCGCCTTCACGCCGCCCTGCATGATGGTCCGGGCCTTCCGACCCGCCGCCCGGACACCCCCTTCGATCCGCATCTGACCCTGACCGGTGCCCTGGAAGCGGAGCCGGTCACGGCAGCCGCCGCGGCTTTCGCCGCCGACGCCTGGCCGTTGCCGGTGCGGGGGCGGATGGAGGCTATACGTCTTGTCGGGATTGATGGTTTTCAGATGAATGAGGTTGCGAAGTATGAGCTTCATACAACCAACAGAAGTTTTGATTGATTATTTTTTATGAAAATCAACCATGCCCACGGTGATGCTTTGACAAAACTCATAGTCAGCACTATATAATATACCTGCCTGGAAGATTCGTAACGTCCGCAGAACAAAACAAAAACATTCGGGCGAGGAGATTGCGATGACCGTTCCGACATTGAGTGCCGCGAAGTATCTGTGTGAAGCATCCGAATGGAGCCTGAGTAATCTTAAACTCCAGAAGCTCCTTTATATCTCGCATATGATGCATCTTGGTCGGACTGGAACGCCATTGATAGACGGCCATTTTGAAGCATGGGATTACGGTCCGGTTGAGCCGTCGCTCTACCATCACGTGAAAGCCTTCGGTCGCAATGAGATTGGTCCGGTATTCCACACGGTTGCACCAGTCACGGATCCGGTAGCAAAAGACGTTATGGAACGCACCTTCCAAAGCTTGCGCAATATGACGCCAGGACAGTTGGTGGGTGTCACGCATTGGGATCAAGGTGCCTGGGCGCAGCATTACCGCCCTGACACTAGAGGCGCAGTCATCCCCAATGAAGCCATCCTCGAAGAATACGCAAGGCGGCTGAAAAGTGGTTCATGATGAACAGGATGACACATCGGCTGTTTTAGGGAAGATTTCCCATCAGCTGGAGCGTTCCGAAGACGCAAGCCTGGCAAATTTAATACAGAACCTGGAGGCAGAACGAGACGCTCGACGCGAAGAGCGTTTCATTTTTATTCTGATCATCATCATACTCCTTGACGTCGTATTTTTCTCCGTTCTGGATAGCTGGACAGGGCCGCTCTCCCTGATAGTCCTTCAAACAATCCTGCTGCTCGTTCTCGCTCGTCGCATGGGGATTGAAGAGTTCCAGATGCTGATCGACAAATTGGTTGGCCGCATCACAGAGGCAATCCAGAATCGTCCTGGATCACCCTCATCATGACAAAAGCCCGGCCCGCAATCGCGGGCCGGGCCTTGTCGTCAGAACCGATCCGCGCTGCGGATCAGCGCACGATGACGTTCTTGAACGCCCAGGGCTCGTTCCGGTCCAGATCCTCGGGGAAGAGGGTCTCGCGGTCCTGAAGCGGGGTCCAGTTGGTCCAGTAGCCGGCCATGGTGCCGAGATAGGGGGTCGAGATCTCGAGGATGCGGCGCTCGTCGATATCCTCGGGCTCGACCACACCGGCATTCGGGTTCTCGATCGCCCAGATCATCGCCGCCAGCACCGACACCGTCACCTGCAGGCTGGTGGCGTTGTTGTGCGGGACCAGCTCGCGGGCCTCGTCGATGGTCAGCTGCGAGCCGTACCAGTAGCTGCCCTTGGCCGGGCCGTTGACCAGCACGCCCAGCTCGTCGACGCCGCCGGGCTGGGTCTCGTCCATCAGGATGCGGACGCGGGGCTGCAGTTCCCAGTTCTTGCCGGCGAATTCGTGCAGCGACAGCACGGCCTCGTCGCAGGGGTGATAGGCGTAATGGCAGGTCGGCCGATAGACCACCTCGCCCGCCTCGTCGCGCAGCGTGTAATAGTCGGCGGTGGAGATCGACTCGTTATGGGTGATCAGCCAGCCGTGGATCGGGCCTTCGCTCGGGACCCAGGTGCGCACGCGGGTGCCGGCACCCGGACGCATCAGGTAGATCGCGGCATCGCAGCCGAAATCGTGGCGGCGGCCCTCCGGAGGCAGCTCCGGCTCGTGCGTGCCCCAGCCGAGTTCCGACGGCTGGCAGCCCTCGCCCACGAAGCCGTTCACCGACCAGGTGTTGACGAACTCGCCGCGCTCCTTGGGCGGCAGGCCCTTCTGGGTGTCGCGCTCGGCGATATGGACGACCTTCACGCCCAGATCCCGGGCCAGCGCCGCCCAGCCTTCGCGGCTCTCGGGCCGCGTCGCATCCATGCCGCTCGCCGCGGCGATGTCCAGCAGCGCCGCCTTCAGGAAATGCGACACCAGGCCCGGATTGGCGCCATGGGCGATGACCGCGGTCGGCCCGGCACCCAGCTCGCGCTTCACGTCGAGCGCGCTCTCACGCAGGGCGTAGTTGCTGCGCTGCGAGGGCGAGAGGTCGGGGTCGGTATAGCCGCCCGGCCAGGGCTCGACGCAGGTGTCGACGTAAAGCGCACCCAGCTCGCGGCACTTGCGGATCAGGGCGACGCTCGACACCTCGACCGAGACGTTGCAGAGGAAATCGCCCTGGCCCAGCCGCTGCTCCAGCTCGGCCGCATAGTTCTCGCGGGTCAGCGCCATCTTCAGGAAGGTGACGCCGTATTCCTCCGCGACGGCCTTGCCGGCATCGTCGGGCGAGATGATCGTGATCCGGTCCGGGGTGATGTCGATATGGCGCAGGATCAGCGGCAGGACACCCTGTCCGATGCTGCCGAAGCCGAGCATCAGCAGGCGGCCGGGAAGTGCGGCGTGCTTGGTCATGATGCGAAATGCACTCCTTGGGAGACGCCGGCGGCGCCGGCCGTCCGTCCGTCCGCGGATGCGGACGGTCAGCTCTCTATGGAACGGCGACGCGCGCGGCTTGTCCACCGCGCGCGTCACAGATTTCAAGGCTTTGTCATCAAGCGATGCGGGCGGGACCGGTTCACGAAACCGGCGCCGCCCCCGCCGGGTCCGCTCAGCGGCGATCGCCGCGGCGCGCGCCGAGACGCAGACGCAGGGCGTTCAGCTTGATGAAGCCCTGGGCATCGCGCTGGTCGTAGACCTGGTCGGCCTCGAAGGTCGCAAAGGCCTCGTCATAGAGGCTCTTCGGCGACTTGCGGCCGACGACGATCACATTGCCCTTGAACAGCTTCAGCCGGACGGTGCCGGTGACGTTCTCCTGGCTCCGGTCGATCAGCGCCTGAAGCATCTCGCGCTCGGGCGAGAACCAGAAGCCGTTATAGATCAGCTCCGCATAGCGGGGCATCAGCTCGTCCTTGAGGTGCGAGGCCCCGCGGTCGAGGGTCAGGCTCTCCATCGCGCGATGCGCGACCAGCAGGATGGTGCCGCCCGGGGTCTCGTAGACGCCGCGCGACTTCATGCCCACGAACCGGTTTTCGACCAGATCGAGCCGGCCGATGCCGTTGGCGCCGCCCAGATCGTTCAGGCGGGTCAGCAGGGCCGCAGGCGTCAGCGCCTCGCCGTCGATCGCGACCGCATCGCCCCGCTCGAACGAGATCTCGACATAGGTCGGCTCGTCGGGGGCCGCGGCGGGCGAGACCGAGCGGGTGAACATCTCCTCGTCCGGCTCGACCCAGGGATCTTCCAGGGCGCGGCCTTCATAAGAGATGTGCAGCAGGTTGGCGTCGGTCGAATACGGCGCCTCGCCGCGCTTGCCCTTGGCGATCGGGATCTGATGCTTCTCGGCATAGTCGATCAGCCTGGTGCGGGAGTTGAGATCCCATTCGCGCCAGGGTGCGACCACCTTGATGCCGGGCTCGAGCGCGTAATAGCCAAGCTCGAAACGGACCTGATCATTGCCCTTGCCGGTGGCGCCATGGGCGACCGCATCGGCGCCGACCTGACGGGCGATTTCGATCTGGCGCTTGGCGATCAGCGGCCGGGCGATGGAGGTGCCGAGCAGATAGACGCCCTCGTAAAGGGCATTGGCGCGGAACATCGGGAAGACGTAATCGCGCACGAACTCCTCGCGCAGATCCTCGACGAAGATCTCGGATGCGCCCATCATCTCGGCCTTCGCGCGCGCCGGCTCCAGCTCCTCGCCCTGGCCGAGATCGGCGGTGAAGGTGACGACCTCGCAGCCGTAATTCTCCTGCAGCCAGCGCAGGATGATCGAGGTGTCGAGACCGCCGGAATAGGCGAGGACGACTTTCTTGACGTCGCGGCTCATGATCTGAAGCCCCCGGGAACGACAGGATGTGGGCGGAAGGTGCGGGCATCGCGGCGGCAGGAACCATGCGGACGGCCGCAAACGCGCCGCCCAGGCCCCCGAGGGGCCGCGGATCGGCGCAGTATAGTGCAAACGCGCGCGGCGGCAACCGGTGCGGGGACGGTCCGCAGGGCTATCGCATTTGCCCGATGACGGATCGGGCGAATGCGTCGGACCATCCGGATCGCTTTCGCTTGCGACGGATGGAGATGGTTGGCCTGGCCGTTTTGAGGACGTTGAGGGCGAGTTTTCGGATGATGGCGAGGTTTTCCGGACCGTGGTCCTTGCGAGCGCGGGCCTCGTCCTCGCGGAAGGTGGTGTCGAGAACCCAGTGCAGGCCGTTCTCGATGGCCCAGTGGCCGCGGACGGCCTTGGCGAAGGCGGCGGCGGACAAGCGGGCGGAGGAGAGGTAATAGCGGGTAG